>NZ_JAMOKY010000032.1:0-45361 GCF_024499815.1 Stenotrophomonas testudinis | reverse complement strand
TTCAAAGATCAGGGGAAGCGGCCTCAGCGCCGTTCCCGTGTGCTGCGAAGTTTCCTTCGTAGCGAGCCGCCCATTATAGCCGGCTTTTCCGCTTCGTCAACACCTTTTTCAAGGCCGCCTCACCGAAGTGGACGTTGTTGCCGATGCTGCTTCGTCGTTGGACCCGAAGGTCTTTCGTCGTTGCGAGCCGCCTATTATGCCGGACTTTTCGAGTCCGTCAACACCTTCGTTCGATCAACTCGTTCGCCGGTGTGGCGTCGCTGTTGGCGTGTCGCTTCCGAGGAAGTTGCCACGCTGCAGCAAGGGAGCGAATTCTAGAGATCCTGCAGAATTCGTCAACCCTTTTTTTCAGGAAGATGACAATCGCATCGCCTGTTCCGTGCAAGGCGCGCGTGCCGGCATCCCTGCGGCGTTGCCCGCGCGTTGCGCGGTCAACGCCGCAAGCGCTATGTATGTACGGATGCATGTAGAAGAGGCAACGATGGGCACGCAGGTCAGACAGGTGTGGTGGCGCGATCTTTCGGTACCGGCAGTCGTGGCCGGCTTCATCACGGTGCTGGTGGGCTTCGCCAGTTCGGCGGTGATCGTGTTCCAGGCCGCACAGGCCGTCGGCGCAGATCAGGCACAGATCGCGTCATGGATGTGGGCGCTTGGCCTGGGCATGGGCATCACCTGTATTGGTCTCTCACTGCGCTACCGGGTGCCCGTGGTCACCGCCTGGTCGACCCCGGGTGCGGCAATGCTGGTGGTGGGTGCCGGTGGCGCCTCGCTGTCCGAGGCCACGGGTGCATTCCTGCTCGCCGCGGTACTGGGCATGATCGCCGGCTTCTCGGGCATCTTCGCCCGGCTGATGCAGCGGGTGCCGATGGCGCTGGCGGCGGGCATGCTGGCGGGCGTGCTGCTGCGCTTCGGCCTGGACGTATTCGTGGCGATGAACACCCAGGTCGTGCTCGCCCTGGCGATGTTCGCCACCTGGCTGGCCGGGCGACGCCTGTTCCCACGCTATGCGGTGATCGCCACCCTGCTGGTCGGCATCATCATCGCCGCCAGCCGTGGCCAGCTGCATGCGCAGGACCTGCACCTGCAGCTGGCCACCCCGCATTGGGTCACGCCCTCGCTGTCGTGGCAGGCGGTGGCCGGCATCGCCGTGCCCCTGTTCGTGGTCACCATGGCCTCGCAGAACATTCCCGGGGTGGCGGTGATGCGCGCCTCTGGTTACAGCGCGCCCATTTCGCCGGTGATCGGCTGGATCGGCGTGCTCAACACCGTGTTGGCGCCCTTCGGCGCCTATGCACTGAACCTGGCGGCGATCACCGCGGCGATCTGCATGGGCCGCGATGCCCATGAGGACCCCGCACGCCGCTACACCGCGGCGATGGCCGCCGGCGCCTTCTACATCCTGATCGGCCTGTTCGGCGCGACCGTGGCGGCGCTGTTCGCCGCCTTCCCCAAGGAACTGGTCGCCTGCGTGGCCGGCATCGCCCTGTTCGGCACCATCGGCAACAGCCTGGCCAGCGCACTGGCCGTGGAACGCGACCGCGAGGCCGCGCTGGTCACCTTCCTGGTCACCGCCTCAGGCGTGTCACTGGCCGGCATCGGTTCGGCCTTCTGGGGCCTGGTGGCCGGCTCGCTGTGCCTGCTGGTGCTGCGCCCACGGCTGCAGGCTCAATAGGACGTCGGCAGGAACGCCAGGCCCACCACCAGCGCCAGTACCGCAGCAAGGCTGAGGACCATGCCCAGCCAGCTGACGTCGCCGCGCCGGGCCAGTTCCTCCTGCAGCGCGGCCGGGTCGCTGCCCTTCAGCGCGCGGGCCTGGGCGATCTGGCGCTGGCAGTGCCGCAGGTACCAGTGGTTGGCGAACACACCGGCGGTGACGCCCAGCGCCAGGCTTGAGATGGACGAGAAGGCCTGCGGCACGTCGAGCAGGGCTTCGGCCACGCTGCTGACCACCAGCACGGCGATCCACAGCATCGCCACCCGGTACATGCGCCGGTACATCATCCACGGCAGGCCGAACAGGAACGCGGGCCAGTGCCAGGTGCCGGACGCATGGGGCACACCCTGGTCCAGCCGCCAGCGCCGCCGGTACAGGGCGAAGTTGCGGCCGACCACCGCGGCGTACAGCGCCATCTCGCCTTCCAATGGCTGGCTGTCCTGCGTGGGGCCCGCCGGCATCCCCGGCGCCGTATCGGGCGCTCGGTAGGGGTCATCGATCCCACGGTCGACGACAACCGCCGGGGCGGCGACGTCGGCCGTCTGGGGCGGCGCGTCGAGTTCGGCCAGCGGGCGCCAGATCGGCATGCCCTCGCACCAGAGCAGGGTGGCGGCCCCTACCCTGCCCTCGGCCTGCAGCTGCCGCAGGCCGGCCAGGTCGACCGGCCCCTCGCGCTGGCTGCTGTTGGCGTAGAACCACTGTGCCTCCTGCATGCATCGCTCCTTGTCTGTAACGGGGCCCGCTCAGGGCTGGGGCTGGCTGGACAGCACCTGCACCAGCATGTGGCGGCCGCCCGGGGCCACGGTCACGACATCCGGACCGGCGTTGGCGGCCTCCAGGCAGACGTACTCGCGCCAGCCATCGCCAACGTCGGCCATCTTCGCCGCCGCCTCAGCACCGGGGTTCCAGGCCACCAGCGCGCGGCTGCCTTCGGTACGCAGTTCGATGCGGCGCTTGAGCACCGGGTCGCGCAGCACGTAGCGGCCGCCGGCCGGGCTGTAGATGCGGTCGCTGCGGCCCGGGTCGCGCGGATCGCTCAGCGACCACGGCCCCTGCTGGCGGCGGGTCTGGGCGTAGTTCTCGTACTTGTCCTGGTAGGTCACCCCGTCCACGCCGTCCACCTCCACACGGGTCGCATCGCCCACGCGGAAGTAGTTGTGCAGGGCCTGGGTGAAGGTGGCCGGTGCGCTGCCGGTGTTCTCGGTGATCAGCTGCTGGCGCAACTCGCGACCCACGCGCACGGTCATGGTCAGGCGCAGGCCGAGATCCTGCAGCGCCGGCGGCGCCAGGGTCAGCTCGATGCTGCCGTCGTCGAGGCGGCGCGCCTGCTGCAGTTCCCACGGCAGGGTGCGGACGAAGCCGTGCGCCGGCACGTCATTGCCCTGGCCCTGGCGGCCGAAGTATGGCCAGCACACCGGGCTGCCGCCACGGATCGGAGTCGGCAGCTCGGCCCGCTTGGGCGAAAGCCACATCACGTCGGGCTGGCCCTTGGGCACGAAGGACAGCAACTGGCCGCCGAACACGCTGATGGCGGCGGTGGCTTCGGGGGTTTCCACCAGCCAGGCATCGAGTCCCTGGAACTGGCCGCTGCTGACACCCTGGATCTGTTGCACGGTGGATCGACTCCGTAAGGCCGGCGACTGCGCGGCACTGTAGTTGGCGGGAAGACTGAAACGGGTGGGCGTGGCCGGCGTGCGCGGCTCGGCCTGCAGCGCGCGCAGGATGCGCTGGCCGGGGCGGCCATCGGCATCGGCCCAGCCCAGGCGGCGCTGCTCGACCTGGATCGCGCGCCGGCTGGCGTTGCCGATCATGCCATCGGCGCTGCCGATATCGTGGCCACGGGCCAGCAGCAGGGTCTGCAGCTGGCGGCGCTCGTCGCGGCCGAGGCCGGGATCATCGGTGGGCCAGGCGGTCGTCAGGCCGTTGCCGCCGCGCAGGCGGTCGGCCAGGGTGGCGATGGCCAGCGCGTAGCTCTCGGCGGCGTTGTAGCTGTAGATCGCATCGTAGTTGCGGAACACCAGCAGCGCCGGGCCCTTGCTGCCGGCCGGCAGCAGCAGGGCCACGCGGGCATCGGCCGGCAGGCCCTGCGGCGCGAGGACGCTGCCATCCAGGCCGGTGATGCCCAGTGCGCGCCAGTCGGCCAGCGCCCGACGCTGGGTGCGCCCGGCCTGCGCCGTCTTGAAACCCTCGGGAATACGCACCTCCATGCCCCACGGCTCGCCGCTGCGCCAGCCGGCGCGCTTGAGATAGTTGGCGGTGGAGGCCAGTGCATCGGGAATGCTGGCCACCAGATCGCGGCGGCCATCGCCATCACCGTCGACGGCGATGCGCGCATAGGTGCTGGGCATGAACTGGGTGTGGCCGAAGGCGCCGGCCCAGGAACCGGTGAGACCCTGCGCCTGCAGGTCGCCCTGCTCGATCAGCTTGATGAGCGCCAGCAGTTCGCCACGGAAGAAGGGCTGGCGACGGCCGGCGCAGGACAGCGTGGCCAGCGACTGCAGCAGCGGACGCTTGCCGAACACGCGGCCATAGTCGCTCTCCACGCCCCATACCGCGACGATGGTGGCCGGATCGATGCCGTACTGCGCCGATACCCGCTGCAACAGATCGCGATGCTGCTGCAGCATGGCGCGGCCATCGTCCACCCGCGGGCGATCGACCAGGGCAGCCAGGTAATCCCAGATCGGCGTGGTGAATTCCGGCTGCGCATCCAGCAGCGGCAACACGCTGGGGTCAGGCTGCAGGCCGGTGGTGATGGCAGCGAAGCGATCCTCGGCGATGCCCTGCTTGCCGGCCGTGGCCTGCAGCTGCGTCATGCAGCGGGCGAAGGCCGGGTCAGCGGCGGGTGTCGGTGGCGCCGTCAACGGCGCGGCCAGCGCGGCGGCCAGGCCGAGCGTGGTCATCAAGGGCATGGCGTCCTCCGTGTTGCCGGTGCTGGGGCCATGTTAGCGCGGGCAGACGGTCTGGCAGGCGCCAGGCATGTCCCGGCACTACCGATGCGCAGCGGAGGCGCGCAGCAGGCGCAGGCCGTAGGCCGGATCGGACGCATTCCAGTGGGCGATGGTTTCCAGCCCGGCCTGCTGCAGCAGGTGGTTGAAGCTGGCGTCGGTGTACTTGTGGCTGTACTCGACCCGGATCGGTTCGCCGGCCTGGAAGTGGAAGGTCTGCCCATCCAGGTGCACGTCCTGCTCGCGCTGGCTGACCAGGTCGGTTTCGATGCGCATGCGCGCGGTGCTGTAGCGCGCCTGGTGGCGGAAGCCATCGAGGTCGAAATCACTGCCGACCTCGCGGTTGAGGCGGGCCAGCAGATTGAGGGTGAAGGCGGCGGTGATGCCGTCGGCATCGTTGTAGGCGGCCTCGATCAGCGCCGGGTCCTTGTGCAGGTCGATGCCGACCAGCGCCAGGCCGTCATCGCCCATGGTCTGGCGCATCGCGCGCAGCAGGGCGATGGCCTCTTCGCCGTCGAAGTTGCCCAGGGTGGAACCGGGGAAGAACAGCAGGCGCCGCGCCGCCGCGCGCTCCGGTTCGGGTACCTGCACCGGGCGGGTGAAGTCGGCGCAGACCGGCAGCATCTCCACCTGCGGCAGCGCCGGGGCCAGGTGGTCGATGCTGGACAGCAGCGCGGCGCGCGAGATCTCGATGGGGGTGTAGGCCACCGGATCGTGCAGGGCGGCCAGCAGCAGGGCGGTCTTGCGGCCGCTGCCACTGCCCAGTTCGACCACGTGGGCATGGGCGCCGACCGCGCTGGCGATTTCCGGCAGGACCCGGTCAAGCAGGGCCAGTTCGGTGCGCGTAGGGTAGTACTCGCGGGTGTGGGTGATCTGCTCGAACAGGCGCGAGCCACGCGCGTCGTAGAAATACTTGGACGGCAGCTGGCGCGCGGCGCACGAGAGGCCGGCCACGGCGTCGGCCATGATCTGCTGGCGGCCGGGGGTAAGGTCGGTCAGCGCCTGCAGCGCGTCCTGCACGGTACTCATGGAAGATCCCTCGCCAGGCGTACGCCGGAAAACTGCCAGCGCGCCGGTGGATTGAAGAAGTTGCGGTAGCTGCTGCGTACGTGGCCGCGCGGGGTGGCGCAGCTGCCGCCGCGCAATACCCACTGGCCACACATGAATTTGCCGTTGTACTCGCCCAGGTTGCCGCCGAAGGGCTGGAAGCCGGGGTAGGCGCCATAGGCGCTGCTGGTCCATTCCCAGACATCGCCGAACAGCTGGCGCAGGCCCGTGCCCTGCCCTGCATGCGGATGCAGCTGGTCGTCATCGGCGAAGTGGCCGCTGGGCGGCTGCGTGGCGGCCGCCGCTTCCCATTCGAATTCGGTCGGCAGCCGTGCCTCATGCCAACGCGCGCAGGCGTCGGCTTCGTAATAGCTGAGGTGGCAGACCGGCGCATGTGGATCGAGCGCGCGCCAGCCGCCGAGGGTGTACTCGCGCTGCAGGTCGTCGTGCCAGTACAGCGGGTGCTGCCAGCCTTCGGCCTCGCACAGGGCCCAGCCTTCGCTGAGCCACAAGCGTGGATCGCGGTAGCCGCCGGCATCGACGAAAGCACGGTACTCGCCGTTGCTGAGCGGGCGCTCGGCGATGGCGTGTGCGGGAACAAGTACGCGGTGCGGCGGCGATTCGTTGTCGTAGGCGAAGGGCGCGTGCTGCGGCCAGCGCGCTGCGCCGACGCTGACGATGCTTTCTTCCCGTGCAACCCAGCCCTGTGCGCTGGCCGCGCTGGTGACCGCTGCGAGGTCTTCGCGATAGGGCGGCTGCAGCGGGTTGCACCACAGGGCGTGCTTGATGTCGGTCAGCAGTAGTTCCTGGTGCTGCTGTTCGTGCTGCAGGCCCAGCTGCAGGTGCTGCAGCGCCTCTTCACCAAGGTCGCCATCGGCCAAGCGCGCCAGCACCTGCTCATCGACGTACCGGCGATAGTCGCTCACCTGCTGCAGCGAGGGCCGCGACAGCAGGCCGCGGCGTGGGCGGGCATGGGCCGGGCCGAGGCTCTTGTAGTAACTGTTGAACAGGAAATCCCAGGCCGGATCCCACGGCTGGTGGCCACGTACGCTGGCCAGCACGAAGCGCTCGAAGAACCAGGTGGTGTGGGCCAGGTGCCATTTGGCCGGGCTGGCATCGTCCATGCTCTGCAGCATCGCGTCTTCGGCGCTGAGCGGTGCGGCCAGTTGCTGGCTGCGTCCACGCACGTGGGCGAAGTGGCTGGCGAGTTCACGCTGCGGGGCAGCGACGGCGAGGGTTGCGCTGTCCATGCGGACCAGCTTCGGCTGCTGGGAGTGAGCGCGATGTCATGGCCAGGTGGATGCTTGAAAGATCAAGGGTTCAGACGGCGTCGAGGTAGTACCAGCAGCCATCGATGCGCAGGAAACGGCTGTGCTCGGTCATCCGCACCGCACTGCCACCGCCGATGCGGTAGCGGGCGGTGAAGCGGACCTCGGCACTGTCCGTGCCGGTGACGGTGTGATCGTTCACGGTCAGGCCCAGCCACTGGGTGCGCTGGCCCGGTGCCTCATCCAGAGAGAGTTCGGCCGGGCGCGTGTCCGGGTGCCAGGTCTGGCGCAGGTAGTCGGCCAGCTGGCGTACGTAGGCGCTGTAGCGCGAACGCATCAGGCGCTCGGCATCCGGGGCGGCCTCGCCAGCGTGGTAGCGGCCGCAGCAGGTGGCGTAGTCGGCGGGCAGGCCGCAGGGACAGGGATCGGCGGGTATGCGGGTCATGCCGGTATTGTCGCGCGGGACGCCCCCGGCATCCATCGGCGATAGGCGTATGCTGTCGCCCCCCATCCAAGTGTCGATCGCCGTGCTGGAACTGGTTCCCCCTGAGTTGTGGTGGTTGGTGGTGATTGCCTTCATCGCCGGCCTGGTCGATGCGGCAGTGGGCGGCGGCGGGCTGGTGCAGCTGCCGGGCCTGTTCACGGTGCTGCCGCAGCAGACGCCGGCGATGCTGTTCGGCACCAACAAGTTCAGCTCGATGTTCGGCACCGGCGCGGCGGCCTGGCGCTATGCGCGCAACGTGCGCTTCCCGTGGAAGCCAGTGCTGTTCGCCGCCGGCACCGCCTTCATCTTCTCCTTCGCCGGCGCCACCGCAGTCAGCCTGCTGCCCAAGGAGGCGGTGCGGCCGCTGGTGCTGGTGCTGCTGGTGGCGATGCTGGGCTACACACTGTGGAAGAAGGATTTCGGTGCACTGCACCGGCCGCAGGAGATCGGTCGCCGCGAGCTGGCCATCGCCTTGGCCATCGGTGCGGCGATCGGTTTCTACGACGGGTTCTTCGGGCCGGGCACCGGCAGCTTCCTGATCTTCCTGTTCGTGCGCTTCTTCGGTCTGGATTTCCTGCGCGCCTCGGCGGCGTCGAAGGTGGTGAACCTGGCGACGAACGTGGCGGCGATCTCGTTCTTCATCCCCACCGGCAACATCCTGTGGCTGTTCGCGCTGCCGATGGCGGCGGCCAACATCTTCGGCTCGGTGGTGGGCACGCGGCTGGCGCTGAAGGGCGGCACGCCGTTCATCCGCAAGCTGTTCGTGGGGCTGGTGGTGGTGCTGATCGCGCGGATGGCGTTGGATACGTTCCGCGGAGCGTAAGGGCGCGAAATGATCTGGTAGGTGCCAACCTTGGTTGGCACGCTGTTGCCGGTCGCGCAGAGCAGCCGAGCATGGCTCGGCTCTACAGGGAGGGCGGTCAGGCCTCGGCTTCTTCCGGTTCGTTGGCCTGCTGGCGGCTGCGCTCGGGCAGCTTCAGGCGCTTGCCTTCTTCGTCGTACTCGATGAGCAGGACGCCCGAATCATGGCGGCCGCTGATCTCGACGAAGCAGGCGCCACCGATGAACGGTTCCAGCGTCATCACCGACTTCAGCGGGGTGGCGACCACCATCTGGAAACCGAAGTTGTCGAAGATGTTCATCGCCAGCGCGGTGAACTCGTTGTCGGCCTTGTCGAAGGCCTCGTCGAGCACGACGGCGGCATAGCTGGGCAGCTGGCTGTCGGCGCCGCCGAGCTGGTAGCGCAGTGCCGCGGCCAGGCAGGTGGTGGCCAGCTTCTGCCGCTGGCCACCGGACTTGCCGGCGCCGCTGCGGTAGATCTCGACCTGCTGGCGCGTCTGCGCATCCAGCTCCACGCCGATGAACTCGACGTGCATGCGCACGTCCAGCACCAGTTCGCGCCAGCGCTTGTCCTCGCCTTCCTGCGAGCCGAGGCGGTTGACCAGCTGGCGCAGCACGGTGAACTGCGATTCGGCCAGCTCGCGCTGTTCGGTCTGCTGCTGCGACAGCACCTCGCGCAGCTGCAGGTGGAACTCACCCACTTCCGGCAGGCGGCGGTCGCTCAGCTCGATGGTCAGCAGGGTGCCGCGGTTGAACGGCACCTGTTCCAGGCTGGCGTTGACCTCGTCCAGGCGCTGGCCGATCGACTTGCGGGCCTCGGCGCTGTGGCGCTGCAGGGCCAGCAGGTTGTTCTTGCTCTGGTTCTGCAGCAGGTCGAAGAAGCGCTCTTCATGCTGCGGCAGGCCATCGCGTTCCAGGCGCTCCAAGCGGGCGAGGAAATCCTCGGCCGAGGCCACCGACACGGTGAAGTCGCCCGATTCCTCCGGCCACTGCTGGATGAAGCGGCGGAAGCAGCCCAGCAGCAGGTTCTCGACACGGTTGACGTCCTGCTGCGATGACGACAGCTGTTCGTTCAGCGCGTTGCTGACCTGCCGCATGTGCGCCTCAAGCGTTTCCAGGCTGAGCGGACCCTGCTCCTGCAGGCGCTCGGCCAGGCCCGCTTCCTGGTCTTCGGCCAGCGCCGGCAGCACCAGGGCGCGGCTCTGCTGGCGGGCACGGTCCAGGCGGTCGCGTTCGCGCACCAGCTGGCCGCGCTCGACGCGGGTGTCTTCATAGGTACGGCGGGCCTGCTCGATATCGGCGCGCACGGCGTCGATCTGCTTGGCCAGGCGGGCCAGGTCGGCGTTGCCTTCGCGCAGGTCGCGCAGGGTGGCTTCGATGTCGGCCAGGCGCTGCTGCGGTGCGGCCACGTCGATCTCGTTCCACTGGATGCCGATCAGCTCGTGGCAGGCCAGGCGGCGTTCGTTGTCGCGGTCACGTTGGCCGCGCAGGCTGGCGATATCGGTATCGCAGCTGGCGATGCGCTTGGCCAGTTCCTGCGCTTCGCGCTCGAACACCACCAGCTTGTCGCGGTTGTTGAAGCCCAGGATCCAGCGGCGACGGTCGTTTACCGCGCTGCGGTCATCCTTCTCGAAGCGGTCGCCCGGATGCTTGACCTGGCCTTCGCGGGTGATGCCGCGGTCGACGTTGCGCAGCTGCTTGGCATCGACGCATTCGTAGTCGAAGCGCTTGCCCAACTCGCGGCGCAGCCAGCCTTCGAAGGCGTGGTCGCGCAGTTCCAGCTTGTGCAGCAGCGAACGCGCGGACGGCTCGCGGGCGAACGCATCGTCGTTGCGACGCACGCGGTAGTAGGTGAAACGCATGCCGAGGTGGGTGCGGTTCACCCAGCCGGCTACCTCGTTGTAGTGCTTGTCGTCCACCAGCAGCGACTGCGCGAAGCCGCCCAGCACGCGCTCGATGGCGCCCTGCCAGTTCTGCTCCTCGGTACGGACCTGGATCAGTTCGCCCACGAAAGGCAGCGAGGCTTCAGAAATGCCGGTTTCCTCGGCCAGGCGTGCGCGCAGCTTCTGCATCGGTGCGGGAATGCTGGACGGCGTGCGCTGCATCGCTTCCAGTTCGCCACGCACTTCGCCGAAGCGACGTTCGTCATCGCGCTTGCCGCCCAGCCGTTCGCTGATCGCATCGTCCAGCGCCGCCGAAGCGCGCTGGCGGTCCTGCAGTTCGTTCTGCGCGCGTTCGACCAGTTCGGAGAAGCCGTGCGCGTCTTCCGGCAGCTCGGCCTGCAGGTGGCGCGCGGCCTCGCGGGCCTGCGCCTGCTTGGCCAGGCGGCGGTCGCGCTCGGCTTCGGCGCGGCCCTGCTCGCGTTCCAGTTCCTCGATGCGCTCACCGCCCTGCTGGCGGCGCTGCAGTTCCAGCTCGGCCAGGCGTTCGGTGTGGTTGTCCAGCGCCGCGCGGCGCTGGGCTTCTTCGCCCAGCAGGCCACGGTCGCGCACGTCCATCTCGCGCAGGCGCGCTTCGATCAGCAGCTGGCGACGGCTTTCGCGGAAGCTGTCGATGCCCAGCTTGAGGGTCTCGTCATCGCCGCGCTGGCGATGCATGTGCTTCAGTTCGGTGTAGTGCGCGCGCGCCGGCAGCAGGGTTTCCACCTGGCGACGCGCGGTGACCACCGCCTGGTGCGCGCCATCGAGTTCGGCGAAATCACTGACCAGGCGCTCGGCGGCATCGAAAGTGCGCGGCGTGTCCAGCATGAAGTCGCGCAGGAAGACGTTGAGGTCGCCCAGGTTCTTCGCCGACTGCGTCTTGTGCAGCAGGCGCAGCGCCATCTCGTTGTCGATGCCCAGCAGGTGGCGGAAGCGCTCGGCGTAGCCGGAGAACGTATCGAAGTGGTGGATGTCGGCCAGCTTCTGCTTCAGCTTGCGCAGGTCCAGGTCGAAGCCGCCGAGGTCCTTGGCGATGTCGAACGGGCGCTCGGCGATCATGTAGTGCTTGCGCACGTCGCCGGCCGAGGTGCCGTTGCCGGAGATCCACAGCAGGCGTACCAGGCACACAACTCGGCCATCGCCGGCGCGGTATTCCAGCACCAAGGCGGTCCAGGTCGCGCCCTTGCGCAGGTACTGGGTGGCGATCTCGCCGGTGCCGCTGTCCTGCTGGTCGGCCCATGCGCCACGCACGTAGGACACCAGGTTGCGGTCGCGGCCACTGCGCTCGGCTTCACGCGCGGCGGCGTTGAAGTCGACGATGGCCGGCGGCGTCAGCAGCGCGGACATCGCATCGAGCAGGGTCGACTTGCCCGAGCCGGAACGGCCGACGAACAGGAAGCCGCGCTCGGCGATCGGCACTTCGGTCAGGCCGTTGAAGGTGCCCCAGTTGTGCACCTGCAGGCGGCGCATGCGGAACTGCTGCAGGCGCGGGTCCGGCAGGCCTTCATTGAACAGGGCGGGAGTGTGCTTGGAAATGGCCATGCGGTGCTCGGGACTCTCAGGCTTCTGCAGCCGGGGTTTCGCGCAGCTGGCGGTACACCGCCGAAAGCTGGGACACGTCTTCGGCGGAGAACATCAGCTTCAGCGCCGGCGAGACTTCGTGGCGGTCTTCCTGGCCGCCAAGGCGGGTCAGGATGTGGTTGTCCTTCATCTTCTGCACGGCCGAGGCGACGCGGCGGTTGAAGCCGGCGCGGTCGGTGGACAGGTTCTTCTCGTAGATGGCCAGCGCTTCGGCCATCTCGGCGTCGGCGACGACGGCGCGGTTGCCGCGCGCATCGGCCTCGGCGAGCTGCTGGCGCAGGTACAGCAGCAGCACCGAATCGATGAAGGTCAGCGGCGAGGTGCGCAGCAGCACCGGCGCGTCGACGTCTTCGGTGTCGGCCTGGCGGGTGAAGGCCACGCCGCTGTCACGGTCCAGCACCAGTTCCAGGAACAGGTCGGCCAGTGCCGAGCGGATCGCGGCTTCGCTGCGGATCAGCGCCGGCCACAGCTTGGCGTGGCGCAGCTGGTCGATGCTGGGGCCGATCAGCAGCTGGCACAGCGCGCGGCGCGCATCCAGCGGCAGGCGGCCGGTATCGCCCATGTAATAGACGTCGTTGCCACGGCGCGGCGGTGCGGCAACCGGTGCCGGTTCGGCCTCGTAGGCGTCTTCGACCAGGTCGGGCGCCGCTGCTTCGATGGGATCTTCATGCCAGCTCATGGCGTCTCTCCTGGGTGAACCAAACCAGCGGAATACGTGCGCGGCGCACCTGGCCGTCGCCGCCGCGCCATTGCGCAAGCTCCTGCTCGCCGGCGACCACGTTGCCGAAGCGCGTGCCCAGCGACAGGTAGCCGATGACGCTGCCCAGGCCCTGCGGCGCTTCGCGCTGGGCGAGGGCTTCGGCGATGCTCAGGCGCGGCTGCGCGTCCAGCAGTTCGTGCAGGTCGCGGCGCAGGGTACGGAAGTCGATTTCCGACGAGGCCACCAGGTCGCCCACGCTTTCCAGGCTGATGGCGGCCGCATCGTTGTATTCGACGTTGCCATCGACCTGCGCGCTGCGCGGGTCGTGCAGCTTCCACTGCGACCACGAGCGCAGGCGGCTGGTGGTCAGCTGCAGGTCGAGGCCGATGCTGCGCTGGGCGGGGAAATCATCGCGCAGGGCCAGGGCTTCGGACTGCGCCTGCTTCAGCAGCTGGTTGAGGCGGCGCTGTTCCAGGTAGCCACGGCTCTGCACGAAGCCGCGCAGGCTGCGCGCGAAGTTCTGCAGCACGTCGTGCACCTGGCCGCCGCGTTCCAGCATGGTGCTGGTGAAGCCGCGCAGGAAGTTGCGTTCGTTGCGGTCCAGGCGACGGGCGAAGCCGCGCGCGAGCACGGCCTCCAGCGCGGCGTCGAGCTGGGCGCTCTGTTCGGCATCGTTGAGCAGGCGCCAGAACGCCTGGAAGCTGCGGCCGGCATCGCTTTCGCCGATGACGTCGACGCCTTCGAACAACTGCGACAGCACGTCGCCGCGCTCGCCTTCATCGTCGATGATGCGTTCGCGGAAATCGCGGTTGAGCTGCTCGAAGTCATCGCGCACGCGGCGGAAGTCCTCGGTCAGTTCGTCGGCCAGGCCGATGATCTGGCGGGTGCGTTCCAGCGCGCGCTTGCCGTCGAGGGCGACCACGCGGCCAGCGCCGACGCGGGCGATCTCGGCATCGATGCGGTCGCGCTCGTCGTGCAGCGCCGACAGGCGCGCATCCGGATCGGCTTCGGTCTGCGCGGCCAGCGCCGAGAGCTGCTCGATGACCAGGGCCAGGCGGCTTTCGGTGGCGGCCACGCGGGCCTGCTCCAGGCTGTCGGCGAAACGGATCGCCTGCAGCGCCTGGGTCGACAGTTCGTACTGCTCCTGGTCGGCACCTTCGGGCAGGCGGCGTTCCAGCCAGCCCTGGGCCAGCCAGTGGGCGATGTAGGCCTGGGCGGTACGCGGCAGCTCGCGCGACAGTTCGTCGCCGGCCAGCTGGTCCAGCGCGCGTTGCAGGCGCTCGTTCAGTACCGAGGACGGCAACGTGCGCTCGCCGTCCATCAGCAGGCCCTGCAGCAGGCCGATGATTTCCGGGGCGTGGTCGGCGGCAAGCAGCTTCCACTGGGGCTGTTCGCGCAGATGGCGGTAGCGGGCAATACGTTCGCGGTGCTTCATGCAGCGAAGGGAGTCATGGACGCAGAAGGCTGCGGGCAGCCAAGCACGGCCGCCGCGGGGGCAGCCGTGGACGTGCCGGCCACGCGGGGCCGGCGCGGTGCGGGCAAGCGGCTCAGCGCCTGCCGCCCACTTCGATGAAGCGCAGGAACTCGGCGCGGGTACGCGCGTCGTCGCGGAAGCTGCCCAGCATCTTGGAGGTGACCATGCTGACGCCGCGCTTATGGATGCCGCGGGTGGTCATGCATTCGTGGGCGCCTTCCACGACCACGCCGACGCCGATCGGCTGCAGCACATCCTGGATGCACTGGGCGATCTGCGCGGTCATCTTTTCCTGCACCTGGAAGCGGCGGGCGTAGGCTTCGACCACGCGGGCCAGCTTGCTGATGCCCACCACCTTGCCGGCCGGCAGGTAGCCGACGTGCACGCGGCCGATGATCGGCGCCATGTGGTGTTCGCAGTGGCTTTCGTACTCGATGTCGCGCAGGACGATCAGTTCGTCGTAGCCGGCCACTTCCTCGAAGGTCCGCTCCATGTAGGCGCGCGGGTCGTCGCGGTAGCCGCTGAACCAATCGCCATAGGCTTCGGCGACACGGCGCGGGGTATCCAGCAGTCCTTCACGGGACGGGTCCTCGCCGGCCCAGCGCAGCAGGGTGCGTACCGCATCCTCGGCCTGGTCCTGGGTCACATCGCCCTGCGGGGCGGCCTTTTCGTTGTTCTTGCTCATTGCGTACAGCGTCCCGAACGGGGGGCGAGCATCGTACCCGACCGCGGGGTGGGTCGTCCTGTGGGTCGGGTTCATCGGGGGTCTTTCGGGCGCCTTGTCTGGTACTGGGCTGGAGGGGGAGAGGGGACTGCGCAGGACACGCCGTGAACCCATCCCTGGGGACTCGATGGCGCCATCCATGGCGCCAACGGTCCTGCGCAGCTCCCCTCCCCCTCCCGGACAGTTTCCTGCGGGCGCGGCCGGACCGCCCGAAAGCAGGCTTCGGAAGCACCGCGCGCCGCTGCTGTGGTGGGTGCTCTGGTAGCGCCGGGCCATGCCCGGCGGCTGTTTGTGCCGCCGCTGCGCTCGCCGCGCATGGCCCGGCGCTACCGCTCCTGCCTTCAAGGAGCCAACCCACCGCGCTCGCGGGGTGATGGGAGGGCAGCGGGGGCCGGGCGGGGCAGGACCGTCCGCGGCATGGATGCCGCGGCCGAGCTCCCAAGGGCGAGGGCGCTTTGCTCGCGAGGCATGCCTCGCAAGCGCCCGAACGCCCAGCCGCCAGCGGCCAGGCCGGACCCCGCAGCCCCACCGACAACCAGCACGCGCAACGCTTTCCTCAGTACACCCACCCCAATCACCCATTCAGCAAAAACTATTGATAGGAATCAAATTAGTAGTACCCTATCTATCTCTTATGGACCGACCCCTCGACGACCGCACCCGGCTGCAGATGCAGCTCAGCTCCGGCCTGCTCTATGCGGGACGTCAGTGGCAGCGCCTGGCCGACAGCCGGCTCGGCAGCTACGGCATCTCCACCGCCTGCACCATGCCCCTGTTGATGATCGGCCGCTCCGGCGGCGGTATCCGCCAGGTGGCACTGGCCCAGCAGCTGGGCATGGAAGGCCCCTCCCTGGTACGCCTGCTGGACAAGCTGTGCGCCAGCGACCTGGTCCGCCGCGAAAGCGACGCCAGCGACCGCCGCGCCAACCTGCTGTGGCTGACCGACGAGGGACAGGCGCTGGTGCGCGAGCTGGAGGAACAGCTCATCGGCCTGCGCCAGGACGTGTTCGGTGAACTTTCCATGGATGAACTGCAGGCCGTGCTGAAGGCATGGCGCCTGCTGGCCGAGGCGGCCGACCGCATCACGTAAGCGCGTTGTCCTTGAAACACCGCCGCTGCCGTGCAGGCGCCAGCGGCTTTTGCCCGTTGCCGTTGTCCTGTGTGTTGCCCTCCCCTCCACCATCTCGCCCCCCTACCGATGCCCGGTGAATTCAGTCTCCACGGAGTGTTCGTCCCGACCCTGCTCGGGTTGATGTTGTTGGCCTACCTGATCAACAGCGGCCTGCACGCGCTGCTGCAGCGTGCCGGTGCCTACCGCCATGTCTGGCATCCGGCGCTGTTCAACCTGGCGCTGTACGGGATCGTGCTGGGCCTGCTGTTCCACCTCCTGCGTTGGATGCAATCGTGAACAAGATCGTGAAGAAGACCCTTCCCATACTGCTGACCAGCGCGGCGGTGATCGTGGCCCTGCTGGTCCTGCGCCAGCTGTGGATCTATTACATGGATGAGCCGTGGACCCGCGATGCCCATGTCGGCGCCGACGTGGTGCAGGTGGCCCCCGATGTGTCCGGCCTGGTGGAATCGGTGAACGTGGCCGACAACCAGGCGGTGAAGAAGGGCGACGTGCTGTTCGTGATCGACCGCGCGCGCTACCGCATCGCGCTGGAACAGGCCAAGGCCAGCCTGGCCGAGCGCCAGGCCTCGGTGACGCAGCTGCGCCGCGAAATCGGCCGTGACCGCAGCCTGCAGGACCTGGTGGCCGCCGAGGACGCCGAAGTGCGCCGCGCCAAGCTGCAGGCCGCGCAGGCGTCGCTGGCCACCGCCCAGGCGGCGGTCGACCTGGCTGATCTGAACCTGGCCCGCACCGAAGTGCACGCACCGGCCGACGGCCGGGTCAACGACCGCACCATGCGCGTGGGCGACTACGTGGTGGCCGGCAAGCCGGTGCTGGCGCTGCTGGATACCGGCTCGTTCCGCATCGATGGCTACTTCGAGGAAACCCGCCTGCGCGGCGTGGCCCCGGGGCAGGCCGTGGACATCCGCCTGATGGGCGAATCGACCGCGCTGCGCGGCCACGTCGAAAGCATTGCCGCCGGCATCGAGGACCGCTACCGCAGCAACGGCAGCACCCTGCTGCCGAACGTGACCCCGGCCTTCGACTGGGTGCGGCTGGCGCAGCGCATCCCGGTGCGCATCGCCATCGATGACGTGCCTCAGGGCGTGGAACTGATCGCCGGCCGTACCGCCACGGTGACCGTCGAAACCAACAGCATGAAGCACCCAGGCAAGGCCGGCACCACGCCGACACAGGCGGGCCTGTGAACACCACCTTGCCCCGCCTCGGCCTGATCGTTGCGCTGGCCAGCCTGGCGGCCTGCAGGACCGTCGGCCCGGATTACGCCCTGCCGGAAGGCTCGGCCTTCAAGCGCCCGGAGGCCAATGCCGCCTTCATCGACACCCAGAACCCGGACGTCGCCGCCAACCAGGCGCTTCCCGACCGCTGGTGGTCGCTGTACAACGATCCGGTGCTGGATGGCCTGATCACCCAGGCGCTGCGTGACAACGTCGAACTGAAGGCCGCCGATGCACACCTGCGCCGCGCCGCCGCCGTGTACGAACAGGCGATGGATGCCGGTGGCTTCGAGTACGAAGCCGAAGCCGGCGTCAGCCGTGCGCAGCTGTCGGCCGAAGCCTTCCTGCAGGAACACGAGCTGCCGGTGATCAACCTGGCCGACGGCAAGTTCGCGGTCAGCTACCAGTTCGACCTGTTCGGCAAGCTCAAGCGCGGTGCCGAAGCGGCCCGCGCCGACGAGCAATCGGTGGCCGCCGCACGCGACCTGGCGCAGGTGAGCGTGGTGGCCGAGGTGGCCGACAGCTACCTGGAAATCTGCCACGCCAACCACGAACTGCACGTGGCCGAGCATTCGCTGCAGCTGCAGCAGCGCAGCCGCTCGGTCACCCAGCGCCTGATCAATGCCGGCCGCGGCACGCCGCCGGAGCTGGCCCGCGCCAACGCGCAGGTCGCCCTGCTGGAAGCCGCACTGCCGCCGCTGCGCGCGCAGCGTTCGGCCGCCGCCTATTCGCTGGCCGCGCTGCTGGGGCAGACCCCCGGCCAGCTGCCGGCCGGCGTGATCGACTGCGCCGACGCGCCGCGCCTGGCCCAGCCGCTGCCGGTGGGTGATGGCCGCGCCCTGCTGCAGCGTCGCCCCGACATCCGCCAGGCCGAGCGCAAGCTGGCCTCGGCCACCGCACGCATCGGCGTGGCCACCGCCGAGCTGTACCCGGACATCCGTCTGGGTGCCTCGCTGGGTGCCGCCGGCCTGCTGGAGGACTTCGGCCAGCCGATGACCCAGCAGTGGTCGATCGGCCCGCTGATCTCGTGGACGCTGCCGTCCTCGGGCACCCACGCCCGCATCCACGCCGCCGAGGCCGGTGCCGACGCCGCGCTGGCCGAGTTCGACCATGCGGTGCTGCAGGCCCTGCGCGAGACGCAGACCGCGCTGGACCGCTACGCGCAGGACCTGCGCCGCCTGCAGTCGCTGCGCGAAGCCCAGCAGCAGGCCGCGCTGGCCGCCGAGCAGAACCGCCGGCTGTACCAGGCCGGGCGCACCCCGTACCTGTCCAGCCTGGATGCCGACCGCAGCCTGGTGACCAGTGATGCCACCCTGGCCGCGGCCGAGGCGCAGGTCTCGCGCGACCAGATCCATCTGTTCCTGGTGCTGGGTGGCGGCTGGCAGACCACGGTCGCGGCGGCGGCCCCGGCCACCGCGCAGGCCACGGCGAAGTAAGCCATGAACGCGCTGACCGACCGCCAGGCGTGGCTGTTCTCGATCAAGACCTACCTGGCCGCGGTGGCCGCGCTGTACATCGCCATGGCCGGCAACCTGTCGCGCCCGTACTGGGCGATGGGCACGGTGTACATCGTCAGCCAGCCACTGCTGGGCCCGACCCGGGCCAAGGGCGTGTACCGCATCGTCGGCACCCTTGTGGCCGGCCTGGCCACCCTGCTGGTGCTGCCGGCGCTGGTGGAAACGCCGATGGTGCTGAGCGCGGCGATGTCGATCTGGCTGGCGGGCTGCCTGTTTCTGGCCCTGCTCAACCGTGGCCCGCGCGGCTACGCGTTCCTGCTGGCCGGCTACACCACCGCCTTCATCGGCTTCCCGGCGGTGACCTCGCCGGAAACCATCTTCGACACGGTGGTGGCGCGCAGCGAGGAGATCATCCTCGGCACGGTGGTGGCGGTGCTGGCCGCGTCGCTGCTGTTCCCGGCCTCGGTGCAGCCGATGCTGCGCACCCGCATCGGCAACTGGATGGAGGATGCCGCGCAGTGGTGCCGGCAGATCCTCGAGCGTGGCCGCGCCCACGCCCCGCGCAACCGGCTGGCCGCCGACCTGGTGCAGTTCGAAGCCCTCATCGAGTTCCTGCGCCGCGATGATCCGCGCCATGCGGGTTCTGCGGTTTCGATGGAACGCCTGCGCGAGCGCATGCTGCTGTTGCTGCCGGTGCTGTCGTCGATTGCCGACCGCCTGAGCGCGCTGCGCAGCGAGGGACAGACGCTGCCCGAGGGCCTGCCGGCGCTGGTCGATGACATCCACGACTGGATCGATACGCCCGCCAGTGCCAGCGACTACGCCCGCCTGCGTGCGCGCATCAGCGCGCTGAAGCCGCAGGTGGACAGCGACCTGCAGCACCTGCAGCTGGCCAGCCTGCTGCTGCGCCTGGAGGAGCTGGTGGACCTGTGGCAGGACTGCCGCACCCTGCAGCACGCGATCGACCACGGCACCGCGCCGCTGGACCGCGCCCATTACCGCATCCGTACCGAGCGGGTGGCCACCGACAAGCACGTCGACTACGGCATGGCGCTGTTCTCCGCGCTCAGCGCCGGCGTGGCGTTGATGAGCTACTGCGTGCTGTGGATCGGCCTGGGTTGGGAGGGTGGCGGCAACGGCGCGATGATGGCGGCGGTGACGGCCGCGTTCTTCGCCGCACAGGACGACCCGGCACCGAGCATGGTCTCGTTCCTGGTCTGGGCCATCGTCGCTTCGCTGGTGGCCGGCGTGTACCTGTTCGGCGTGTTCCCGGCCGTGCATGACTTCGGCCTGCTGGCACTGGTGCTGGCGGTGGCGTTCCTGCCGCTGGGCCTGCTGCTGCACCACCCCAAGAGCGCGCTGTTCGCGCTGCCGCTGACGGTGAACCTGGCCGCGCTGCTGAGCCTTCAGAACACCTACAGCGCCAACATCCAGAGCTTCCTCAACTCGTCCATCGCAATGTTCATCGGCATTGGCTTCGCGGTGGTGATGACCCGCCTGTTCCGTTCGGTGGGTGCCGAGTGGACCGCGCGCCGGCTGGTGCGGCAGGGCTGGACCACGCTGGCCGAGGCCGCCGAAGGGCGCGGCCAGCAGGACCGCCAGCGCTTCGCCGCACGCATGCTGGACCTGCTGGGCCTGCTCGCCCCGCGCCTGGCAGCGACGCCGGAAGGCAGCGACATCGCCTCGGTGGACATGCTCAACGAGGCACGCATCGGCCTGAACATCCTGCAGCTGCGCCGTGCCCGCCTGGACCTGCCGGAGCGCAGCCGCGAGGCGGTCGAGCACATCCTGGAAGAGATTGCCGCACACTACCGTCGGCAGATTGCCGCACGCCGGCCGATTGCCGCCGCCGAAGCACTGCGCGAGCGCCTGGACACGTCGCTGGGCCGGGTCGGTGGCGTAGGCGCCTGCAAGGCGCGCGACGAGGCGCTGATGGGACTGATCGGCCTGCGCTTCGCGCTGTTCCCCGAGGCGAAGGCGTTGGCTCCGGGGTTGGCGGACGCCGAAGCACCGTCGGTGTGATGCGATCCGCCGGGCACGGCCCGGCGCTACCATCGCTACCCGGTAGCGCCGGGCCATGCCCGGCGGCCTTTCGCTCCGACAACAGGACGGTTCAATGAGTTACGACATGATGGTGTTCGAGGCCAGCGCTGCGCCACGCGAAGCGGCGGCCTTCATCGCCTGGTTCGATAAGCAGGCCGAGTGGGGCGAGAACCACGACTATGACGATCCGGCAGTGAGCAGCCCGGTGCTGCAGGCGTGGTTCGCAGAGATGGTGCAGGAGTTCCCGCCGATGAGCGGCCCGCTGAGCAACGATGACGACGACCGTCCCGGGCTGACCGACTACAGTATCGGCCGCGAGGTGATCTACGCCGCATTCGCCTATTCGGTGGCGGAGCGCGCGCACGGGCGCGTGCAGGACCTGGCCGAGAAGCACGGCGTGGGGTTCTTCGATCTGAGTGCGGATGAAGCGGCGATCGTGTTCCCGGATGGGCTGGTGTTGATCGCGGAGTGAGGGGGCGGCAGGGCTGCGCCCTGCACCTGCAGAAGCTTCAAGCCGAAGCCGAAGCAACAGCGGGCTATCCGTGGGACGGCGGGGTGGGTCCGGTTGCGGGGGACGCTGCAAGTACGTCCCTGTAAGCTCGGTCGCCCCATCCATGGCGCTCACGCCCCCGCAACCGGACCCACCCCGCCTTCGACAATTTCCTGCCGTCTGTTGGAACGGCGCTCTGCTTTGGTGGGTGCCGACCGTTGGTCGGCACGGGGTCGGATATCGATGTCTGACAGGTGTGTCGACCAACGGTCGACACCTACCAACAGCCGCAGTTGCCGGTAGGTCCACGCCATGCGTGGATGGGGGTCAGAGCCCGTTCCCGTCGGGAACGGGATCCGAGCCCGCTTCGGCGCCCAGCCGCCAAGCCAGGCCGCCCAGGCGGCTCGCATGCCGCTTCAACGCGGCCACCAGCACCTCTTCGCTGCCGGCCACATGCAGGCGCTGGCGCGCACGGGTGAGGCCGGTGTAGACCAGTTCGCGCGACAGTACGCGGCTGTCCTGCCGTGGCAGCTGCAGCCACACTTCATCGAACTCCGAGCCCTGTGCCTTGTGCACGGTCATCGCGAACGCGCTCTCGTGCGCGGGCAGTGCGGCCGGGTGGAAGGCGCGGGGCTGATCGGCGGTGTCGCCGGGGAACCAGGCCACCATCGCGCCGCTGGTGTCGCGCAGGCAGATGCCGATGTCACCGTTGAACAGGCGATGGCGGTAGCTGTTTTCGGTCACCAGCAGCAGGCGGCCCTGGAAGTAGCCGGGAGTGTTGCCGGCCAGCAGCTGTTCGATGCGGCTGTTGAGCCCGCGTGCTCCCTGTGGGCCTTCGCGCAGGGCGGTCAGCACGCGCAGGCGGCCGGCCTGCTGCAGCGCACGGCCCGGGTCTTCGGCCTCGGCCAGCGTGCGCCAGTGCGAAAGCAGGTGGTCGCGCTGGCCACGCAGCGGGTCGGCGTCGTTCTCGTGGAAGCTGACCCCGGACAGGCTGCCGCTGCGCAGCAGGGCCAGCGCGGTGCCGCTATCACCTTCGCGCACCGCCTGCGCCAATGGCGCCAGCTGCAGGGCGTCGCTCTGCCGGTAGCCGCGCTGCAGCTGCACGCGACGGCCGGCGAAGGCGCGCGGCGCAGCCTGCGGCTGCAGGGTCGGCGCGGCCAGCAGTCCATGCAGGGCCTGCGCGTCATCGGCACGGGTACCGCTGCCATCGCCGCTGGCACGCAGGATGGCGCTGAGCACGTCGCCTGCTTCCACCGAGGGCAGCTGGTCCGGGTCACCCAGCAGAATCAGCCGCGTGCCGCTGGCGACGGCATCGACCAGCTTGGCCATCAGCGGCAGGTCGATCATCGAGGCTTCGTCCACCACCACCACGTCCACCGGCAACGGGTTGTCGGCGTGGTGGCGGAAGCGCGGCGAGTCGGGAATGACACCGAGCAGGCGATGCAGGGTGGTGCCGGTGCTCGGCAGCGCCGCGCACAGCGCCGGGTCCAGGCCTTCTTCCTGCAGGCGCTGCACGGCCAGGCGCAGGCTTTCAGCCATGCGCTCGGCGGCGCGCCCGGTCGGCGCGGCCAGCGCCACCTGCGGCAGCGGTTCGCCGGCGTGCAGGGCCTGCGCGGCCAGCAGCAGCAACAGGCGCGCGATGGTGGTGGTCTTGCCGGTACCAGGGCCGCCAGTGACCAGCGCCAACGGGTGGCGCAGGGTCACGCCGGCGGCGCGCGCCTGGTGGTCTTGCTGGGTGGCGGCAGCGGGGAACAGGCGCGCGAACAACGGCGCCAGCGCCGCCATGTCCGGCGCCGGCAACGGGTGCCGGCCGATGCGCTGCAGGCCGGCGGCCAGCTGCCGCTCGTATTCGCGGTAACGGCGCAGGTACAGCAGGCCGTTTTCCAGCACCAGCGGTGCCTCATCGGCGGCCGCCTCGGGATCCGCCGGCTGCGCCACCCACGGCGATGCCTGCAGCTGGGCCAGCCACTGCGCGGGTGCGGGCCAGGCCTGGAAGCCTTCCAGCAGGCGCTGCGGCTGTGACGGATCGAAGGCGGCGTGGCCCTGCGACACCGCCAGCGAGGCCAGCGCGGCAGCAACCGCCACGGCATCGGGGGTGTCCTCGCGCAGCCGCCGCAGGCTGGTGGCCAAGGCGTGGTCGAGGGTGCGCAGGTGGCCACCGCGGTACAGCTGCTGCAACAGGGTGGTGCTCATGCGCTGGCTCCAAGGGCACGCGCGACCAGGTCGGCATGGGCGGCGTCGCCCCCGGCGAACAGCGCGTCCAGTCCATCCACCAGCTCTGGCGCGAAGTGGTCCTCGTGCACGCCATTGCCGTTGCCATCCAGGCCACGGCAGAACAGGTAGCGGATGCCGCCCATGTCACGCGCGTAGTCGTAACTGCGACCCAGGCGGAAGCGCAGCCAACGGTGCAGGGCCACGGTGTAGATCAGCGCCTGCAGGTCGTATTCGCTGTGGCGCATGGCGATCTGCAGCAGGTCCGGGCTGTAGCCCGGCAGCCGGTTGGATTTGTAGTCGAGCACGTACCAGCGCCCATCGCGCACGTAGGTGAGGTCGATCTTGCCGGTCATCAGCCCTTCCAGCCGGCGGCGCAGGCCAAAGCCGCGGCGCGCGCTGGAAATGCCGTGCGCGTGCAGCAGCTGCAGCAGCGCGGGCACGGCGGTCGGTTCGATGGCGAAGTGGAATTCGATTTCTGCGCGGCGGTCGCCCTCGCCCAGGCTGTGCAGGGCACCGCCTTCGGGAAGCGCGACGGTGAGCGTATGGCCTACCAGCGGCACCAGCACCGCCACGCCATCGTCCAGGTCCTCGTCGGCGTAGCCTTCGTCGTGCAGCGCTTTGCGCAGCAGGTCGGCCTGCCCTTCCGGCGCGGGCTGGTCGGCTGTCCAGCCGCCCCAAGCGGCGAAGTCAACGTTTTCCAGCGCTTCGTGCAGGACGTTGCCGAAACGGCTGCCCATGAAGCGTGGGTCCAGGGGTGCGGCGTCGGCAGCTGCGGGTTCGGGCAGGGCCGGTTCCAGCGGCAGTTCCGCACCCGCCGGTTCGTCGGCGGCCGGTGCCGGCAGTTCGGTGGCCGCCGCTTCGACGTCGTCACCGGCATCGGCATGCGCCAGCTGGGTGAAGCTGTACACCCACCAGTCGTGCGGTACGCGCCGGGTCAGGCTGCGCACGGCCGGCGGTTCGCCATCCTGTTCGACCGGCAGCTGCGGCAGCCGCAGCACAGGCTCGCTGTCGTCGATGTGCACATCGGTGTGCGGATGCAGCGCCTGCAGGTCACCCAGCAGCGGCGCCAGACGGGTCTTGCCGAGCCCGGCGAGATCGCCGATGGCGATCCACAGCGCATGCTCGGCGCGGGTCAGGCCCACGTACAGCAGGCGCGCATCCTCGGCGCGCTGCTCGCGTTCGCGCTGGCCGCTGGCTGCTTCCCAGGCCTCGTCCTTGTCCAGCTTCCAGTGCAGCTGGCGTTCGCCGTCCACGTGCACGGTGCAGTGCGCGGCGTTGTTCGGCGCTCCACCGTCGATGCCAACGAACGGCAGGTAGACCAGCGGGTATTCCAGGCCCTTGCTCTTGTGCAGGGTGATGATCTGCACGCGGCGCGCGTCCGATTCCAGGCGCAGCAGCTGCTGCTCGTCGTTCTGGTCGGCATTGGCCATCTGCCCCTGCAGCCAGTCCAGCAGGCCATGCATGCCCAGGGCCTGCGCGGAGGCTTCCTGCAGCAGTTCGCCCAGCTGGAGGTAGTTGGTCAGCCGGCGCTCGCCATCGATCAGCGCCAACAGGCGTTCGCCCTGTGCGGCGCAGACATCTGCCACCACGGCGAACGGGCCACCGCGCTGCCAGCGCTCGCGCCAATGCAGCAGCTGCGCCTGGAACGCGCGCTGCAGGTCACCCTCGCGTTCCATGTTGGCAATCGCACTGGCCCGCTGGCCGAGCAGCACCGTTGCCAGCGCCGCACGCAGGCGACCTTCGTCAGCCGGTTGCAGCAGGGCCAGCAGCAGCGCGCGCAGGTCGCGTGCCTCGCTGGTGGAGAACAGGCTCTGCTTGCCCGCCGCCACCGCCGGAATGCCCACCGCCGCCAGCGCGCGCTGCACCAGCGTCGCCTCGCGGTGCGAGCGCACCAGTACGGCGATATCACCGGGCTGCACCGGGCGGCCGCGCAGGACGGCGGTACCGGCACGCGCATCCAGCAGGGTCTGGTGGATGGCGGCGACGCAGGCCTGGGTCGCGGCGGCACGCGAGGCGTCGGCGCTCATCGCCTTGTCGCCTTCGCTGCGCAGCACGCGCAGGGTCAGTGCCGGGGCCGCGGCGCCGTCGCGCAGGTAGTCTTCATCCGTACGCACGCCACCGGGGCGGACCGGCTCGAAGCCGATGCCGGCTTCCAGGAAAGCGTCTTCGCCACCGTTGTCGTACAGCGCCTGCAGCGCGCGCAGCACCGAAGGTCGCGAACGGAAGTTCTGGTCCAGCGGCGGTGCCGGCCGCGCGGCCTGCTTGGCCTTCAGATAGGTGTGGATGTCACCGCCACGGAAGCCGTAGATCGCCTGCTTCGGGTCGCCGATCAGGAACAGCGCCGGCGGCAGACCGAGTTCCCGCACTTCCGGCGAATCGCCGAACACGGTGTGGAAGATGCCCCACTGGCGATCGTCGGTGTCCTGGAACTCATCGACCAGGGCGATACGGTACTGCAGGCGTAGCTTGCGCACCAGCTCCAGCCGCTGCGAACCCTCCAGCGCCTGCGCCACGCCGTCGATCAGGTCGTCGTAGGTCTGCACCCGGCGCGTGCGCTTGAGCATGGCCAGACGCTGCGTGGCTTCTTCGCGCAGGCTGTGCAGGAAGTTCAGCGCGGCCGCGCGCAGCCACTGCTCGCGCTGGGCCAGCAACGCCACGTAGCGCTCCAGCGGTGCCTGC
This sequence comes from Stenotrophomonas testudinis, assembly GCF_024499815.1. NCBI lineage: Bacteria > Pseudomonadati > Pseudomonadota > Gammaproteobacteria > Lysobacterales > Lysobacteraceae > Stenotrophomonas > Stenotrophomonas testudinis. The sequence continues at coordinate 19,427 of NZ_JAMOKY010000032.1, read as the reverse complement.
AGCGGCGAGGATGGCGTGCGGTCAGCGAACTTCTTGTTGGTCTTGGACACCAGCGCATCCGCCAGCAGCGCCGGCAGGCGGTCGCTGCTCAGCGGCTCGCCGGCATCGTCGCGCGCGGCCCAGGCCAGCAGCTGCCGGCCCAGCGGGTGCAGCCAGCCCAGCTTGTAGGAAACGCCGTTGATCCACTTGTTGTCCACCGCCTCGCACAGATCGAGGAAGAACTGCTCGCCGTGCTCGCGCACGGCCATCGACAGGTCCGCTGCCGCGGCCTGCAACGCCGGGCGCGGGTCATCCACCGCCAGCAGCTGCGGGCGCGGGTACAGCGGTGGTGAGCCCAGCAGCGCGCGCAGGTCCGAGGCCAGCGCATCGGGGTTCGACCACAGCCAGAGCAGTGGCTCCAGCGTGGCCGGGTCGTTGGCATGCACGCGCCACAGATCAGCGGCCAGTTCCTCCAGCAGCTCGCGGTCGCTGGCCAGCAGTTCCGGCGGATCGAAGGTGTGCCCGCTTTCCAGCGCATGTTCGCGCAGAACACGGGTGCAGAAACCATGGATGGTGAAGATCGAGGCCAGGTCGATCTCGTCGGCGGCCACCTGCAGGCGGCGCTTCAGCGCGGCAGCGCTTTCGCTACCTTCGTCGAGGTGGCGCTGCAGCACCTGCCGGGTCAGCAGCGCATCGGGCGCCTCGTCGTCGGCCGGCGGCAGGTCGACCAGGCGCGCAGCCAAGGCCAGGCGCTCGCGGATGCGCTTGCGCAGCTCCTGGGTGGCGGCATCGGTGAAGGTCACCGCCAGGATCTGGCCGATGCGCAAGCCCTGTTCCACCACCAGGCGGGTGAACAGCGTGGCCAGGGTGAAGGTCTTGCCGGTACCAGCGCTGGCTTCGATCAGACCGATGCCCTGCAGTGGCAGTAGCAGGTAGGGATCCACGGGGGTGCTCATGCGTCGGCCTCCTTGCCGGTGCCACCCGGACCACGCCCGTCGCGCACCGCGCGGAATACCACCTGGCTGTTGCGCAGCAGGTCGGCGTAACTGTCGTCATCGGCGAAGGGATCGGCGCCGCGCAGCAGCAGCTGCCAGGCATCGCTGTTGGCTTCGCCCCAGCTGCGGTCGCTGCCGTGCCACTGCTTCCAGCCTTCGCTGCGTTGTTTTTCCACCGGTGCGGTGAACAGCACCCAGCCGGTATATGGCGCGAAGCGCAGCGGCTCGCGCAGACCGCGCTGGCGCAGCTGCAGCAGCGCGCGCAGTGCACTGCGTGCGGCCGCCGCGCCCGGTGCAGGCTGGATGTGCGGGCCGGGGCCGGCATCACCACCATCGTGGAACTGCACCAGCGGCAGCGCATCGCCGGCCGCATTGGCCAGCAGCCAGTCCAGGCCCTGGCGGATCACTGCGTTGCCGTTGAGCGTGCCGGCGCGCAGGCGCATCAGGCCTTCAGGATGGCGGTCGGCGACGCGGCCGTGCAGGCGCACGCCGTCGATCTCCACTTCGTAGCGGCGGCTTTCCAGCGGCTGCCCCTGCATCCAGCCCAGCATCGCGCTGGCGTAGGGTCGGGTCTTGAGCTGTTCGGCTTCGAACTGGCGCTCACCCAGCGCACCCGACGGCAGCAGGCCACGGGCGCGCAGGCGCGGGTAGAGCGGCTCGACATCACCGCTGAGGGTGGCGCGTACCACCGCGGCCTGCACGCTGCGTTTTTCCGGCCCGCGCGAGGACAGCACCAGTGGCTCCAGGTCGTCCACCTCCTCGACATCGTCGGCCAGGCGCAGGCCCAGCGCCTGGGCCAGGAACTGACCGGCCGGGTCGCACAGGAAGCGGCGCAGCGTGTCCAGGGCCACCTCTTCTTCCACCGCGTCATCCAGAGGTGGCGGCAGCGCGGCGTCGAACCACGGCTGCAGTCCGCCGCGCTGGCCGGCCATGCGCCCGGCGGCCGGGTGCCACTGGCGGCGGTAGCTGAAACGACGCGGGTCGCCTTCACCGAAGGCGGCGGGCGAGAACGGCTGCAGCGCGTGGCGCACGGTGAACGCACGCTTGGCCGCGTCCGGCGCCTGGTGGTATTCGGCGGCGGCGTCGATCAGCTCGCTGACCAGCACCGAGGGTTCGCGCACGCTGCCATCGCGCGGGTCGGCGCCGAGATAGCTCAGATAGAACACGTCCTGCGCGGCGGCAAACAGCTGCAGGAACAGGAAGCGGTCATCCTCGCGGGTGGAGCGGTCCCCCGGGCGACGGCGAGGCGTGTCCAGCTCGGCGGTCAGCTGGTTCAAGCCAGCCGCCGGATCGCGGCGCGGGAAGTCGCCATCGTTGAGGCCGAGCACGCAGATCACCCGGAACGGCAGCAGGCGCATCGGCACCATGCGGCCGAAGCTGATGCCGCCGGTCAGCAGCGGCGCACGCGTATCGGCCTCGGACAGCGCGCCGGCGAAGTGCGCACGCACCACCTCCGGCGGTACGCCATCCTCGAAGCCGGCCTTGCGGGCGTCGTCGGCGAACTGGTTGAGCAGCTTGCGCAGGCGCTCCAGCGCGCGCTGGCTGTTGGGCGAACTGGGCGCCTCCGGCAGCAGCGCATCAAGCAGGGACAGCAGGCGCTGCCGCCACTGCGCCGGGGTCAAGGTCTCGCCGAGGCGACGCTGGTACACCGCCAGCACGCGCAGCAGGCGCAGCAGCCGGTCCAGCGCGTCCAGCGCGCCGCCTTCCAGCTCGATCCATGGTGCCACGCCGGCCAGGTCGACATCGCTGCCGGTGGCGTGGCCCAGCAGCAGGCGGTCCAGCGCGAACTGCCAGGTGTAGGCGTCGTCGCGCGGTGCCTGCAGCTGGCCGCGATGGTTGGCATCGATGCCCCAGCGCGCACCGGCCTGCTGCAGCCAGCCATGCAGGCGGTCGAAGTCCACCGCCTCCAGCCCGGCCGCCTCGGCCAGCGGCGCGCTGGCCAGCAGGTCGAGGATCTCGTTCAGGCCGAACCGCGATACCGGCAGCGACAGCAGGTGCACGAACACATCGGCCAGCGGCTCGCCCGCCAGCGGGCTGCTGTCGGCCAGCGCATAGGGAATATGTTCCTCGTCGCCGCCACGGCCGCCGAACACAGCTTCCAGGTACGGCACGTAGGGATCGATGTCCGGTGCCAGCACCGCGATCTCGCGGGCCTGCAGCGGCGGGTCGAAGCGCGGGTCCTGCAGCAGGCTGCGCAGCTGGTCGTGCAGCACCTGCAGTTCGCGCAGGCGGGTGTGGCAGGCATGCACCTGCAGGCTGGGGTCGTCACTGCGCGGTTCCTCGCGCAGCTCGCCCGAGGGCAGCGCGCGGCGGTGGAACAGGTCGCGCTGCAGGCGGTGCAGCAGGCTGTCGGCCAGCCCGCCCTCGGCCAGGGTCGGGCGGGTGTCGTCTTCGGGATCCGAGTACGCGGCGATCTCACCCGCCGGGTGCACCACTTCGTAACTGCCCAGCACGGCCATGAAGTCGCGGCCGGCCGCCCCCCAGGCTTCCAGCAGGCGGTTCTCGCCCGCAGCTTCGCCAAAGGGATCGGGTGCGCCGCTGCGCAGGCGCTCGGCCAGGGTCTGCAGGTCACCCCAGTACGACTGCACCGGGGTCGGCATGTAGAAGTGCAGCTCGCCGACCCGGGCCTGGGTGGCCATCACCCGCAGGACGTCGGGCGAGATGTTCAGCGTGGCGAACGCCGACAGGCGCGGCGGCAGGCCGTTTGGCTTGGGCTTGTCCGGGCCCTCGAAACGGTCCAGGTAGTCCTGGATGCGGCGCGCGCGGTAGCCGCGTCCTGCGGAAATGGCACGCCACAGGATCGCCTGCGGGTCGGCCGGGTCGGCGCCGGCATCCCAGCGCAGCAGCCAGTCGCGGCGCCAGGCCTGGTATTTCTCGAACACCGAGGCCAGCTCGCCGGCCAGCGCCCACGGCTTCAGGGCGTCACCCCCGGCAAGATAGGCCTGCAGCGCACGCATCGGTGGCTGCGCCAGCAGCGCGGGGTCGCGAAGCGCCTGGTACAGCTTCCAGTGCAGGCCGGCAGCGTCCAGGTCGTCGGTTTCGCCATCGACATTGGCGTTGAGCGCCCGCGCGACGAACTCACCCGGGGTGAGGAACTCGAGGTTGGCGGCGACCCCGTATTCGGCCGCCAGTGTCGCCTGCAGCCAGCGACGCATCGCCACCTGCGGGATCAGCACCACCTCCGGCGCCAGCAGCGGCTGCCCCGGCACCGGAGTGCGCACGTTGCGGGCCAGCAGGGCGGCCAGCACGTCCAACGAGTTGGAGTGGTAGAGGCGGAAGTCGCTGAACGGGTCGGTCATCGTGCACAGTGTGCAGGACGCCCGGCAGTATTCAATGGTGACGCACGTCACTGGGGCGCGCAGCGAGCGCTGCGATGGATTGTTCCGGCGCCGCCGGAAATTGTCCCGGCCTGCCAGCGGCCGCGACGTGCCACAATACTGGACCGTCCAGTCTGCTTATGTTCAGCCGGCTGACCCCACCCTTCGATGTCTAAAAAACGTTAATGGTGCCCATGTCGGCTTCCGCCTCCAGTCTGGTGCAGTTGTCCAACGTCCGCATCGACCGGAGCGGACGCACGATCCTGCGTGACGTTTCCCTGCAGGTTCCGCAGGGCAGCATCACCGCCGTGCTCGGCCCGTCCGGCAGCGGCAAGTCGACCCTGCTGGCCGCACTGACCGGCGAACTGCGCCCGGTTGCCGGCGAGGTCACCCTGTTCGGCAAGCCGATCCCGCATGACAGCGGCGCGCTGCTGGAAATGCGCAAGAGCGTGGGCGTGCTGCTGCAGGGCAATGGCCTGCTGACCGACCTCACCGTGGCCGAGAACGTCGCCCTGCCCCTGCGCACCCATACCCGCCTGCCGGCGGCGGTGCTGCGCCGGCTGGTGCAGATGAAGCTGCACGCGGTGGGCCTGCTGGCCGCCGCCGATGCCTGGCCGCGCGAGCTGTCCGGCGGCATGGCGCGCCGCGTGGCACTGGCCCGCGCGCTGGCCCTGGACCCGCCGCTGATGATCTACGACGAGCCGCTGACCGGGCTGGACCCGATCGCCTCGGGGGTCATCATGAGCCTGATCCAGCGCCTCAACCACAGCTTGGGCCTGACCAGCATCATCGTCAGCCACCACGTGCACGAGACCCTGCCGATCTGCGACCAGGTGATCGCCATTGCCAATGGCGGCATCGTGTTCCAGGGCACGCCCGAAGCGCTGCAGTCAAGCGAGGACCCGCTGCTGCGGCAGTTCCTGCACGGCCAGCCCGATGGTCCCATTCCGTTCGATGCCGCGCCGCGCGCGAGGGTTGCCTGATGCCGTTCGTGCAAGCCACCCGTTCGCTGGGCCGCGCCGGCCTGTTCTCGCTGACCGTGCTGCGCGGTTCGCTGCCCACGCGTGATTTCCTCGCCGAGCTGACCCGCGAGATCTACAAGATCGGCGCGCGTTCGCTGCCGATCATCGCCGTCGGCGGTGCCTTCGTCGGCCTGGTGCTGACCCTGCAGGGCTACCGCACACTGACGACCTTCGGTGCGGCCGACGCGCTGTCGACCCTGCTCGGCCTGTCGCTGTACCGCGAGCTGGCACCGGTGCTGACCGCGCTGCTGTTCATCGGCCGCGCCGGCAGCTCGATCGCCGCCGAACTGGGCCTGATGCGTGCCACCGACCAGATCAAGGCGCTGGAGCTGATGGCCATCGACCCGGTCGCCAAGGCCGTGGCCCCGCGCTTCTGGGCGGCGGTGCTGACCGTGCCGCTGCTGACCGGCATTTTCTGTTCGTTGGCCATCAGTGCCAGCTATTTCGAAGCGGTGCACGTGCTGGGCCTGGACAATGGCGTGTTCTGGTCGGCGCTGCGCAACAGCGTGGACTTCTGGGATGACTTCGGCGTGGCGATGCTGAAGTCGGCGATCTTCGGCGGCACCGCCGCGCTGGTCGCGTCCTACGTCGGTTTCCACGCCGAGCCGACCATCGAAGGTACGTCGGTGGCCACCACCCGTGCGGTGGTCAACGCCTCGCTGCTGGTGCTGATGTTCAACTTCGTGCTGTCGGCAATGTTGTTCACCTAACCCCTCCTCCGGCGGTGCGCAGCGCGCGCGGCCACCACGACTCGATCAGGTAATCCACATGGCCATACGCGGTCCCAGACTCGAATTCTCCGTCGGCGCATTCCTGCTGCTGGCCCTGGCATCGCTGATGGTGCTGGCCGTGGCCTCGACCAACCAGCGCTGGAGCTGGGGCGGCCAGGGCTATGAGCTGAAGGCACGCTTCTCCCAGGTCGGCCAGCTGCGCAAGCAGGCGCCGGTGAAGATCGGCGGCGTCACCGTCGGCCAGGTCGCCTCGATTGAACTGGACCCGGTGAAGTTCGAATCGATCGTGACCCTGCGCATGGACAGCAAGGTCAAGGACCTGCCGGCCGACACCTCCGCCGGCATCTTCACCAGCGGTTTGCTCGGCGAGAGCTATATCGGTCTGCAGCCCGGTGGTGATCCGGAAGTACTGAAGCCCGGTGAGGAGATCGTCTTCACCCAGCCGGCGGTGGACCTGCTGCAGCTGGTCGGCAAGTACATGTTCAGTGGCAGCGCCGGTGGCGCTGGCCAGAAACCCAACGATGGCGAGCAGTCGCCTGCAACGGAACCGCAACCATGAAGATGAAACTGATCCCGGCCCTGCTGGCCTCGTCGCTGCTGCTGGCCTCCCCGTTCCTGGCCCAGGCGCAGTCCACCGCCCCCGCCGTGACCGCCCCGCAGGGCCAGGCCGGCAAGGTGGTGATCGACGCCAGCAGCCGCATCATGTCGACCCTGCAGCAGCGCCGCGCTGAGTTCACCAGCAACCCCGCCAGCCTGCGCAGCTACATCGACAGCGAGCTGACCCGCACCTTCGACCGCGACTATGCCGCGCGCCTGGTGCTGGGCACGCACGCCCGCGGCGCCTCCGACGCCGACATCAAGCTGTTCGCCGATGCGATGGCCGACAGCCTGATGCAGCGCTACGGCTCGACCCTGCTGAACATCCAGGGCAAGCCGAGCTTCCGCCTGAAGGGCGAGAGCCCGTTGCCGGGCAACCGCGGCGTGCGCGTGGCCACCGAACTGGTGCGTGCCGGCAACGAGCCGACCCCGGTCGAGTACTGGATGCGCAACGTCAACGGCCAGTGGAAGATCTTCGACGTCAACATCGAAGGCATCTCCTACGTGCAGACCTTCCGCAACCAGTTCGATGCCCCGCTGCGCCAGAAGGGCATCAAGCAGGTGGCCAGCGAACTGCGCAGCGGCAGCATGCAGGCCGGACCGGCCGGCAATGGCAAGTAAGCCGCTGGCGCTGCTGGAAGGCGACGCCCTGCGCCTGCGCGGGGTGCTCGACCGTGCCGCTGTGATCGCCCTGTGGCCGCAGCTGCAGGCGTTGCCGGCAAAGCTGGCACGGCTGGAACTGGGCGAGGTCGAGCGCGTGGACAGCGCCGGCCTGGCGCTGCTGGCCGAACTGGCCGCGCGTGCCCGCACCCAGGGCCACCCGCTGTCGATTTCCGGCACCCCGGCCGGTTTCAACGAACTGAGCGCAGCCTACCGGCTGTCGCCCGATCTGGATTTCAATGCACCTTCTGCTGCGAGCTGACATGAACGTCGTACGCGCGTTTCCCCTGATGATCCTGGCCCTGGCGCTCAGCGCCTGTGCCGGCAAGCCCGCGCGCAGCGATGCGCCGGTGGCCGACACCGTGGTTCCGGCCAGCGCACCGGCCGATGCACCTGCTGCCGATGCCGGCACGGTTGACGCGGCACCGGCGGCCGCCATGGACGACGCGACGGCCACGCCGCCGCCGGCCAGGAATGCCGGAACCGATGCCGCCACGGCCGCGGCCGCCGCTGCGCCAGGTGGCGACGACGATTTCGACGCGCTGTACGGCAACGCCGGCACCGCTGCCACCACCGCTGCCTACGACCCATGGGAGCCGCTGAACCGCCGCGTGCACCGCTTCAACGTGGGCGTGGACAACGTGATCGCGCGTCCGCTGGCCACCGCCTATACCCATGTCGTGCCGCGCTTCGCGCGTACCGGCGTGAGCAACTTCTTCAGCAACATCCGTTCGCCGGTCACCATCGTCAACCAGCTGCTGCAGGGCCGCCCGGATGATGCGTGGGACACCTTCGGCCGCTTCCTGATGAACTCGACGCTGGGTATCGGTGGCCTGTTCGATCCGGCCAGCAAGGCGATGGTGCCCAACCGCCGCGAGGACTTCGGGCAGACCCTGGGTGCCTGGGGCTGGCGCCGTTCGCGTTACGTGGAACTGCCGTTCTTCGGCCCGCGTACCGTGCGCGATGTGTTCGGCCTGGCCGGTGACATGCCGCTGTCGCCGATCCGCACGATCGAGGAAGACAAGATCCGCATCGCGCTGCAGGGCCTGCAGCTGGTCGATACCCGCGCGCAGCTGATGGCGGTCGACGACCTGCGCAGCTCGGCGGTGGATGAGTACGCGCTGGTGCGCGATGCCTGGCTGCAGCGCCGCAACTACCAGATCGAGAACGACCTGCGCGGCAAGCGCGAGCGTGGCAGCGACGATGAGAATTCGCCGATCCCGGTGGATGCCATGCCGATGCCGAACTGGACCAACTGATCGCGTTGGTCCGCGCATGAAAAAACCCCGCCTTGGCGGGGTTTTTTTTTGGTCGCGGGCCCGTGCTATCAGGCGGCCAGTGCGGCGTCGATCGCCTCGCGCAGGCGCGCGTCATCGGCGGCCACGTCCGGGGCAAAGCGTGCGACCACCTTGCCATCGCGGCCGACCAGGAACTTCTCGAAGTTCCACAGCACCGCCGGTGCAGCGTGGATCGGGATCTCCTTGCTGGCCAGGCGCTCGCGCAGTGGGCCTTCGCCGATCGCCTGCGGCTGGGCCGCGGTCAGCTTCTGGTACAGCGGGTGGGTGTCTTCACCGGCCACGCTGATCTTGGCGAACATCGGGAAGGTCACGTCGTAGGTCAGCTGGCAGAACTGCTGGATTTCCGCCTCGCTGCCCGGCTCCTGGCCGAGGAAGTTGTTGGCCGGGAAACCCAGCACTTCCAGGCCCTGTGCCTGCTTTTCCGCGTACAGCGCCTGCAGGCCTTCGTACTGCGGGGTCAGGCCGCACTTGGAGGCAACGTTCACCACCAGCAGGACCTTGCCCTGGTAATCGCCCAGGGTGGACGGCTGGCCGTCGATGGTGGTGAGGGAAATGTCCTGGATCGGGGTGCTCACGCGGGGGCTCCGGCTATGCCGTGGAAAGGTCCACCAGCATAGCGCTGCGCGTATGCGTCAGGTGCGTTCAATCGACGCAGATCGTGCCCTGTGCCTTGCCGTCTTCGATGCGCTGGCGGCAGCCGAAGTTCTGGCTGGCATCACGCTGGCAGGTGCCGGCCGCCACCACCCCGGCTTCGGTTTCGCCGGTGGCCAGGCACTGGCCGCTGCAGTCGCGCTTGCCGCTGCAGGTCTTGCCCGCATCGGCATAGGGAATCACGCACTGCACGCGCTGCAGGCGGCCCAGCGGCTGCAGGGTGCCGCCGGCGGCGCGGCAATCCACGTCGCGCGCTTCCTGGTAGGCCTCGGTGGCTTCCGGTGTGTCAGGTGCGGCCGGTTGTGCGGTCGTATCGGCGGCCGGCGGCGTGCTGCTGCAGGCCGCCAACAGGGCGGCCAGGGCCAGGCTGGCAAGGAAGCGAAGGCGCATGGTCGGACCTGCAGGCGGTGATCGAGGCCGCCAGCATACGCATTGCGTGGTGCAGGTGGTGTGTCAGCGCACTCAGGTCTCTTCGCCCTCGCTGGCCTCGTCCTCGCCGCCCTCTTCCTCGGCTTCCCCGAGGTCGCCCAGCAGCTGCTGCACCTGTTCGTTGGCAAGGGTCTCCACGCCACGCAGGCGGCGCTCGATGGTGCGCGTCTTGCGGCTGGCCGCGCCGATGCTGCGGCCGACCGTGGTGATCTGCTTCTCGGCCTTCTCGAGGATGCCGGCGAACTTGCCGAACTCGCTCTTCACCGCACCCAGCAGGCTCCACACTTCGCTGGACCGCTTCTCGATGGCCAGCGTGCGGAAGCCCATCTGCAGGCTGTTGAGCAGCGCAGTGATGGTGGTCGGGCCCGCGACCACCACGCGGTGTTCGCGCTGCAGCAGGTCGACCAGGCCGGGCCGGCGGATGATCTCGGCGTACAGGCCTTCGGTGGGCAGGAACATCACCGCGAAATCGGTGGTGTGCGGCGGCACGATGTACTTCTCGCTGATCGACTTGGCCTGCACCTTCACCGCGCGCTCCAGCTGCACGCCCTGGATGCGCACCAGCTCGGCGTCACTCTGGTCCTGCGCGTCCAGCAGGCGTTCGTAGTCCTCGCGCGGGAACTTGGAATCGATCGGCAGCCACACCGGCGCATCATCGCCGCGGCCGGGCAGGCGCACCGCGATGTCAACCATCTCGTTGCTGTCCGGGCGCACCTTCACCGCACGCGCGTACTGCTCCTGGATCAGGGTCTGCTCGAGGATGTTCTCCAGCTGCACTTCACCCCAGCTGCCGCGCGTCTTGACGTTGGTCAGCACGCGCTTGAGGTCGCCCACGCCGGTGGCCAGCTGCTGCATCTCGCCCAGCCCGCGCTGCACCTGTTCCAGGCGCTCGGAGACCAGCTTGAACGACTGGCCCAGGCGCGTTTCCAGCGTGGTCTGCAGCTTCTCGTCCACGGTCACGCGCATCTGTTCCAGCTTCTGCGCATTGTCGCTCTGCAGCGCGCGCAGCTGTTCTTCCAGGGTCGCGCGCATCTCGGCGATGCGTTGTTCGTTGCGCTGGGTCAGTTCCTGCAGGCGCAGGCCCAGGCTTTCAGTCAGGCGCTGCTGCGACTGCGCGCCTTCCTCGCGGCCCTTGCGGGCATCGTCCACCAGTGTCTGGCGCAGCGCACCCAGCTGGGTGTCGGTACGCGTGGTCAGTTCCTGCAGCTGCTGGCCGAAGGCATGGATGCGCGCCTCCTGCTGCTGGCCGAACACTTCCAGCTGCGCGCGCAGTTCCTGCAGGCGCTGGCCCATCAATGCACCACTGCGCTGCTGGCTTTCGGCTGCTTCGGCGCGGGCCTTGCGTGCGTCTTCGCCAAGCGCTTCGCGCAGTAGGTCCAGGCGCTGGTCGGTGCGGGTGGACAGGTCGGTCAGCGCCCGGGCGAAGCCGTCCAGCTGTTCGCGCAGTTCGCTGCGGCCGGCCCGCGCCTCCTCGCGCACCGCCTGTTCCAGGCGGTCGTGGGGCGGACGGCGCAGCAGGGCGATCAGCTGCAGGACGAGGACGGCCAGCAGGAGGCCGCCGATGAGCAGGAATTCGGTTTGCATGCCACCAGTGTAGGCTGGCCCCGTCTCAAACGCTGCGTCTGACCATGCTCGAACTGTACGGAAAGCCGACCTCGATCAACGTGCGCAAGGTGCTGTGGCTGTGCGCCGGGCTGGACCTGGCGGTGCAGCACCACGCCGCCCCCGATGCGGAGCTGCTGCGCGGGCTGAACCCGAACGCACAGGTGCCGGTGCTGCGCGAGGGCGACTTCGTGCTGTGGGAATCCAACAGCATCTGCCGCTACCTGGCCACGCGCGCCGGGCGCAACGATCTGCTGCCGGTCGAACCGCAGGCACGGGCACGGGTGGAACAGTGGATGGACTGGCAGGCGACCGATCTGAACACGGCGTGGCGCCATGTGTTCATGGCGCGCGTGCGCGGGCATGCGGATTACCCGGACGATGCGCGGGCGGAGGCGGGCCTGGCGCAGTGGAACCGGCTGATGGCGATGCTGGATGCGCAGCTGGCGCGCCACACGTACGTGGCCAGTGAAGACTTCACTCTGGCTGACATCGTACTGGGGCTGTCCACGCAGCGCTGGCGCAGCACGCCGGGCGGGAAGCCGGTGCTGGCGAATGTCGATGCGTGGTTCGAGCGGTTGCGGCGGCAGCCGGGGTTTGCTGTGCACGTCGACAACGGGGTTGCCTGAGGGGTGGGTCTTTTTGCAGGGCTTGCAGCCCTGCACCTGCAGAAGCCGAAGCCAGAGCAACAGCAGAAGCAGGCTATCCGTGGGATGGCGGGGTGGGTCCGGTTACGGGGGACGCCGTGAATCCGTCCATGGAGGCTCGGTCGCGCCATCCATGGCGCTCACGCCCCCGCAACCGGACCCACCCCGCCTTCGACAGTTTCCCGCTGCTGATGGTGGGTGCCGACCATTGGTCGGCACGGGGCCGGCTCTGGTAGGTGTCGACCTTGGTCGACACGCGAGCGAAGCGACCGGCTTCTGCTCTTCTTTTTTCTTTTCCGTGGCTGGACGCGCACGGAGACTGTCAGAGGTCGGGCGGGTGGGTTGCGCGGGGGTGTCGGCCGCATGGATGCGGCTGACAAGCCTCCATGGACGGATTCACGGCGTCCCCCGCGCAACCCACCCGCCCGACCAAGCGCAGGAATTTGCTTTCCGCGACCAGCCACGAGGGGCTCAGCCGTTGGCCTGGATCCTTACCAGCCTTCCAGCACGATCTTGCCCTTCGCGCGATTGCTCTCCACCAGCGCATGTGCGCGCCGCAGGTTGGCGGCATTGATGCGCCCGAAGTGCTCGCCCAGCGTCGTCTGCAGCACGCCGGCATCGATCAGCTCGGCCACGCGGTTCAGCAGGTCGTGCTGGCGCTGCATGTCGGCGGTCTTGAACAGCGGGCGGGTGAACATCAGTTCCCAGTGCAGCGACAGCGCCTTGCGCTTCAGCGCCATCACGTCCAGCTGGCCGGGGTCGTCGATCAGGCCCAGCTGGCCCTGCGGCGCCAGCACTTCCACGATCTGCGCGTAATGCTGGTCGGTGTGGGTCAGGCTGGCCACGTGCTCGACCTGCGGGATGCCCAGCCGGGCCAGGCCTTCGGTCAGGGGCAGGCTGTGGTCGATCACGTGGTGCGCGCCCATCGCGTACACCCAGTCCTGCGTGTCCGGGCGCGAGGCGGTGCCGATCACGGTCAGCTTGGTCAGCGTGCGTGCCAGCTGCACCAGGATCGAGCCGACGCCGCCTGCCGCGCCGATCACCAGCAGGGTCTGGCCTTCACCACCGCCCTCGGCGATGTGCAGGCGGTCGAACAGCAGTTCCCAAGCGGTGATCGCGGTCAGCGGCAGGGCCGCGGCGGCGGCATCGTCGAGGCTGGCCGGCTTGCGGCCGACGCTGCGCTCGTCCACCAGCTGGTATTCGGCATTGCTGCCCGAGCGGTCGATCACGCCGGCGTAGTAGACCGCGTCGCCGGGCTGGAACAGGGTCACCTCGCTGCCCACCGCATCGACCACGCCCACCGCATCCCAGCCCAGCACGCGCGGGCCCTCGGTGGCGGCGTTGCGGCGCACCTTGGTATCCACCGGGTTCACCGCCACCGCGCGCACCGCCACCCGCAGGTCACGCGGGCCCGGCTGCGGCAGGTCCAGGTCGATGTCGATCAGGGCCTGCGGGTCATCGATCGGCAGGCCGGCGTGGGTGTAGGCAATGGCGCGCATGGCAGCGGTCCAAGGGGGAAAGGGATCCACAGCGTGCGCCGCGCGCGGCTCCCCGGAAAGGCGCAGAATCGGTCAGCACTTTCACTCCGGCAATGAAAATGATCCGTATCGACGATCTGCAGCTGTTCGTCCGCACCGCCGCGCTGGGCAGCTTTTCGCAGGCTGCACGCGAGGCCGACCTGCTGCCCGGCCAGGTGGCCGCCGCGGTGGCGCGGCTGGAACGCGAGCTGGACCTGCGCCTGTTCGTGCGCACCACCCGCAGCCTGCGCCTGACCGGCGAGGGCGCGCTGTACCTGCCCTACGCGCAGGAGGTGCTGGCTACCCTGCGCGAGGGCCAGGCCCGCGTGCAGGGCGAGGACGCCGACCTGCACGGCACCCTGCAGCTGTCGGCGCCGTCGGATTTCGGCCGCAACCTGCTGCTGCCGTGGCTGGCCACGTTCCGCGCCGCGCACCCGCGGCTGCGCCTGCACCTGCGCCTGTCCGACGAAGTGGCCGACGTGTTCCGCGACCCGGTGGACGTGGCGATCCGCCTGGGACACTTCGACGACGCCAGCTACGTGGCCTTGCCGCTGCTGGAGGGCAACCGCCGCGTGCTGGCGGCGTCGCCCGCCTACCTGCAGCGGCGTGGCGTACCGGCACGGCTGGAGGACCTGCGCGAGCACGACTGCCTGGCGTACCAGCTGGGCGGACGCACCCACGACCGCTGGGCGTTCGAGGTCGAGGGACGACGCGTGGTGGTACCGGTGCGCGGCCCGCTGGTCTGCGACGATGCAGACGTGGTGCGGCGCTGGGCCGTGGCCGGTGAAGGCATCACCTACAAATCCTGGCTGGACCTGCGCGAGGACGTGCAGGCCGGGCGCCTGCAGGTGCTGCTGGACGGCGTCGGCAGCCACATCCCGCTGCAGCTGGTGTGCCCGCACCGCAAGCAGTTCTCGCCGGCGGTGCGGCAGCTGCACGCGCAGCTGCGCGACCACCTGCAACCGCTGCTGTCCGGCCTGCCCGGTGGCGAGGGCGGCCCCCTGTCGCCGGCCGCGGCGGTGGCCGACAATGGCGCCCCCCCGCAACAACAATGAGCCATGCCATGCCGTGGATGGGCATCCAGGACCTGTGGACGTTCCTGCTCGCCGTGCTGGTGTTCCTCGCCCTGCCCGGGCCCGGCACCTTCACCCTGCTTACTGCCACCGGCCGCGGCGGCATGCGCGGCGGCTACACCGCGCTGGCCGGCCTGCTGCTCGGTGACCAGATCCTGATGTGGCTGGCGCTGGCCGGCGTTGCCGCGCTGCTGAAGGCCAACCCGCTGGTGTTCCACGCGGTGCAGTACCTCGGTGCCGCGTACCTGGTGTGGGTGGGCATCAGCCTGCTGCGCACGCCGAAGAACGAGGGCGGTGACGCCGGCCCGATCCGCATGCAGCCCGGCCGCTACTTCCAGCAGGCGATCCTGGTCAGCCTGCTCAACCCGAAGGCGATTTTGTTCTACATGGCCTTCCTGCCGCTGTTCATCGATCCGAAGGCGCACCACGGCATCGCGACCTTCGCGGCGCTGGCCGGCATCATCTTCGTGGTCAGCGTGGCGTACTGCTCGCTGCTGATCGGCGCGGGCAACCTGGCCCGCCGCCATCTCATCCAGCATCCGCGCATCAGCACCGTGCTGCGCCGCGTGGCCGGCCTGTTCCTGTTCGGCTTCGGCATCCGCCTGGGGTTGAACGGATGATCCGGCGGCTGGCAGTGCTGGTGTTTGCCGTACTGCTGGCCGGCACCGCGGCGGAGGCTACGGCGCAGGACCATCGCTGCCTGACCGGCGGCCGCGACGACAGCCTGCACCTGCTGTGGCGCTGGCTCGACGATGGGAGCGCCGATGTCCAGTACGCCGGGCAGCCCACGCGCCTGCGTGTGCGCCGGGTCTCGCAGGACACCACGGTGCTTGCCGAAGACCGGCCCTACCGGTTCGACAGTGTGTGGGAAGAGCGCATCGAGGGCCGCCGCAACGGGCGCTACTACCTGACCACGCAGGGCGCGCGCGTCTACGGTTTCAGCTACGAGCACGCGCGCGATGGGCGGCGCACGGAGTTCAGTGAAGACCTTGAGGCGTGGCAGGAAGACGGCTGCCATTGGCGGGGTGTCGAACCGCTGACCGTAGCGTCGAGCCTGCTCGACTGATGCAAGGAGCAGTCGAGCATGGCTCGACTCTACAAAGGCGGCGGAGCAGTCGAGCAAGCTCGACTCTACCTATCGTGCAGTTCCGCGCGCAGGTGGTCGATGAACACCCGCAGCTTGGGCGCCATCTGCTCGCGCGCCGGGTAGTACAGGTGGAAACCGGGAAACGGCGGCTGCCAGTCCTGCAGCACGCTCTGCAGTCGCCCGGCGGCGATGTCGTCGGCCATCAGCGAGGCGAAGCCCTGGGCCATGCCCAGCCCGGCCAGCACGGCGCGATGGGCGACGCCGGCATCGTTGAACACCAGCCGCCCGCTCACTTCCACGTCCAGCTCGTGGCCCTCGCGGCTGAACTCCCAGGGCATCAGCCGGCCGTTGGCCAGGCGGTGCACGATGCAGGCGTGGCCCTGCAGGTCATGCGGGGTCTGCGGCACGCCATGGCGTTCGAAGTAGGCCGGCGTCGCCACCACCACCTGCCGTTCGGGCGGCCCGACCGGCACCGCGATCATCCCCTGGGCCAGTGATTCGCCCAGGCGGATGCCGGCATCGAAGCCCTCCCCCACCAGATCGGTCAGTGCCGGGTCGACGCACAGTTCCACCTGCACCTGAGGGTAACGCGCCAGGAAATCCGGCAGCCGCGGCAGCACCATGCGGTCGGCGACGATGCGCGGCAGGGTCACCCGCAGTCGCCCGGCCGGCACCGAGCGGGCGCTGTCCAGTTCGGCGAAGGCCTGGTCGATCTGGTCGAGGCCGCCACGCACCCGCTGCAGGAAACGCGCGCCGTGCTCGGTCAGGCCCACCCGCCGCGTGGTCCGCTGCAGCAGGCGCACGCCCATCCGTGCTTCCAGCGCGCGCACGCTCTGCGACAGCGCCGAGGTCGACACACCCAGTGCATCGGCGGCACGGGTGAAGCTGGCATGCTCGGCCACGTGGACGAAGGCGACCACGGCCGTCAGCGGGGCGGAGGCATCCATTGTGAAGCCAGCCTTCAAGGTGAGTCAGGTTGTACGCAGTTTATTCGCATGATCGACAGGAGGAAGCTAAGCCCCACGCCGCCGCCCATCCGGGCGAGGTGCTTCCCCCAAGGAGATCCGCATGAAGACCCGTACCCTCGGCCTCGCCGGCCCAACCGTGTCCGCCCTCGGCCTGGGCTGCATGGGCATGAGCGCCTACTACGGCGGCCGCAGCAGTGAGGATGACGCCATTGCCGTCATCCAGCACGCGCTGGACCGTGGCCTGACCCTGCTCGACACCGCCGATGTGTATGGCCCGCACACCAACGAAGCGCTGGTCGGCCGCGCGATTGCCGGCCGCCGCAACCAAGTGTTCCTGGCCAGCAAGTTCGGCATCGGCCTGGACCCTTCCGACCCGCAGGCGCGGCAGGTCAACGGCCACCCGGACTATGTGCAGGCCGCCTGCGAGGCCAGCCTGCGCCGCCTGGGCGTGGACCACATCGACCTGTATTACCAGCACCGCGTCGACCCCACCGTGCCGATCGAGGACACCGTGGGTGCGATGGCGCGCCTGGTGGAACAGGGCAAGGTGCGCTGGCTGGGCCTGTCCGAGGCCTCGGCAGCCACCCTGCGCCGGGCGCATGCGGTGCACCCGATCACCGCCGTGCAGAGCGAGTACTCGCTGTGGTCGCGCGAGCCGGAACAGAACGGGGTGCTGGCCACCACGGCGGAACTGGGCATCGGCTTCGTGCCGTATTCGCCGCTGGGCCGTGGCTTCCTGACCGGCGCCATCCGCAGCCCGGATGATTTCGAGGCCGACGATTACCGGCGGACCTCGCCGCGCTTCGAAGGCGCGAACTTCCAGCGCAACCTGGCGCTGGTGGACACCGTGCAGGCGCTGGCCGCCGAACGCGGCATCGCCGCCTCGCAGCTCGCCCTGGCCTGGGTGCTGTCACGTGGCGAGCACATCGTGCCGATTCCGGGCACGACGCGGCAGGCACGGCTGGACGAGAACCTCGGTGCGCTGCAGGTCGAACTGGATGCGGCCACGCTGGACGCACTGGATGCGGCCTTCCCGATGAATGCCGCGGCCGGCGAGCGTTATTCGGTCAGTGGCATGGCCAACATCGAGTCCTAGGGGCGGCTTCGGCCGGATTGTGCCGATTCCGGCAGCCTGGTCGGGGCGAAGCGCGCGCCCCGGCGGGTATGACCCTCGCCAGTGGTAATGCTGCGCTGCGTTCGGTCACACTCGGGAACTTGTCGTTCCAAGTCATCCCCTTCCGAGGCCTGCATGTCCCTGCTCCGGCGCAAGTCGCTAGATTCCGTCACTGTCCATGAAGCCGGTCGGCGCCTGGTGCCGACCCTCAGCTGGCCGCACCTGATCGCCCTGGGCATCGGTGCCATCGTCGGCACCGGCATCTACACGCTCATCGGCGTCGGCGCCAACCTGGCCGGTCCTGCGGTGCTGATCTCCTTCGCCATCGCCGGTGCGGTCTGCGCCTGCGCGGCGCTGTCCTATGCCGAGCTGTCGACGATGATGCCGGCCGCCGGCAGCGCCTACACCTACAGCTACAGCGCGCTGGGCGAGGTGTTCGCCTGGGTGGTGGGCTGGAGCCTGATCCTCGAATACTCGCTGGTGGTCAGTACAGTGGCGGTCGGCTGGTCCGGCTACTTCGTCGGCTTCCTCGAATGGGCGCATACCCAGTTCGGCTGGAACATCACGCTGCCGGCCGCACTCGCTGCGGGCCCGCATGTCGCCGGTGGCTTCATCAACCTGCCGGCGATCGTCATCACCTGGCTGGTCGCGCTGATGCTGATGGCCGGCACCAAGGAAAGCGCCACGCTCAATGCCATCCTGGTGGTGTTCAAGCTGATCGCGCTGGCGATCTTCGTGGCCATCGCCCTGCCCGCCTTCGACAGCGCCAACCTGCAGCCGTTCATGCCGTACGGGTTCGCCAAATCGATGGGGCCTGATGGCGTCGAGCATGGCGTGATGGCGGCGGCGGCAATCATCTTCTTCGCCTTCTACGGCTTCGATGCGATCTCTACCGCGGCCGAAGAAACCAAGAACCCGGGCCGTGACCTGTCCATCGGCATCATCGGTTCGATGATCGGCTGCACCATCGTCTACGTGCTGGTGGCGCTGGCCGCCGTGGGTGCGATGAGCTACGCAGTGTTCGGCCACAGCGCTGAACCGCTCGCCCTGATCATGCGCCAGCTCGGCCATCCGACCGCCGCCATGGTGATCGGCGTGATCGCGATCATCGCCCTGCCGACCGTGCTGCTGGCCTTCCTGTACGGGCAGAGCCGCATCTTCTTCGTGATGAGCCGCGACGGCCTGCTGCCGCGTGGCCTGTCCAAGGTCAACGCACGCACCGGCACGCCGGTGGCGACCACGCTGTTCACCGCAGTGGTGGTGTCGGCGCTGGCCGGCGTGGCACGCCTGGACGAGATCGCGGCTCTGGCCAACGCCGGTACCCTGGCCGCGTTCACCGCCGTGGGCATCTGCCTGGTGGTGCTGCGTCTGCGCGAACCGGACCGTGCCCGTACCTTCCGCACGCCGCTGGCCTTCGTGGTCGGTCCGCTGGCCGCACTGGGCTGCATCTACCTGTTCCTCAGCCTGCCGCACACCACCCAGCTGTACTTCCTGGTGTGGAACGTGGTCGGCCTGGTGCTGTACTTCCTGTACAGCCGCCGCAATGCGTTGATCGCGAAGTAAAGGAGGCGCCGGGCACGACCCGGCGCTCTTTCTGTAGAGTGGGGGGGGGGGGGGGGGGGGGGGGGGGGGGGGGGGGGGGGGGGGGGGGGGGGGGGGGGGGGCGGGGGGGGGGGGGGGGGGGGGGGGGGGGGGGGGGGGGGGGGGGGGGGGGGGGGGGGGGGGGGGGGGGGGGGGGGG
>NZ_JAMOKY010000031.1:0-45686 GCF_024499815.1 Stenotrophomonas testudinis | reverse complement strand
TCGTCCCGCTGGGCCACGCGCGCGGCCTGCTGGCTGCGGGTGGCCCTGGCGCGGCGGGCGTCCTGGCGGCGGCTGGTGGCCATCGCCACGGCCGGGGCGGCGACCACGGCCATCGCAGCGGAGTCGGCCGAGGCTTCGGTGACCGCGGCCTGGTCGGGCGCAGGCGCCAGTTCGGCCTGGCTGGCCACCACCTGCGGCAGGGCTTCGCCGGGACCGGCATCCTTCAGTTTCTCGCCGCCCATGAACAGGGCCACGGCGGCCACCGAGGCGGCCAGTGCGGCACCGCCACCCCAGGCACGCCAACCGGTGCGGCGCACCAGGCGGCGCGGCTCGGCCCGCGTCGCCGGCTCGGCGGCGATGGCAGCAGCCACGGCGGCACTGAACCCCGGCGGGGCCAGCAGCGAGGCCTGGCCACGCATGACGTCACCGAGCAGCTGCCAGCGTTCCTGGCTGCCGGACAGTTCCGGGTCGTGTTCCATGCGGCGCAGCAGGAAGCGGGCCTCATCGGCACCGAGCTCGCCATCGACCAGGGCCGACAGCTGTTCGCGGTGGCGCTGGTCCAGGCGCTGCCCGGCGGGGGATTGGTGGTTCTGCGATTCGTTCAACGGACTGTGGGTCATACGCGGCTCTTCTCGCGGGTGGCGCTGCCGATGTCCAGCAGCGGCCGGAGTTCAGTGTCGATCGCCTCGCGCGCCCGGAAGATCCGGGACCGCACGGTGCCGATCGGGCACCCCATCTTCTGCGCGATTTCCTCGTAACTCAGGCCTTCCACCTCGCGCAGGGTGATCGCCGACCGGAGTTCTTCCGGCAGCGCGTTGACGGCCTTCATCACCGTCTGTTCCAGCTCCTGGCGCATCAACTCGCGTTCGGGCGTGTCGGTGTCGCGCAGGCGTGTCCCGGTATCGAACTGCTCGGCGTCGCCGATGTCGATGTCATCAGTCGGCGGGCGTCGGTTGTGTGAAGCCAGGTAGTTTTTAGCGGTATTCACGGCGATCCGATGCAACCAGGTGGAGAACTGGGCATCGCCACGGAAACTTCCGATCGCGCGGTAGGCGCGGATGAAAGTGTCCTGGGCGACGTCCTGACATTCGCTCCAGTCGGCGATGTAGCGACCGACCAGACCGACGACCCGGTGCTGGTACTTGCGTACCAGGACATCGAAGGCCGCGCTCTCGCCGCGCTGCACGCGCCGGACCAGTTCCAGATCCAGCTCCTGCGGTGTTTCAACATCGGCCATGAGGGGCCGCACTCCTGTCAGCCCAACCGACGTCGGGCAATGAGACTGCCAATCCCGGGAAAAGTTCAGTCGCCGATCACCTGGCGCCGCACCAGCTTTTAACCACCGTTCCGCTAGCGTCCCGGTCCGGGGCCATGGATCCGGGGTCGCCACTCCCCAGCTATAGGGATTTGACGCGGGGGAAACAACCTCTGGATCATAGCCGCTTCTCCATACACAACCGGATGGAACGTTCATGCTCTCAGGCTTCGATGGTCTCCGCTTCAGCCACTGGCACCCCGAGATCCGCGATGACGGCGTGGTCGTGCTGTCTTTGGATCGTCAGGACAGCAGTGTCAACGCGATGTCGCAGGACGTGCTGCTGGAGCTGGGCGACCTGCTCGAGCGCATCGCCCTGGACCCGCCCAAGGGCGTGGTCATCCAGTCGCTGAAGAAGGCCGGCTTCATCGCCGGGGCGGACCTGAAGGAGTTCCAGGAGTTCGACCGCCGCGGCACCGTGAACGACGCGATCCGCCGCGGCCAGTCCACCTACCAGAAGCTGGCCGAGCTGCCCTGCCCCACCGTGGCGGCCATCCACGGCCACTGCCTGGGCGGCGGCACCGAGCTGGCGCTGGCCTGCCGCTACCGCGTGGCCTCCAATGACAGCAGCACCCGCATCGGCCTGCCGGAGACCCAGCTGGGCATCTTCCCGGGCTGGGGCGGCAGCGCGCGGCTGCCGCAGCTGGTGGGCGCGCCCGCGGCGATGGACATGATGCTGACCGGCCGCACCCTGTCGGCCTCGGCCGCCCGCGGCATCGGCCTGGTCGACAAGGTGGTGGCCCCAGCGGTGGTACTCGATACCGCCGTGGCCCTGGCCCTGTCCGGCACCACCCGCCCGTTCAAGCAGCGCGCCACCGCCTGGGCAACCAACACCTGGCTGGCGCGCAAGCTGCTGGCCCCGCAGATGGTCAAGCAGGTCGCACGCAAGGCGAAGAAGGACCAGTACCCGGCGCCGTACGCGCTGATCAGTACCTGGCAGCGCACCGCCGGCAAGCCGGTGCAGGCGCGCCTGGACGCCGAGCGCCGCGCCGTGGTGAAGCTGGCCAGCACGCCAACCGCGCGCAACCTGATCCGCATCTTCTTCCTGACCGAACGCCTGAAGGGCCTGGGCGGCGGCGATTCCGGCATCCGCCACGTGCACGTGGTCGGCGCCGGCGTGATGGGCGGCGACATTGCCGCCTGGGCCGCCTACAAGGGCTTCGAGGTGACGCTGCAGGACCGTGAGCAGCGCTTCATCGACCCGGCCATGGAACGTGCGCAGGCCCTGTTCGCCAAGAAGGTGCGCGACGAGAGCAAGCGCCCGGCGGTAGCGGCGCGCCTGCGTGCCGACCTGGAAGGCAACGGCGTGGCCGAGGCCGACCTGGTCATCGAAGCGATCATCGAGAACCCGGAGGCCAAGCGTGCGCTGTACCAGACGCTGGAACCGAAGATGAAGCTGGACGCGCTGCTGACCACCAACACTTCGTCGATTCCGCTGGTGGAACTGCGCGACCACATCCAGCGCCCGGCCCAGTTCGCCGGCCTGCACTACTTCAACCCGGTGGCGCAGATGCCGCTGGTGGAAATCATCCACCACGACGGCATGGCGCCGGAGACCGAGCGCCGCCTGGCCGCGTTCTGCAAGGCGCTGGGCAAGTTCCCGGTGCCGGTGGCCGGTAGTCCGGGCTTCCTGGTCAACCGCGTGCTGTTCCCGTACATGCTGGAAGCGGCCACCGCCTATGCCGAAGGCATTCCGGGCCCGGTGATCGACAAGGCGGCGGTGAAGTTCGGCATGCCGATGGGCCCGATCGAACTGATCGACACGGTGGGCCTGGACGTGGCCGCCGGCGTGGGCAAGGAGCTGGCACCGTTCCTGGGCCTGCAGGTGCCCGAGGCGCTGGCGACGGTGGACCCGGCCAAGCGCGGCAAGAAGGATGGCCAGGGCATCTACACCTGGGAAAACGGCCGGGCGAAGAAGCCGGACGTGGCCCGCGACTACCAGGCCCCGGCGGACCTGGAAGACCGCCTGATCCTGCCGCTGCTGAACGACGCGGTGGCCTGCCTGCACGAAGGCGTGGTGGCCGACGCGGACCTGCTTGATGCCGGAGTGATCTTCGGTACGGGCTTTGCCCCGTTCCGCGGCGGTCCGATCCAGCACATCCGTGCGGTGGGTGCCGATGCGATCGTCGGGCGGCTGAAGGCGCTGCAGCAGCGCCACGGCGACCGATTCGCCCCGCGCCCGGGCTGGGACAACCCGGTCCTGCGCGAACCCGTGGTCTGAGTTTGTCGGCCGGGCCTGCGGCCCGGCACCTGCTGAGGCAACAGCAACAACAACAGCCGAAGCCAGAGCCGTAGCAGCAGCCGGCTCTGGCTTTTCTGTTTGTTGGGCGGGGCGGTGTGGGCTTGCAGGACACGCCGTAAACCCATCCTTGGGGGCTCGTAGGCGCCATCCGTGGCGCCTGCGGTCCTGCAAGCCCACACCGCCCCACCCCGGAAAGCTTTCCGGTGACAGTGGGTAAACCCCGAATCCGTTAGGTGTCGACCTTGGTCGACACGCTTGGTCCACGCCTGGGTGGGTACGAGCGAAGCGACCTGCGTTTGATTTTGATTTTCTTTTTTCTTTTCCGTGGCTGACGCGCCCGGAAACTGTCGGGGGCCGGGCGGGTGGGTTGCGCAGGGGCGTGAGCCGCATGGATGCGGCGACGGAGCTTACATGGACGTACTTGCAGCGTTCCCTGCGCAGCCCACCCGCCCGGCCCGAACACATGCCCCCCCCCATCCGCCAGAACAGCCACGAGGGGCTGCGCCGTTGGCTGGAACAACCTGTTACCCGCATGGGGCATGTGCCCGCCACGACCGCATGCCATGCTGGCGCTCTTGATCCCTGCCAGCGAGAACGCCCGCATGACCACCATCATCGCCCCGCGCGTCCACGACATCGGCGGCCTGGAAGTGCGCCGCGCCGTGCCCACCCTGCAGGCCCGCAGCATCGGCTCGTTCGTGTTCGTCGACCAGATGGGCCCGGCGATCATGCACCCCGGCACCGCCATCGACGTGCGCCCGCACCCGCATATCGGCCTGGCCACCGTCACCTACCTGTGGTCCGGCGCCATCGGCCACCGCGACACGCTGGGCTCGGACCAGGTCATCCGCCCCGGTGACGTGAACTGGATGACCGCCGGCCGTGGCATCGCCCATTCCGAACGCACGCCGCCACCGGATCGCGACCACGACAACCCGATCCACGGCATGCAGACCTGGGTCGCGCTGCCGAAGTCGCACGAGGAGATCGAGCCGGCGTTCTACCACCATGCCGCCGCTACCCTGCCCGAGCAGCGCCGCAACGGCGCGTGGCTGCGCGTGATCGCCGGCCGCGCCTATGGCGAGGAATCGCCGGTGAAGGTGTTTGCCGATACGCTCAACGTGGCCATCGACCTCGACCCGGATGCGGAGATCGATATCGACAACGGCCATCGCGAACGCGCGCTGTACATCCTCGAGGGCCAGGCCCAGCTGGATGGCGTGGACATCCCCGCCCAGCACCTGGTCATCCCCGAGGCCGGCGCCGTTGGCCGCCTGCGCGCGAAGACGCCGGTGAAGGCGATGCTGTTCGGTGGCGAGCCGCTCGATGGCACGCGCCACCTGTGGTGGAACTTCGTGTCCAGCTCCAAGGAGCGCATCGAACAGGCCAAGCACGACTGGGAGGCCGGTCGCTTCGGTACCATCCCCGGCGACGACAAAGAATTCATTCCGCTTCCGCGGTAGAACCGCAGTCGACCAACGGTCGACTCTACCGCTCGTGATGGTTACGGTTGTAACCGCAATTTGTGCGATTGCTCACGTTCCGTTAAGGTCGGGGTGACCGTCCGTACACATGCGGACGGCGCGGCATCCGGGGATGGGATGCTACCGCCACCGGCGCGCCGGTGGAGCCTTGCGACACGCCACCTTGGGGGGATGCATGAAGTTCGCGCCTGTTGTGTTGTCGAGCCTGCTGTTTGCCGCGGCCCAGGCCGCCGCGCAGGCTCCGGTCGAGTGTCCGTCGCTGCCCGCCAGCAGCGGCCTGCAGTGGCAGGAGCAGGCACAAGCTGATTTCGTGGTGTGCCGCGCGGCCACCGCCGATGGCCGTGAAGTGCTGAGCCTGATGCTCAGCCAGCGCGATCCGGGCATTCCGCTCAGTCGTTCGCTGCGCCAGGAAAAGGGCAGCTTCGGCGGTGAATCGATGTACTGGTACCAGCCCGACCTGGGCGGCCAGCAGCCGCCGGGCTATGCCGAGCGGCGCATCAGCGTGATCAAGCTGGACAAGGGCCGCTACGCGCAGATCGCCCTTTACCCGGGCAGCACCCAGGAACTGGGCAGCCTGCAGCAGCTGGCGCAGGGCATGAGCCTGACCCCGTCGGCCGTGGCCGACGGACGCTGAGCGGACACGGGGATGACTGCCTGGCAGCATTCCCTCACTTCAACATTGATCGGTAGCGCCGGGCCATGCCCGGCGAACGGGCGCTTGCGCGCGACGCGGGGAAAGCCGCCGGGCATGGCCCGGCGCTCCCCCTCAGAAGCGGCCTTCCTGGAAATCGACGAAGGCCTGCATCAGTTCCTGCCGGGTGTTCATCACGAACGGACCATGGCGCATGACCGGCTCGCGCAGCGGGCGACCCGCCACCAGGATCAACCGTGCGCCTTCGCGCCCGGCCGACAGGTGCAGCCGTTCGCCGCCGCCCAGCACCGCCAGTTCCTGGCGGGCCACATCACGCGCGGCGTCCTGCTCACCCACCGTCACCCCGCCCTCGAACACGTAGGCGAAGGCGTTGTGCCCTTCCGCCAGCGTGTAGGTCCAGGCGCGGTCGGCCTCGAGGCTGATGTCCAGGTACACCGGATCGGTGGCCGGCTGGGCGATCGGGCCGGCCGTGCCATCGACGGTACCGGCGATCACCTTCACCTCCACGCCGTCGGCCGGCTGCACCACCGGAATGCGCTCGGGCGCGAACTCCTGGTACTTCGGGTCGGTCATCTTGTCGCGCGCCGGCAGGTTCACCCACAACTGGAAGCCGCGCATCTGCCCGCTTTCCTGTTCCGGCATCTCCGAATGGACCAGGCCGCGACCGGCGGTCATCCACTGCACGCTGCCCGGGGTCAGCAGGCCCTCGTTGCCGTGGTTGTCACGATGGCGCATGCGCCCGTCCAGCATGTAGGTGACGGTCTCGAAGCCACGGTGCGGGTGCTCCGGGAAGCCGGCGATGTAGTCCTCGGCTCGGTCGGTACCGAATTCGTCCAACAGCAGGAACGGATCGAGGTCGGGCAGCGACGGGCCGCCGATGACACGGGTCAGCCGCACGCCGGCGCCGTCGGAGGTGGGCATGCCACGGATGGTGCGCTGCACGCGGACCGGTTCGGGAAGGCTCATGGCGACTCCTGTTGGATGGATGCCAGTGAAGATGGACGCCGCACGCCGCAACGCCAATGGGCGGCGCCGCAACCGATTGTTCCATCGCTGGTGTTCGCCGCGCGTCATGTCCGCCGCGCGGCGGCGCCCGCGTTGTGTTCGACCAAAGTACTACCGCAGAAAGGTTCCGTACCGATTGACCGTGCACAGGTCACGCGGGACCCTTTGAACATCTTTCCGGGAGAGAGCACCTCATGAAAGGGTTTTCCAAAATAGGCTGGGCGGCGCTCGCCCTGCTCGGCGCATTCTGTCTGGGCACCGTGGCCCTGCGCCGCGGCGAACACATCAACGCATTGTGGATCGTGGTCGCTGCGGTATCGCTGTACCTGGTGGCCTACCGCTTCTACAGCCTGTTCATCGCCGACAAGGTGATGCAGCTCGATCCGACCCGGGCCACCCCGGCGGTGATCAACAACGATGGTCTGGACTACGTCCCGACCAACAAGCACGTGCTGTTCGGCCACCACTTCGCCGCCATCGCCGGTGCAGGCCCGCTGGTCGGCCCGGTGCTGGCCGCGCAGATGGGCTACCTGCCCGGCCTGCTGTGGCTGGTGGTGGGCGTGGTGCTGGCCGGCGCGGTGCAGGACTTCGTGGTCCTGTTCCTGTCCAGCCGCCGCAACGGCCGTTCGCTGGGTGACCTGGTGCGAGAGGAAATGGGCCAGGTGCCGGGCACCATCGCCCTGTTCGGTGCCTTCCTGATCATGATCATCATCCTGGCGGTGCTGGCGATGGTGGTGGTCAAGGCGCTGGCCGAAAGCCCCTGGGGCATGTTCACGGTGATCGCGACGATGCCCATCGCGATCCTGATGGGCGTGTACATGCGCTACATCCGCCCCGGCAAGATCGGCGAGATCTCGCTGGTCGGCCTGGTCCTGCTGCTGGCCGCGATCTGGTTCGGCGGCAAGGTGGCGGCCGACCCGACCTGGGGCCCGGCGTTCACCTTCACCGGCGTCCAGATCACCTGGATGCTGATCGGCTACGGTTTCGTCGCCTCGGTTCTGCCGGTGTGGCTGCTGCTGGCCCCGCGCGACTACCTGTCGACCTTCCTGAAGATCGGCACGATCATCGCGTTGGCCATCGGCATCCTGGTGGTCATGCCGGAGCTGAAGATGCCGGCGCTGACCCAGTTCGCCGCCAGCGGCGACGGCCCGGTGTGGAAGGGCGGCATGTTCCCGTTCCTGTTCATCACCATCGCCTGCGGCGCGGTGTCCGGCTTCCATGCCCTGATCTCCTCGGGCACCACGCCCAAGCTGCTCGCCAATGAATCGCACATGCGCTACATCGGCTACGGCGGCATGCTGATGGAGTCGTTCGTGGCAGTGATGGCGCTGGTGGCCGCCTCGATCATCGATCCGGGCATCTACTTCGCGATGAACAGCCCGGCGGCGGTGATCGGTGCCGATGCGGCTTCGGCGGCGCACTTCATCACCAACACCTGGGGCTTCACCATCAGTCCGGAACAGCTGACCGCCACCGCGGCGGCCATCGGTGAACCGACCATCCTGCATCGCGCCGGTGGCGCACCGACGCTGGCGGTGGGTATCGCGCAGATCCTGCACGAAGCGATCCCGAGCAGCAGCGACGCGATGATGGCCTTCTGGTACCACTTCGCGATCCTGTTCGAAGCGCTGTTCATCCTGACCGCGGTCGATGCCGGTACCCGTGCCGGTCGCTTCATGCTGCAGGACCTGCTGGGCAACTTCATCCCTGCGCTGAAGAAGACCGAGTCGTGGACGGCCAACATCATCGGCACTGCCGGCTGCGTGGCGCTGTGGGGTTACCTGCTGTACACCGGCGTGGTCGATCCGTTCGGTGGCATCCAGACGCTGTGGCCGCTGTTTGGCATCTCCAACCAGATGCTGGCCGGTATCGCGCTGATGCTGGGCACGGTGGTGCTGTTCAAGATGAAGCGTGACCGCTACGCGTGGGTGACCGCGGTTCCGGCCGTGTGGCTGCTGATCTGCACCACCTATGCAGGCTTCATCAAGATCTTCGACAGCAACCCGGCGCAGGGCTTCCTGGCGCAGGCGCACAAGTACCAGGCGGCGATCGCCAGCGACACGATCACCGCGCCGGCCAAGTCGGTGGCGCAGATGCAGCAGATCGTGGTCAATGCCTACGTCAACACCAGCCTGACCGCGCTGTTCCTGCTGGTGGTGGGTGCGGTGCTGGTGTACTCGATCAAGACCATTCTGGCGGCCCGCCGCAATCCGCAGCGCAGCGACCGCGAGACCCCGTACGTGGCGCTGAAGCCGCACGAAATGGTGGATCTGTAATGAGCACGCAACTGGTTCCCGTCGGCCAGTACCAGACGCACCGCCGCATCTGGCGGCGCTTGGTGCAGACCGCACGTCTTTGCTGTGGCATTCCTGATTACGACAACTACGTCCGGCACATGCTGGAGAAGCATCCGGATCAGGAGCCGATGGACTACAAGACGTTCTTCCGCGAACGGCAGGAAGCGCGCTACGGCGGTCGCAACGGCGGTCGCTGCTGTTGAGGTGTCTGGGTGGGTGCCGGGCTTGCAGCCCGGCGCCCGCAGAAGCCGGAGCAACTGCAACTTCAAGAGCGTCGGCTCTGGGTTTCTGTTTGTTTGGCGGGGCGGTGTGGGCTTGCAGGACACGCCGTAAATCCATCCATGGGGGCTCGATGGCGCCATCCATGGCGCCAACGGTCCTGCAAGCCCACACCGCCCCACCTCTGACAGATTGCCGGTGACGGCGAGACACATGCGGGGTCAGATCCGTTTTCCGAAGGGAAACGGATCTGACCCCATTTTGTTTGTCGATATCTGACAGAAAAATCGTGTCGACCAAGGTCGACACCTACCAACAGCCGCGCATCGCCGTTACCAACAGCTCGCAGCAAACTGTCGAAGGCGGGGTGGGTCCGGTTGAGGGGGTGTGAGCGGCATGGATGCCGCGACCAAGCCCCCATGGACGGGTTCACGGCGTCCCCCTCAACCGGACCCACCCCGCCATCCCACGGAATGCAGCTTCGGCTCTTGATCTTGAGGTTGCCGGCCAGCGGCCGGCACTACCAGCAGGTGCAGGGCTGCAAGCCCTGCTGTCCTACTCCACCAGGGTGATGGGCGTGAGGGTGACCTTGGCGTTGTTGGCCGCCCCCATGCGATCGGTGTACGCCTGCCCACGCTGCAGCAGGTAGAAACTGTCCAGGTAGTCGATGTCGTTGGCGAACCAGGACGTCGGCATGGCCTTGAGGATCGCACCGGCAATGTCGGCAATCACCGCATACTCCGGCGCGAACGCCCCCAGCGCGGTCTTCACGCCCGTGGTCAGGGCGACCAGCAGCTCCTGGTAGTTGGTGTCGCCGTCATCCTCGAACAACTGCACGTTGGCCGCGTTGAACCGGTAGTTGCCCCAGATCACCAGTGCCTGCTGCGGGGTGTAATCGGTGTTGTCATAGTCCAGGTACGGCATGTCGACCGTGACCATTTCCGGCTCGGTCGTGTCGACCTGCAGGCCGGAAACGATAGCGAACACCTCCGCCGCGCCCAAGGCCCACGGCTCTTGGTCATCGGCCAGGCGGATGCGGTCCAGCCGGGTGATGTCCAGCGACGCGCTGGCGCCATTGGCCGCGAGGCTGATGCGCTCTGGCGACTGCAGGCCACGCGCGCGAAGCCCGGCGTTGACCAGGGCCATTCCCTCGGCCACCGAGCGGCGGGTGTCGACATCGACGATCAGCACGGGGAAATCCGGGGCCTGCCTCGCGTCCAGTAAATGTGCACGGCCCTGGGCGTCGTAGGCGTTCAGCGTGGTCCAGTCGCGGTCATTGCCACGCGGCAGGCTGGCCACCCACAGCTGGCGCGGCGCGACGGCATCCAGCGACGTGCCTTCGGGCACGTAGGCACGCAGCTGCAGCAGAGAGGGCCCCTGCTCCGGCAGGCCCTTGCGCAGCCGCAGCTGCCCGTCCTGCCGGGCCAGGCTGCTGCTGGCCAGCGTACGCGCCTGCGGATCGAAGCGCGTCACCACCTGCTGCAGCGCCACGCCGCGTTCCGGCGCGGCACGCAGGGCCGAGAGCGCGGTGTCGGCGAAGCCCGGTTGCGCGATCAGCGCGGCGACCTCGCGCGCACTGGCATCGGAGATTGCCTGCACATCGGCGGGCCGCGCCTGCAGCGGGGCCTGTGCCAGCGCCGAAGCGCTGCCCAGCATCAGCGCGAGCAGCGCCGATGCACGAAACATCCATTGATTCGTCATGAACATACCTGTCGGGAAAGCTGGCAGCCGCCAGCGGAGGCTGCGCCGCGAGCCCCCCCGCTTCCCCACGCGACGCATGCCGCCACGCTACGTGGCACGCGCCCGACATTCCGTTATCCGCCGCACAGTTCCGGCAGCGGCAGGCGCATGCGTCAGGCCCTGCAGCCGCCGAGCATGGGCTCGGCGCTGCAGCCCCGCGTGATCAGGCGTTGGCCATCCACTTCAGGATCAAGCCGGTGACATAGGCCAGGCCGGTACCGGTGGCATAGCCCACCGTGCCCAGCAACACGCCCACCGGCGCCAGCGAAGGATGGAATGCCGCCGCCACCACCGGTGCCGACGCCGCCGCACCGATGTTGCCCTGCGAGCCGATGGCGAAGAAGAACAGCGGCGCACGCAGCAGCTTGGCCACGACCCACAGCACCAGCACATGCGTTGCCATCCAGATCGCGCCCAACAGGAACAGCCAAGGCCGGTCCAGAAGCGACAGCAGATTCATCTGCATGCCGATGCAGGCGATCAGGAAATACAGGAACACCGTGCCCAGTCGCGAGGCACCGGCGGCTTCCAGCCGGCGCGCGCGGGTGAAGCTCAGGCCAAGGCCCATCGCGGTGGACAGCAGGATGACCCAGACGAACTGGCTGTCCAGGCTGAACTGGCTGGCCCAGCTGACGTTGGCCTTGAACCAGCCCGCCAGCGGCGCCGCGATTGCATGGGCGAGACCGACGCCACCCAGCGCCACGCCGACGATGATCATCAGGTCGGTCATGCTGGGAATACGGGCGTTCTGTGCGTCGTAGGCGCTGATGCGTGCCTTCATTTCATCGATGGCGCGGGTATCGGCGCCGTTGCGGGTATCGATCTGCTGCGCACGGTTGGCCAGGAACAGCAGGATGGCCATCCACAGGCTGGCGCAGGCCACGTCGACCACCGCGAACTGGCCGAAGGTGGTGGCGTCGGTACCGAACACCTCGCGCATGGCCACCATGTTGGCACCACCGCCGATCCAGCTGCCGGCCAGCGCGGCCATGCCCGCCCAGGTGTCACCGGCCACCGTTTCCGGGTGGATCAGTTTCATGGTCTGGAAGGAGACGATGGCGCCGAGCACGATGCCGGCGGTACCGGCGCAGAACACCACGAGCAGTTTCGGGCCGAGCTTGGCGATGCCCTTCAGGTCGATCGACAGGGTCAGCAGGACCAGGGCGGCCGGCAGGAGCACGTCGCGGGCCACCGGGTTGTACAGCGCGGTGTTGTGGCCATCGATGACACCGGCGGTGTTGTAGATGGCGGGGATGAAGTAGCACAGCAGCAGGGCCGGCACCCAGGCGAAGATCTTCTTCAGCAGCGGGGTCGGGCCATTGGCCGCCCAGAAGATCAGGGCAAGAGTGGCGGCAATCAGGCCGAGGCCCACGATGTCGTTGCTGATCAGGGCAGTAGCGGGTTCGGTCGGCATGGGATCCTCTGTCGATCGAAAGAGCGGAAAAAAACGCCGCAGGATGCGGCGCTGCCCGAGGTTAACATCGCCTTCACGCCGGGTCATGCTGCGCTGCTTGCCGCGGCACCACGACCTGCGCAGAATCAGCCCATCGCCATTGGAGCAGGTCATGCAACTGGGTGCTTTCTCGGTCAGCCTGTCAGTGAAGGATCTGGCGGCCTCGCGTGGGTTCTACGAAGCGCTGGGCTTCGTGGTGACCGGCGGTGATGCCGCACGCAACTGGCTGGTGCTGCGCAATGGCGGCATCGTCATCGGCCTGTTCCAGGGCATGTTCGAAGGCAATCTGCTGACCTTCAACCCGGGCTGGGACCAGTTCCGGCAGGAGCTGGGCGAGTTCCAAGATGTGCGCGAACTGCAGGAGGCGCTGGATGCACAGGGCATCGAGCTGACCACGCGCACGGATCCGGACGGACAGGGCACGGGGTATCTGCAGCTGGCCGATCCGGACGGCAACGTGATCCTGATCGACCAGCACGTGGAGCGCCCGAAAGGGCGGTGATTGCTCTGGTCGGTCAGCCGGGACGCGACGCGCCGAAGTCGAGGGTGACCAGGGTGCCGCGCGGCTCGACGGGCTGCAGGTGCAGGGTCCAGCGCAGGTGCTCGCACAGGCGGGCGATCAGGTCCAGGCCGATGCCACCGCGGTCGGCGCGTTCGCCACGGGCCATGCGCGCGTGGATGGCGGCGATCTCTTCCGGTGCCATGCCATGGCCCGGGTCCTGCAGGGTCAGTACCGCCTGCGCGCTCAGCCGCAGTTCGATGTGGCCCCGCCCGCTGTTCTCGATTGCATTGCGCAGCAGGTTGCCGATCGCGGCCTGCACCACCGCCAGCGGCGCGACGATGTCCACCGGTGCGGCCTGGATGCCGATGCTCAGGTCCTTGTCACCCAGCAGGTGGCGATGGTCGTCGACGATCTCCGGCAGCAGCTGGTCCAGCGCGATGCGCTCGGCGCGCGCGGCCAGCCGGGCCGGATCGCGGGCCAGCACCAGCAGCAGCTCGATCAGCTGCTCCACGCCCTGCGCGGTACGCAGCACGCGCTGCATCTGCTGGCGCGCGCGTTCGGGCAGGCCCGGCTGCTCCAGCGCCAGCTCGGCCGCACCGGTCATCACCGCGATCGGCGTGCGCAGCTCGTGGCTGGCCGTACTGATGAACACCCGCTCGCGCTCGACGAACTGCTCGTTGCGATCCAGGTAGTCATTGAGTGCGTCGGCAATCGTGTGCAGTTCCGAACTGCCGCGCGGGTCGACGTCGACGCGCTGGCCCTGCTCGCCCGGCCGCAGCGCACCGATGTGCTGGGCCAGCAGGCTCAGCGGGCGCACCACGCGTTCCATGCCGAACGAGGCCATCAGCACGGTGACGAACACCATGATGATGCCGGCCAGCATCACCCAGCGCGTGGCGAACTGTTCCAGGTCGTGGAAGTCGGAGATGTCCAGCGCCAGGGCGACCCGCCCCATCGTGCCGGTGTCGCGGACCATCACCGCCGTCTCGCGCTCACCCACCATCACCCCGTCATGCAGGCCCGGGTGCAGGTCGCGCAGGGTTTCAGGCATGTTCGCTTCGTCGAAGCGGTACAGACTGAGGGTGTCCGAATCCTGCCAGTGGTACTGCGGCTCGTGCTCGGTGTGCTCGACGATGCTGTCCAGTTCGGAATTGAGCAGCGCGCGCCAAGCGGCATGCTCGGCATGCTCGTGCACGTAGTTGCCCACGCTGAACACCGCCAGCGAGATCAGCGCCAGGTAGCCCAGCAGCCAGCCGATCACACGCCGGTACAGCGGGCCCGGCTTAGGCGCTTTCTTCATCGCTTCCACTGCCTGCACTGCCACTGGCCGCCAACCGGTAGCCGACGCGCGGCAGGGTATGGATCAGCTTGTCGTTGAAGGGGCCATCCACGCTGCGGCGCAGTTCGTAGACGTGCGAACGCAGCAGGTCGCCATCCGGCGGCTCGTCGCCCCACAGGGCGAATTCCAGCTGCTGGCGGGTAACCGCGCCGGGGCTGGCCCGCATCAGCACTTCCAGCAGCTTGCGGCAGGCCGGGTAGAGATGCAGCGCGTGGCCACCGCGCTGGGCCTCCAGGGTCGCCAGGTCCAGCACCAGGTCGGCCACCTGCAGGCGCCTGCGCGGGTTGCGCCCCTGCGCGCGCGTCAGCAGGGCCTCCAGCCGCACCTCCAGTTCGGGCAGGGCGAAGGGCTTGGTCAGGTAGTCATCCGCACCGGCGCGGAAGCCGGCAATCTTGTCCGGCAGCTCGTCACGGGCGGTCAGCATGATCACCGGCACTTCCGAACCCTGGTCCGTACGCAGGCGGCGCAGCACTTCCGGCCCTTCCATGCGTGGCAGCATCCAGTCCAGGATGACCGCGTCGTAGGGGTGGCTGGCGGCCAGGTGCAGGCCGGTGATGCCATCGGGGGCCACGTCGAGGACGTGCCCGCGCGACTCGAAATAGTCGAACAGGTTGGCCACCAACTGGCGGTTGTCCTCGATCACCAACAGGCGCATGCACGGAATGTCCACAGAAGTTCGTACCATGGTAGCGCTGACCATGTCGGAATGCGGTCGCCCTGCGCCTGCCTCCGACGCCTTTCCAACGCCCTGTTTCCGAAAATGGCCGTTTTGCTCCCGGAGCCCGCTGTGCCCGTAGCCCTGCCCCGCCGCTGGTTCCTGCCCCTGCTTTGGGTGCTGATGATTGTCTCGCTGGGCGCCGGCATCGGCATGCGCCAGCCGCAGCCGCCGGACGAGCCGCGCTTCGT
This sequence comes from Stenotrophomonas testudinis, assembly GCF_024499815.1. NCBI lineage: Bacteria > Pseudomonadati > Pseudomonadota > Gammaproteobacteria > Lysobacterales > Lysobacteraceae > Stenotrophomonas > Stenotrophomonas testudinis. Next base: position 30,532 of record NZ_JAMOKY010000031.1, on the reverse strand, counting down.
GCTGGCCGCGCGGGCCATGGTCGACAGCGGGGAATGGCTGCTGCCGCACCGCGGCAGCGAGCTCTACGCGGAAAAGCCGCCGGTGTTCATGTGGCTGCAGGCGGTGGCCCACCAGGTGGTCGGCAGCTGGCAGTGGTCGTTCCTGCTGCCCTCGCTGCTGGCGGCCCTGCTCAGCCTGTGGCTGGTCTCGGACCTGGCGCGACGGCTGTGGTCGCCACGGCATTCCCTGTACGCGATGGCGGCGCTGTTCTGCACGCTGCAGTTCGGGCTGATGGCCAAGCGCGCACAGATCGACATGGTGCTGGTGGCGATGACCACCGTGGCCCTGTGGGGCCTGCTGCGCCACCTCAGTGAACGCCGCAACCTGCCTGCGCTGTGGCTGGCTGGCTTCGCCGCTGGCCTGGGAACGGTTACCAAGGGTGTGGGCTTCCTGCCGCTGCTGATGGTGCTGCCGTGGTTGGGCTGGTGGCTGCACCAGCGCCGCCGCGGGCAGGCCGTGTCCGGCCCGCACCCGGCCACCCTGCTTTGGCTGCTGCCGGCCTTCCTGCTGGGTACGGCGGTGTGGCTGGCGCCGCTGGGCTGGGCCCTGCTGCACGAACCCAGCGCATCGCTGCAGTCGTATGCGCACGAGCTGCTGTTCAAGCAGACCGGCACCCGTTACGCCAACGCCTGGCACCACCGCCAGCCGGTCTGGTACTACCTGCAGGTGATCCTGACGCTGTGGCTGCCCGGCAGCCTGCTGCTGCCGCTGCTGGCCAAACCCTGGTGGCACCGCCTGCGCCGCGGCGACCGCCGGCAGTGGCTGCTGCTGGGCTGGGCGCTGCTGGTGCTGCTGTTCTTCAGCGCCAGCCCGGGCAAGCGCGAGGTCTACGTGCTGCCAATGCTGCCGGCGATGGCCCTGGCCGTGGCCCCGCTGCTGCCGGGCCTGCTGCGCCGCCTGTGCGTGCGCCGCTACCTGTTCGGCTACAGCATGGTGCTGATGCTGGCCACCGGCACGCTGGGCGTGATGATGATGACCGACAGCCACTGGGTGCAGGCCCAACTGGCGCGACGGGCGATGCCCGATTCGCTGCTGCCGGTGCTGGGCAATGGCCTGCTGGTCTTCGCCATTGCCGTGGCCACGCTGTCGGTCTGGCTGCGGGTGCGTCGTGCGGCCCTGCTGGTGCTGCTGACCCACGGCATGCTGTGGATGCTGTATGGGCTGGTGCTGATGCCCACGCTGGACCCCTACGCCTCGGCCTCGGCGCTGATGCAGCGCGTCGGCAAGCGGATCGGTCCGGATGCCGAGCTGGCGCTGGTCGCATGGCGCGAACAGAACCTGCTGCAGGCCGACCGGCCGGTACGTGAGTTCGGCTTCAAGCGCCCCTGGGCCGAGCAGTGGCACGATGCCGGCCAGTGGCTGGCCGAGGCCCCGGAAAAGCGCTGGGTGCTGGTGCTGGACAAGGCCATGAGCCCCTGCGTCGATCCGGCCCAGGTGATCGACATCGGCATCGCCAACCGGAACCGCTGGCAGCTGCTGCCGGGCAGTGCCTGGGACGCCGGCTGCCATGCCGAACGTGCCGGTGCTTCAGAAGAAGAAGACTGAACGCTGGCTCGCGCCGGGGCCGCGTTAACCCGGCGCGAACAGATGTACGACCCTTCTCCGACATGAAGGTGACGAGCATGGCCGCGGATTCCTGCCATGGCCCCTTCCCGCATGCCCGCTCGTCCCCTTGTCCCGGCTTTTGCCTTCACACCTTCGTGGCTGGCATCGCGTTTCGCACTGACGCACCTGCTGCTGCCGTTGGCCGTCGGCGTTCCGCTGTTCGTGCTGTTGATGGGCTTCGGGGGGGACCAGTGGGTGGCCGACCACCTGTTCCGTCTGGAGGGCGGCCACTGGGCACTGCAGGATGCCTGGCTGACCCGCGCGGTCGTGCACAAGGGCGGCAAGTGGCTGAGCACGGCGGCCGCACTGGTGGCGATCCTGCTGTGCTTCCACCACTGGCGTCGCGGCCGCGACCGCACCCTGCGCTGGGCGCTGCTCTATGTGGTGGTGGCGATGGCGCTGGGCACCGGCCTGATCTCTCTGCTCAAGGCGCTGGTGCCGATGGACTGCCCCTGGGACCTGCTGCGCTATGGCGGCCACGAACCCTTCATCGGCCTCCTGGCCAGCCGTCCCCAGGGCATGCCCGCGCGCGCCTGTTTCCCGGCCGGCCATGCCAGCGCCGGCTACGCCTGGCTGTGCCTGTACTTCTTCGCCCTGCTCTGGCGCCCGCTGTGGCGCTGGGCGGGGCTGTGGATCGGCCTCGGCAGCGGCCTGGTGTTCGGCATCAGCCAGCAGCTGCGCGGCGCCCATTTTCTTTCGCATGACGTTGCCACGGCGTCGCTATGTTGGCTGCTGTCGCTGGGCCTGTTCCTGATCACGGAGCGGCTGCTGGCCCGGCGCACGCTGGAACGTCCGACCCGCCAGGAGGCGCGTGCATGAATGCATCGGTCCAACGTTCGCTGCGCCTGCCGGCGCTCGCCAGCCTTCACCGCTGGCGCCCACAGCTGTCCACCGAAGCGCTGATCGCGCTGACCAGCCTGTTCTTCGCCGTCGCCGGCAACGGCCTGTTCTGGCACAGCGCCATGGCCAGCCATCCCGGCAGCCTGCGCTACGCACTGTCGCTGTTCCTGCTGCTGCTTGGCGCGCACGGCGTGCTGCTGGGCATCCTGGTCTGGCGCTGGAATGCCAAGGTCGTGACCAGTGCGCTGCTGCTGGTGACCGCCTTCGCCGCGCACTACATGAGCCAGTTCCACATCTACCTGGATGCGGACATGCTGCGCAACGTGCTGGCCACCGACCCGAAGGAAAGCCGCGAGCTGATGACGGCCTCGCTGGTCTGGCCGGTGCTGCTGCTGGCGGTGCTGCCGATGGTGCTGCTGTGGCGCGTGGAACTGCGCCGCCGCAGCTGGGGCCGCACCCTGCTGTGGCGCGTGGGCTTCCTGCTGGTGGCGGCGGTCACCGCCGTGGGTGGCGCGCTGATTTCGTTCCAGGATGTCTCGGCGCTGATGCGCAACCAGCGCGAAGTGCGCTACCTGGCCACCCCGGCCAACGTGCTGCTGGGCCTGCCGCGTGCGCTGCGCAGCGACAACCCGGTGCAGCACGCGCCGAAGCTGCCGATCGGCACCGATGCCAAGGCCACCCCGCGCGCGCCGACCAGCAAGCCGCGGCTGCTGGTGATCGTGATGGGCGAAACCGTGCGTGCGCAGAACTGGGGCCTCAACGGTGGGCGCAACACCACCCCGGAACTGGCGCAGGCACCGGTGATCAATTTCCCGGACATGCATTCGTGCGGCACCAGCACCGAAGTATCGCTGCCCTGCATGTACTCGCCCTGGGGCCGCCACGAGTACGACGAGAAGAAGATCCGCGCGCACCAGTCGCTGCTGCACGTATTGAACCGCGCCGGCGTCACACCGCTGTGGCGTGACAACCAGTCCGGCTGCAAGGGCGTCTGCGAAGGTCTTGATTTCCAGTCGCTGTCCGACGCGACCACACCCGGCCTGTGTGCGGATGGCCGCTGCATGGATGAGATCCTGCTGCAGGACCTGGCCACGCAGGTGCGTGCCAAGCCGGGCGATCGGGTGGTGGTGCTGCACCAGCTGGGCAACCATGGCCCGGCTTACTTCGAGCGCTACCCAGCCGCCTTCGCGCGCTTCAAGCCGACCTGCGATACGCGTGACATCGGCCGCTGCTCGCGCGAGGAGATCGTCAACAGCTACGACAACGCGGTGCTGTACACCGACCACTTCCTGAGCAAGACGATCGGCACGCTGCAGAGCCTGCAGGACTACGACACGGCGATGATCTACCTGTCCGACCACGGCGAATCGCTGGGTGAGAAGGGCTTGTTCCTGCACGGCGTACCGTACGCGATCGCTCCGGCCGAGCAGACCAGCGTGCCGATGACGATGTGGTTCTCGCCGGGTTTCGCCCGCAGCCGCGGGCTGGACCTGCAGTGCCTGCGCAAGCGTTCGGCGGCGCACACCGACCACGACAACCTGTTCCCGTCGGTGCTGGGGCTGATGCAGGTGAAGACTGCACTGTACGAACGCTCTCGCGACCTCTTCGCCGGCTGCGAGAGCTGAGGGGAGGTGTTCTGGCAGGGCTTGCAGCCCTGCACCTGCAGAATCAACGTCAACGTCAACGTCAACATCAAAAGCCGGTTTGCTGAGGGTTGGCGGGGTGGGTCCGGTTGAGGGGGACGCCGTAAATCCTTCCATGGAGGCTTGGTCGCGCCATCCATGGCGCTCACACCCCCTCAACCGGACCCACCCCGCCTTCGACAGTTTCCCGCGATCTGTTGGAACGGTGTTCTGCTCTGGTGGGTGCCGACCGTTGGTCGGCACGAATGAATTCATTCGATATCTGACAGACGTGCCGACCAACGGGCGGCACCCACCAACAGCAGGTTCCAACAGCCGCGTGAACCTGTCGAAGGCGGGGCGGTGTCGGATTGCGGGGTGTCAGCCGCATGGATGCGGCTGCCAAGCCTACAAGGACGTACTTGCGGCGTCCCCGCAATCCGACACCGCCCCGCCAACTCACGGATACCCCGCTTTCGACGTTGGCGTTGCCTTGGCCTCTGCAGGTGCAGGGCGCAGCCCTGCCGAACCCCACCTACCTTCCCCACTTGCGGTCAGCACGCGCGCCCACTAGCCTTCGGCCGTCGTTCACCACCCAAGGACCGCCCGTGACTCACCGCCATCTCCTGCTGGCCTCGGCTATCGCCGCCGCCACGCTGGCCCTGGTCGCCTGCAAGAAGGAACCTTCGCCCGGCACCGAGGCCGCCACCGCCAGCGCGCCCGCCGGCGAGACCGCCGACCAGTTCGTCGCCCGCATCAACGCCGAATTCAAGGCCGCCTACCCGGAGATGACCTCGGCACAGTGGCTGTCCTCCACCTACATCAACAGCGATTCCGAACGCATCGCCGCCAAGGCCAACGAGCGCTCGCTGACCCAGCTCAACAGCTGGATCGAACAGGCCGGCAAGTTCGAAGGCCAGCCGATGAGCGAGGACAGCAAGCGCGCCATCCACCTGCTCAAGCTGATGTCCTCGATGCCGGCGCCGCGTGATCCGGCCAAGCTGGCCCAGCTGACCCAGATCGCCACCCGCATGGAAGGCAGCTACGGCGCAGGCAAGTACTGCACCGATGCCAACGATCCCAACTCCTGCCGCCAGCTTGGCGAGCTGGAACAGGTGCTGGCGCGCAGCCGCGACTACGACAAGCAGCTCGATGCCTGGCAGGGCTGGCACAGCACCACCAAGAGCATGCGCGGCGACTACCAGCAGTTCGTCAGCCTGGTCAACGAAGGCGCCAAGGGCATGGGCTTCACCGATGCCGGGCAGATGTGGCGCAGCGGCTACGACATGCCGCCGGAGCAGATCGGGCCGGAAACCGACCGCCTGTGGGAACAGGTCAAGCCGATGTACGAGCAGCTGCACTGCTACGCGCGCGGCAAGCTGGACAAAACCTACGGCAAGGACAAGGCCGAAGTGGGCAACGGCCTGATCGCCGCGCACCTGATGGGCAACATGTGGCAGCAGGACTGGTCCAACCTGTGGGACCAGCTGGAACCGTACCCGGGTGCCGGCAGCCTGGACATCACCGCGGCGCTGGAGAAGCAGTACCAGGCCAACCTGAGCGCGGCACTGGCCAAGGCCGGCAAGGATGCCAACGTCGCTGCGCAGTACAAGGCGCAGCGCGAGGCCGAACTGCGCACCGCCAAGCAGATGACCGAACGCGCGCAGGACTTCTACGTGTCGCTGGGCATGCCCTCGCTGCCGCAGTCGTACTGGGAACGCACCCAGTTCATCAAGCCCGATGACCGCGACGTGGTCTGCCACGCCAGTGCCTGGGACATGAACATGGAAGGCGACGTGCGCACCAAGATGTGCATCAAGCCGAACGAAGAGAACTTCACCACCATCTACCACGAGCTGGGCCACCTGTATTACGACCTGGCCTACAACCCGCTGCCGCCGCTGTTCCAGGGCGGTGCCAACGATGGCTTCCACGAAGCGATCGGCGACACCATCGTGCTGGCGATGACGCCCAAGTACCTGAGCTCGATCGGCCTGGTGGACGCGCCGACCGAGAGCCGCGAGGCGGTCATCAACAACCAGATGCGCATGGCGCTGTCGGGCGTGTCGTTCCTGCCGTTCGGCCTGATGATCGACCGCTGGCGCTGGGGCGTGTTCGATGGTTCGATCACCCCAGACAACTACAACAAGGCGTGGTGGGACCTGAAGGCGAAGTACCAGGGCGTGGCGCCGGCCAGCACCCGTGGCGAGGAGTTCTTCGATCCGGGTGCGAAGTACCACGTGCCGGGCAACACCCCGTACACCCGCTACTTCCTGGCGCGCATCCTGCAGTTCCAGTTCTACAAGGGCCTGTGCGATGCGGCCGGCTTCAAGGGCCCGCTGCATGAGTGCACCTTCTACGGCAACAAGGAAGCCGGGCAGAAGTACTGGGCGATGCTGAGCAAGGGCGCCAGCCAGCCGTGGCAAGCTACGCTGAAGGAGCTGACCGGCAGTGACAAGCTCGATGCCGGCCCGATGATCGAGTACTTCAGCCCGGTCAACGACTGGCTGAAGCAGCAGAACCAGGGCCAGATGTGCGGCTGGCAGGCCAACGCGGCACCGGCGGCGAAATGAAAGAAGGGGCGGGTCCGCAAGGATCCGCCCCTTTCTGGCAGTGCCGGCCGCTGGCGGGCACTACCGCAGATGCAGGTCAGTTGTTCTTCTTCGCCGCCATCGCCGCGGCCAGCTCGGCCTTGTATTCCTCGAAGGTCTGGCCCTTCTCCTTGGCCTCGGCCTGCGCGGCATCGCGCAGCGCATCCGAATACACCAGGCGCACCGGCGTGCCCTTGCGCTCGTGCAGTTCACCGGCCTGCATGATCAGCGCCAGCACCTGCGCGGCACTCTCGCTGTGGCCGGCGATGCGGCCATCCATGCCCAGCACCCATTCGCCATCGCGGCGCACTACGCCGGCCAGCAGCGTGCGCTGCGCATCGCGCAATTCGGCATGCGGTTCTACCGGCGAGGCCTGCGCGGCAGCCTTGTTGGCAGCCTTTTCTTCCTGGCGGCGGCGCTGGTCGCGGCGGGTCTTGGAGGTGGTGGACATGGGGGGGCGATACCGCTGCGAGGGGGGCGCAAGGATAACGCACCCCGGCCACGACGCCGTTTCACGGCGCATCGATCACTGGCCCGCGCTGCTCAATGGCCCGTGGCCACTGCCTGCACTGCGCGCTCGCGGCGGTGCTCCCAGTACCAGAACACGAAGCCGCCGGCGAAGAAGGCGGCCTGGCCCAGGGCCAGGTGCAGCGGGCTGCCGCTCAGCAGCGGCGACACCAGGCCGGCCACCACGGTGCTGATCATCAGCTGGATGAACGCCTGCAGCGACGACGCCAGGCCGCGCTGGTGGGGGTACATGTCGAGCACGGCCAGCGCCAGGATCGGGAAGATCAGCGCCATGCCCATGCCGCCGAGGAAGATCGGCAGCACCGCCCACGGCAGGGCGAACTGGGGCGCCAGGCTCACGTAGCTCACGTTGAGCAGCACCGACAGCGCGCACAGGGTGAAGCCGATGCCGATCTGGCGGGTGGGCGTGGTGCGCCCGGCCATGCGCCCGGACAGGAACGAACCGGTGGTCATGCCGCCGATGGTGGGAATGAACAACCAGGCGAACCCACCTTCGCCCAGGTGCAGGTGCTGCATCACGAACACCGGCGCCGAGGCGATGTACAGGAAGATGCCGCCGAAGTTGATGCTGCCGGCCAGGGCCAGGCGCAGGAAACGCGGGTTGAAACCGATGCGCACGTAGTCACGCAGCAGGCCACGCGGGGACAGCGGCACGCGTGCCGCCACCGGGTGGGTTTCCGGCATGAAACGGGCGGTGCAGACCAGCAGCAGCAGCGAGAACACCACCAGGAACCAGAAGATCAGCGGCCAGCCGGCGCCACTGAGCAGGATCCAGCCACCGATGATCGGCGCGATGGCCGGGGCGATGCCGAACAGCATCGACACCTGGCTCATCAGCCGCTGCGCATCGTGGCCGTGGTAGAGATCGCGGATGACCGCGCGGCCGACGATCATGCCGACGCCGGCCGACAGGCCCTGCAGCGCGCGGAACACCAGCAGCGTGCCCAGGTCGGTGGACAGCGCGCAGCCGACCGAGGCGCCGATGAACACCACCAGGCCGCCAAGGATCACCCGCTTGCGGCCCCAGGCATCGGACAACGGCCCGTGCGCCAGGCTCATCAGCGCATAGAACAGCAGGTAGACGCTGATGGTCTGCTGCACGGCCACTTCGTCGACCGCCAGGCGCTGGGCCAGCTGCGGGAAGGCCGGGAAGATGGTGTCGATCGAGAACGGGCCGAACATGGCCAGGCCTGCAAGCAGCAGGGCCATGCGTCGGGTGGAAGGGGCAACAGCGGGGGTCATCGGCAAAGCGTCCGGCTGGACCATGCGCGGCACGCACGGCGGGCGCCGATCCCCTGCAGAAGGGACGGCGCCAGATGAATACGAGAGTCCGGCCATGATAGGCCCGGATTGCGGCCGATGCCATCGACCGCTGCACAAAACGCATGGCCGGGCCATCGGCCATTCAGGCCCGCAGGCACCCTACCCCCGCCCCGGGCCCGTGTTCAGCCGCAGCAACCGGCTATGGCAACCCGTATAATGGGCGGGCAACATGGTGGGAGAAGCGGAACACCGCTGCCGAAGGCGCAACGCCCGTAATCGCTCAGGCCCGATACCACCCGTAACAGAACTCTGGAGAGACCGGTTCGATCCGGCGCCGAAGGGGCACGAAGCTGCGGCCAGCCGCGCTTCCAAACTCTCAGGCAAAAGGACAGAGGGGCGCCCCGCAGACCGCCAGCCGGCGGCTTGTGCACGTGCATGCGCCCTTTCCTGACGGATCCTTCGCCATGTCCCAGAACACCCCTTCCCTGCGTGAGCTCGAGCATCATTCCGCGTTCGTCGAGCGGCACATCGGCCCCAACGATGCCGAGATCGCGCAGATGCTCGACGTCGTCGGCCACGCCACGCTGGATGCGATGACCGATGCCATCGTGCCGGCCAGGATCAAGTCGCCGGCACCGCTGGCACTCCCGGAATCGATGACCGAAGTGCAGGCGCTGGCGAAGATCCGTGCCATTGCCGACAAGAACACCGTGCTGCGCAGCTTCATCGGCCAGGGCTACTACGGCACCCACACGCCGAACGTGATCCTGCGCAACATCCTGGAAAACCCGGCCTGGTACACCGCCTACACCCCGTACCAGGCGGAAATCTCGCAGGGCCGCATGGAAGCACTGATCAACTTCCAGACCCTGTGCGCCGACCTGACCGGCATGGAGATCGCCAACGCCTCGCTGCTGGACGAAGCCACCGCCGCCGCCGAAGCGATGACCCTGGCCAAGCGTTCGGCCAAGTCGAAGTCGGACACCTTCTTCGTGCACGACGCCGTGCACCCGCAGACGCTGGAACTGCTGCGCACGCGTGCCGAGCCGATGGGCATCGTGCTGCGCGTGGGCACCCCGGCCGAAGCACTGGAGGCGGAGGCCTTCGGCCTGCTGCTGCAGTACCCGGACACCTTCGGCCAGGTCGGCGACTACAAGGCGCTGGTCGATGCCGTGCATGCGCGCGGCGGCCTGGTGGCCGTGGCCACCGACCTGCTGGCCCTGACCCTGCTGGCCGCCCCCGGCGAATGGGGCGCGGACATCGTGGTCGGCAACAGCCAGCGTTTCGGCGTGCCGTTCGGTTTCGGCGGCCCGCACGCCGCGTTCATGGCCTGCCGTGATGCCTACAAGCGCTCGATGCCGGGCCGCCTGATCGGCGTCTCCATCGATGCCGAAGGCAAGCCGGCCTACCGCCTGACCCTGCAGACCCGCGAGCAGCACATCCGCCGCGAGAAGGCGACCTCCAACATCTGCACCGCGCAGGTGCTGCTGGCGGTGATGGCCTCGATGTACGCCGTCTACCACGGCCCGGAAGGCCTGGCCCGCATTGCCCGTCGCACCCACCGCCTGGCCTCGATCCTGGCCGCGTCGCTGCGCAGCGCCGGCGTGCAGGTCGGTGGCGACTTCTTCGACACCCTGCACATCACCGGCGTGCATGCCGATGAGATCCACGCCAAGGCCCGCGCCGCCGGTTACAACCTGCGCGCGATCGACAGCGACTCGGTCGGCATCAGCCTGGACGAGACCGCGACCCGCGCCGACATCGTCGCCCTGGCCGCCGTGTTCGGTGCGCAGGCCGATGTGGATGCACTGGATGCCAGCACCGCCGACGAACTGCCGGCTGCCCTGCTGCGCCAGTCCGCGTTCCTGACCCATCCGGTGTTCAACACCCACCACAGCGAGCACGAGCTGCTGCGCTATCTGCGTTCGCTGGCCGACAAGGACCTGGCGATGGACCGCACGATGATCCCGCTGGGCTCGTGCACCATGAAGCTCAACGCGACCGCCGAGATGATCCCGGTGACCTGGCCGGAGTTCTCGCAGATCCATCCGCTGGTACCGGCCGACCAGGCACTGGGCTACAAGGAACTGATCGAGACGCTGGAAGCGATGCTGGTCGAGTGCACCGGCTACGACGCGGTCAGCCTGCAGCCGAACTCCGGTGCGCAGGGTGAGTACGCCGGCCTGCTGGCGATCCGCGCCTACCACCGCTCGCGCGGTGAGGACCACCGTGACATCTGCCTGATTCCGGATTCGGCGCACGGCACCAACCCGGCCTCGGCACAGATGTGCGGCATGAAGGTCGTGGTGACCAAGACCGATGCCAACGGCAACGTCGATGTCGAAGACATCCGCGTCAACGCCGAGAAGTACAGCAACCGCCTGGCCGCGATCATGATCACCTACCCGTCCACGCACGGCGTGTTCGAGGAGGAAGTGGTCGAGATCTGCGAGATCATCCACCAGCACGGCGGCCAGGTGTACACCGACGGCGCCAACATGAACGCCCTGGTCGGCGTGGCCAAGCCGGGCAAGTGGGGTTCGGACGTTTCCCACCTGAACCTGCACAAGACCTTCTGCATCCCGCACGGCGGCGGCGGCCCGGGCGTCGGCCCGTGCGCGGTTAAGGAACACCTGGCCCCGTTCCTGCCGGGCAAGCTGGGTGACAACGGCCCGGTCGGCATGGTCAGCGCGGCCAGCTTCGGCAGCGCCTCGATCCTGCCGATCAGCTGGATGTACATCGCCATGATGGGCAGCGAAGGCCTGCGCAAGGCCACCCAGGTGGCCCAGCTCAACGCCAACTACATCGCCAGGCGCCTGGCCCCGCACTTCAAGACCCTGTACACCGGCCGCAACGGCCTGGTGGCGCACGAGTGCATCCTCGACGTGCGTCCGCTGGAGAAGACCAGCGGCATCGGCGCCGAAGACGTGGCCAAGCGCCTGATCGACTTCGGCTTCCATGCCCCGACCCTGAGCTTCCCGGTGGCCGGCACGCTGATGGTCGAGCCGACCGAGAGCGAATCGCTGCACGAGCTGGACCGCTTCATCGACGCGATGATCCAGATCCGCGAGGAAATCCGCGCGATCGAAGACGGCCGCCTGGACCGCGAGGACAACCCGCTGAAGAACGCCCCGCACACCGCGACGGCAGTGACCGCCAGCGAGTGGACCCACGCCTACCCGCGTGAGCTGGCCGCCTTCCCGCTGCCCAGCCTGAAGCTGCAGAAGTACTGGCCGCCGGTGGCCCGCGTCGACAACGTGTACGGCGACAAGAACGTGATGTGCGCCTGCATCCCGGTCGATGCCTACAAGGACGACGAAGTCGAGGCGTAAGCGCTCGACGCACCGGTAAACGGAACGGCCCGCGCAAGCGGGCCGTTTTCGTTGTGCCTCACGGGTCCGGCATCTGCCCCAGGCTCAACTGCCACGACACGCCGTAGCGGTCCTGCACCCAGCCGTAGCGGTTGCTGAAATCGTAGTCACCCACCGGCATCAGCCAGTGCCCGCCCTCGCCCAGCACGCGTGCCGCGCGCTCGAACTGCTCGCTGCCGGCACATTCGACGAACAGCGAGATCGACGGACTGAAGGTGAAGTCGTGCACGTCCAGGCTGTCGAAGCACAGGTAGTGCGTGCCCCCCAGCAGGAAGATGGCCTGGCGCACCTGCCCGGGCACGCCGGCGCCGGCACCTTCAGGGTGGTGCTGCAGGGCCAGCAGGCGGAAATCGGCGAAGGCGTCGGCGTACAGGGCCATGGCGGCCTCGGCCTGGCCGGTGAACATCAGGAACGGGCGACTGCGCAGCATGCGGTACTCCTGTTCGACAGGCCGGTGACGGCCCACGCGATCAGGATGGCACGGTGGATGTATGCCTTCTGTAGAGCCGAGCCATGCTCGGCTGGCGGCCGCAGCCTCTGTAGAGCCGAGCCCATGCTCGGCTGGCGGCCGCAGCCTCTGTAGAGCCGAGCCCATGCTCGGCTGGCGTCTGCGCGAACAGCAGCCGACCATAGGGTCGGCTCTACAAAGGCAAAGCAACGGCATCCGACCATCGGGTCGGCGCTACAGGATCAGGCTTCACGCATGCGCCGGGCGATGGCGCTGCCGGCGGCGATGACGACGGTCAGCGCCACCATCGACAGGAACTGCAGGCGCGTATGCGCTTCGCTCAGCAGCAGGCCGAAGATCAGCGCCAGGATGCCCAGCGCGCACACCGTCAGCCACGGGAAGCCGGCCATGCGGAACGGCAGGCGGGTGCCCAGGCGGTCGGCCCGGCGGCGCAGCACCAGCTGCGAGACCAGCGACAGCGTCCACACCAGCAGGCAGGTGGAACCAACGATGTTCAGCAGCACCGGCAGCACCTTGTCCGGGAACAGCAGCTCCATGATGGTGGCGGCGAACCCGAACAGTACGCTGGCCAGCACGGCAATGACCGGCACCTGGCGCGGGTCGGTCCAGCCCAGCACGGCCGGTGCCTCACGGCGCTGCGCCAGCGAATAGATCATGCGCGAGGCGCCGTAGAGGTTGGCATTGAGCGCCGACAGCAGTGCGATCACCGCGATCAAGGTGATGGCCGTGGCCGCGCCCGGAATGTTGGCGACCGCGAGCACGGCGGCAAACGGCGACTTCAGCGATTCACTGGTCCACGGCACCACCGCGATGATCACGCTGAGCGAGCCGATGTAGAACACCAGGATGCGCCAGGCCACGGTGCGGATGGCACGGGCGATGCTGCACTCGGGGTCTTCGGTCTCGGCCGCGGCCACCGCCACGATCTCGGTGCCGCCGAAGGCGAATACCACCACCAGCAGGGCCGCGCCGATGCCGGCCAGACCCTTGGGCGCGAAGCCGCCGTGCTGGGTGAAGTTGCTCAGCCCCGGCGAGGCCACCTGCGGCAGCCAGCCCATCAGCAGGGCGATGCCGATGGCGATGAAGGCCAGGATGGCGGCCACCTTGAGGATGGCGAACCAGAATTCGAACTCGCCGAAATTCTTCACCCCGAGCAGGTTGATCGCGGTGAAGAACAGCATGAAGGCCAGCGCCGCCATCGGCACCGGTATCACCGGCCAGACCGTGGCCAGCAGGCCGGCCGCACCCACCGCCTCGGCGGCGATGACGATGACCAGTTGCACCCACCACAGCCAGCCCACGGTGGCACCGGCCGTGGCGCCCATGGCGTCGGCCGCGTACACCGAGAACGCGCCGCTGGTGGGCTTGGCCGCTGCCATTTCGCCCAGGGCGTTCATCACGATGATCACCAGCGCGCCAGCGACGAGATAGGACACCAGTACGGCCGGACCGGCCGCCTGCACGCCCACGCCGGAACCGAGGAACAGGCCGGCGCCGATCGCGCTGCCCAAGCCCATCATGATCAGCTGGCGCGGCTTCAGCGAATGGCCGAGGCGGGAAGACGAGGCAGGCGTAACGGGGCTGGCGGGCATCGGCGGGACTGGCGGCGGCTACAGGGGCGTCACCTTACATTGTCCCCCACCCACGGGGATAGGCACAGTGCAGCAGACCGCTCAGGGCAGCATGGCTTCGCCGACAGTGCCACCGACATTCTCTCCGATACGCGCCCGATAGGCCCGCGGCGAGAAACCGGTTTCAGCCTTGAACTTGCGGGTGAACGCGCTCTGGTCGCTGAAACCGCAGGCCTGGCCGATGCAGGCGATGCTGTCGTCGCCGTGCAGCAGGTGCATGGCCATCTGGATGCGCAGCCGGGTCAGCACCTGCTGCGGGGTCATCTGGAACACCTTGCGGAAGCTGCGCTCCAGTTTGGACAGCGAGAACCCGGTGATGTCCAGCAGGGTCTGCATGCGCACGTTTTCGGCGTAGTGCGCATTGAGGTGGGCCAAGGCCAGGCGCAGCTGCTCGTACTGGCTGCCCAGGCTGTCCTTCTGGCCCAGGTCGCGGGAGATGCCGATCAGCCCCTGGATGCTGCCATCCACCAGCAGCGGCCGCTTGCAGGTCAGGCACCAGCCCGGTTCGCGGTTGGCGAACAGGTGCAGCTCCATCAGGTTCTCGATCACCTCGCCGGACAGCACGCGCGCGTCCTGGTCCACGTAGTCCGCGCTCAGGCCGGTCGGGTAGATCTCGGCAGCGGTACGGCCGATGACATCCTTGCGCGCACGCAGGCCCAGCCGCCGCAGCATGGTCTGGTTGACGTGGGTGTAGCGGCCCTGGCGGTCCTTCATGAAGAACAGCACGTCCGGGATGGCGTCGAACAGGGCTTCGATGTCGGTGGGTTCGACTCGCATACGGCAAGCATACCCGAGCCCGGTTTTGCCTGTACGTTCACCCCGACCCAACCAAGCGTTAACAGGCGACAAAGGATTGTCACTGCTTTCCCCCTGCAACTGCGGAGACATCCCGATGGCCGCCAGCAAGCCCACCAGCAAGCGCGCACCTTCCCCCAGCATTGACCAGCACCGCGGCGAGGGTGACGAACTGCACCAGCTTGCCGGCGGCAGCCACCCGGCGCTGACCACCAACCAGGGCATCCCGGTAGCCGACAACCAGAATTCGCTGCGCGAGGGCCCGCGCGGTCCTACCCTGCTGGAGGATTTCATCCTCCGCGAGAAGATCACCCACTTCGACCATGAGCGCATTCCCGAACGCATCGTGCATGCGCGCGGCAGCGCCGCCCATGGCTACTTCGAACTGACCCGTTCGCTGGCGAAGTACACCCGCGCGCGCGTGCTGACCGAGGTCGGCACGAAGACGCCGGTGTTCACCCGCTTTTCCACCGTGGCCGGTGGCGCCGGTTCGGTCGACACCCCGCGCGACGTGCGTGGCTTCGCGGTCAAGTTCTACACGCCGGAAGGCAACTGGGACCTGGTCGGCAACAACATCCCGGTGTTCTTCATCCAGGATGCGATGAAGTTCCCTGACCTCGTGCATGCGGTGAAGATGGAGCCGGACCGCGCGTTCCCGCAGGCGGCCAGCGCGCATGACACGTTCTGGGATTTCATTTCGCTGATGCCCGAATCGATGCACATGATCATGTGGGCGATGAGCGACCGTGGCATTCCACGTTCGCTGCGCATGATCGAAGGCTTCGGCGTGCACAGCTTCCGCCTGTTGAACGAGGCCGGCGAGTCCACCTTCGTCAAGTTCCACTGGCGACCGAAGCTGGGCATCCAGTCCACCGTGTGGGACGAAGCGCTGAAACTGCAGGCGGCCGACAACGATTTCCATCGGCGCGACCTGTTCGAGGCGATCCAGCGCGGCGATTTCCCCGAATGGGAACTAGCCGTGCAGCTGTTCACCGAAGAAGAGGCCGACGCGTTCCCGTTCGATCACCTCGACCCGACCAAGATCATCCCCGAGTCGTTGGTGCCGCTGACGGTGATCGGGCGGATGGTGCTGGACCGCTGGCCGGACAATTTCTTTGCCGAAACCGAGCAGGTCGCGTTCTGCCCCGCCAACGTGCCGCCCGGCATCGACTTCAGCAACGACCCGCTGCTGCAGGGCCGACTGTTCTCGTACCTGGACACGCAGCTGATCCGCCTGGGCGGGCCCAACTTCCACCAGATTCCGGTGAATGCGCCGAAGTGCCCGTTCGCCAACCACCAGCGCGATGGCCACATGCAGATGCAGGTGCCGAAGGGGCGCGTGGCCTACGATCCGAGCTCGCTGGAAGACGACAGCCCGCGCGAAACCTTGGCCGGCTTCCGCAGCCATGCAACTGCCGACGACGGACGCAAGGGACGCACGCGTGCGGCGAGCTTCGCCGACCACTACAGCCAGGCGCGTGCGTTCTTCCGCAGTCTGGAAAAGCCGGAGCAGGCGCACCTCGCCTCGGCGCTGGTGTTCGAGCTCTCGAAAGTGGAAACGCTGAAGGTGCGCGTGCGTACCGTCAGCCACCTGCGCAACATCGACGAATCGCTGGCCAAGCGCGTGGCCGACGGACTGGCTTTGGGCGACCTGCCCGACGCTGCGCCGACCGCAACGCCCGCCCAGGACATGCCCGCCGTTCCCGAGGTGCGCATCATCGGCCGTACGAAAGACACGCTGCAGGGGCGCTGCATCGGCATCCTGTTCGACGAGGGCTCCGATGCGGGGCTGATCGCCGGCCTGCGCAAGGCCGCGCAGAAAGCCGGTGCCGAGGTGAAGCTGGTGGCGCCGAAAGTGGGCGGTGCCACGCTCAGCGACGGTAAGCGCCAAGCCGCCGATGGCCAGCTGGCCGGCACACCCTCGGCCGTGTTCGACGCCGTGGCCGTGGTGCTCAGCGCAGAGGGCGCCAAGGCGCTGGCCAGGGAAGCCGCCGCCGTCGAGTTCGTCAGCCACGCGTGGGCACACCTGAAGGCCATTGCCAGCGATGCCGGCGGCCAGGCGCTGCTGAAGGCGGCGCGCGTGGGCGACGACGCCGGCATCGTCGAAGCGGAAGACGCCAAGGCCTTCCTCGCTGCGGCGGCCACCCGCCAGTGGGCGCGCGAGCCGAAGCTGCGCCTGCTGGCCTGACCGTCCCTCACAGGAGAAGCGACATGCCCCGTGGTGACAAATCCGCCTACACCGACAAGCAGAAGCGTCAAGCCGAGCACATCGAGGAAAGTGAACGCGAGCGCGGCGCCAGTGAAGGCACCGCCGAACGGATCGCCTGGGCCACTGTCAACAAGCAGGATGGCGGTGGCAAGCGCAGCGGCAGCGCGCGCAAGGTGGCCAAGAAGGCGCCAGCGAAGAAAGCCGCTGCCAAAAAGACGGCTACGAAGAAGGCGGCTACAAAGAAGTCGGGCACGAAAAAGTCTGCTGCAACGAAATCGGCTACCAAAAAGTCACCTGCCAAGAAGTCAACCGCAAAAAAGGCTTCCGCAAAAAGGGCTCCCGCCTCGCCGGCGGCAAAGAAAACCGCGGCGAAGAAGGCCCCGGCGACCAAGGCCACCGCCTCAAGCCGCAGCGCCGCCGCCAAGAAGGCGGCGGCAACCCGGGGACGGAAGACAGCGGTACGCAAGACGGCAGCGAAAAAGGCTGCGCGAACGCGCTCCAAAGATTGATCATCACCGAGGCAACGCCGCCCGCACCTGCAGCGTCAGGTGCGGGGATCTGGGCGTCACCGCCTGCATTGGCAGGGAGCACGCAGGGCGGTCCGCGCACGCTGCTGCGCCCACAAGAAGAACAGGACCGCGCTGCTGGCGCCCAGCAGGCGCGCCGCGAAAAGGGGGCCGCGCGGTAGAGTCGAGCTTGCTCGGCTGCTTCTGCCACAAGCAGTCGAGCAAGCTCGACTCTACCGGCGCAGCGCTCAGGCCGCGCGCGCCACCGCGGCGCGGGGTGCGCCGTCCTGCTCGATCTGGAACACCGACACCGACGTACTCAGCGCGTTGGCCTGCTCTTCCAGCGCGCGGCTGGCCGCGGTCGCCTCTTCCACCAGAGCCGCGTTCTGCTGGGTCACCTGGTCCATCTGCACCACCACCTGGTTGACCTGCTCGATGCCCGCCGCCTGTTCCTTGCTGGCCGCAGCGATGTCGCTCATCAGCTGGTTGGTGCGCGAGCTGGCGTGGGCCAGGCGGGCGATCGCCGCCTCGGACTGCACGGTCACGGCCAGCCCGCTCTGCACCTTGGCGGCGGCATCCTCGATCAGCTCCTTGATCTCCTTTGCGGCCACACTGGCGCGCTGCGCCAAGGTGCGCACTTCACTGGCGACCACGGCAAAACCACGGCCCTGCTCGCCGGCACGTGCCGCTTCGACGGCGGCGTTCAGCGCCAGGATGTTGGTCTGGAACGCGATGCCATCGATCACCGTGGAGATCTCCGAAATGCGCGCCGACGACTGGTCGATCTCGCCCATGACCGTTGCCATCTGCGCCATGGCCTGCTCGGTTTCGCGCACGGCCGCACCGGCCGCATGTGCTTCGCTGTCGGCCTGGCGGGCCAGGTCCGCGTTCTGGCGCACGGTGGAGGTCAGCTCTTCCATCGATGCGGCCGCTTCTTCCAGGTTGGCGGCCTGCTGTTCGGTACGGCGCGAGAGGTCGCTGTTGCCGGCGGCCAGTTCCTGCGCGGCGTTGTTGATGCTGTCGGCCGCCACCTGGATGCCACGGACGATGCCGGTCAGCTGCGCGGTGGTGGTGTTGGCATCGTCGCGCATGCGGGCGAAGACGCCCTCGTAGTCACCGTCCATGCGTGCGGTCAGGTTGCCGTGCGAGATCGCGCGCAGCACGTCGGAGACATCGGCAATGCTGGCCTGCGAGCTGGCCATCATCGCGTTGAGGTGTTCGACCATCGCGCGGTACTGGAACTGGAACGCCTCGGCATCGCCGCGCACGCTGAAATCACCCGCGCCGGCGGCCCGGGCCAGCGTGTCGATCTGGGCGCTGATCGCCATCAGGCTCTGCTTGACCGCGGCCAGGGTGCGGGTGAACGCGCCCTTCTCGCCCGGATACTGCGGCAGGTCGCGGCTGAGATCGCCGATCGCGTAGCGCTGCATGACTTCGGCCATCAGCAGTTCCACCTGCACGTGCGATTCCACCAGGCTGTTGGTGGCCTGCACCATGCGGCCGAAATCGCCGGGGAAGGCGCTGGCATCCATGCGGTAGCCGATGGCACCGGCCTCGTGCTGCTCGGCCATCCGCAGCTGCGCGCAGATGGCGGCCTGCACGCTCTGCCGCACGCTGCCCATGGCCTCGCCCAGCTGGGTCAGTTCATCGCTACCACCCAGGTGGAAGGACTGGTCCAGTTCGCCCTTGGTGAGCCGCTGTGCCAGCTGCACTGCACGCGCCAGCGGGCCGGTCAGGCTGCGGCCGATCATCACCGAGGCGGCGATGCCGACCAGCAGCGCTACGCCGCCCAGCACCAGCAGCTGCAGCAGGCTGCGCTCGCCGAGGCGGATCGCTTCGGCGGCCGCCTCGCGGCTTTCCTTCTCTTCAAAGGCCACGCCATCGGCCAGCGCCTTGTTCCAGCCGTTGGCCGCCTCCTGCACCGGGCCCAGGGTCAACGCGATGGCGCCGGGAAAATCGCCCTGCGCCATCAGTTCACTGGTCTGCTTGTTGAGCGGGCGCGCAACCGCACGCATGGCCGCGATGGCTTCGCCCATCGCCTTGCCATCGGCATCGCCGGGCAGTGCCTGGTAGGCGGCCCAGCTGGTTTCGTAGCGCTTGACCAGGTCGGCGATGCGCTGCTCGTCGGCCTCGCGCGCGTCACCCTGGCGGATCAGCATCTCGCGGCGCACGACCATCATCTGGTTGTTGGCGTCAAGCATTTCCGACAGCAGCCGCACCTTGGCCACGCTGACCTCGACCACCTGCTGCATCGCGCGCTTCTGCACGGCAGTGGCGGTGGCGCCGGTGGTGACCACGGCAGCCACCAGCAGCAGCAGAAGGCCAAAGCCAAGGCCAAGACGCCAGGCGACCCTGACATTCCTCAAGTAGTTCATGGGGGGAAATCCAAACGTGGAGGGGATGCGCCCTTATCGGCGCACCGCTCGCTGGCCTTGACCGTTCAAGCATGAACGCTTCGGTGGCGGTTCACATTCTTCGTTCAGCCAGCGACCTCGTGCGGCTGCAGTGGGCAGGCGCTGGCCAGGCGCGTGGCCAGGTCCTGGCGCAGGGCGCTGAGCGCGGCGATGCGGGCATCGATGTCGGCGAGCTTTTCCTGCAGCGCGGCCGCCAGCAACGGGCCGGCATCGGCCTGCTCCCACAGCCTGGGCAGGCGCTGGCCGATCTCGGCCAGGGTGAAGCCAAGCTGCTGGGCGGTGCGGATGTAGTGCACCAGCATCGCCGTTTCATCGGGGTAATCGCGGTAGCCATTGGCCAGGCGCCGCGCGCCGATCAGGCCCTGCTTCTCGTAGAAACGCAACGCCTCGCGCGAGAGGCCGCAGGCCTGGGCCAGCTCTCCAATCTGCATGGGCGGGTCCAGAAAGTGCTTGACCTTGAAGTTTACTTCAACCCTGACAGTACGCCCTCTTTCCCCCTGTTGAAGGCGTCCATGCTCACCTCCCGCTACCTCCGCATCGTCCGCGCCAGTGCGTTCTACGACCTGGTGGTCACCCTGCCCTTCGCCCTGCCTTGGACCTTCGCACCGCTGCATGCGGCCATGGCTGCGCTGGCCCAGGCCTGGCAGCTGCCCGGCCAGGTGCCCGCGCTGGACCCGCTGCACATGCTGCTGGCCAACCTGCTCGGCTCGGTGGTGGTGATGTGGTCGCTGGCCCGCGTGCTTGCCTCCAGCGCGCTGCTGGGCCGGCTCGATGCCGCCGCGCGCTGGCTTTTCGCGCTGTGGCAGGTGTATGCGGTGCTGCACGGTGCCAGTGCGATCCTGCTGCTGTTCACCGTGGCCGAGATCGGCTTCGGCGTGCTGCAGAGCTGGCGCATCGAGGATCACCCCACGCGTTGAGCGCTCATCTGCCGCTCAGCAACACGCTGGTGTTTTCACGCGGGCTGGTCGCAGGGTGCAGGCATGGTGGGGGCTCGTTCTGCAGGAGCTTCCCATGGTTTCACCCCGCGTTGCCGTGCTTGCGCTGTCGCTGCTGGTTTCCCCTGCATTCGCGCAGGCGCCGCCGGCCAACCTGCCCGCGCCCATCGCCGAACGCGCCGGACCGGACATCGCCGCACGCTCGCCACTGCACGCGCAGGTACTGCTGGACCGCGCCAATTTCTCGCCCGGCCAGATCGATGGCGAGGTGGGCAGCAACCAGCGTCGCGCGGTGTCCGGCTTCCAGGCCGCGCACGGGCTGACCGTCACCGGCGAACTGGACGATGCCACCTGGAAGGCACTGCAGGCCGATGCCAATGCACCGCTGGCCAGTTACACGCTGACCCCCGAGGACGTGGCCGGTCCGTTCCAGCCGGTGCCGAAGGGTCCCGCCGCACAGGCCAGGCTGAAGGCGCTGGGCTACGGCAGCGTGGAAGAGTCGCTCGGCGAGCGCTTTCATGCCTCGCCCGAACTGCTGAAGGCGCTCAACCCCGGCGTTGACCTGGGCAAGGCTGGCAGCCGCATCCAGGTGCCGAACATCGCCCCGACACCACTGCCGAAGGCGGCCAAGGTGGTGGTCGACAAATCCGATTCCACCCTGCAGCTGCTTGATGCAGCGGGCAAGGTCATCGCGCAGGTGCCGGTGTCGTCGGGCAGCCAGCACGATCCGCTGCCGATCGGTGAATGGAAGATCCTTGGGGTGTCGCGCGACCCGCCGTTCCACTACAACCCGAAGCTGTTCTGGGATGCGCGCAAGGGTGAGAAGAAGGCCACGCTGCCGCCGGGCCCGAACAGTCCCGTGGGCCGGGTCTGGATCGACCTGTCCAAGCCGCATTACGGCCTGCACGGCACGCCCGAACCCGGCCATGTGGGCAAGACCGAATCACATGGCTGCGTGCGCATGACCAACTGGGATGCGCTGCGCGTGGCCGATGCGGTGGATACCTCGGTACCCGTCGTGATGCAGGAGTGAGGCGATGCGTCTTTCGCAGCTGATCGTACTGGGCGTGCTGCTCGGGCTGGGTGCCGGCTGGTGGCTGCGCCGCGATGCGGGTGAGCCGGTGGCGGTTGCCCGGCCCGCAGCTCAACCTGCGGTGGCCGCGGTGGCCGCGGCGCCGCCGGCTGCGGCTTCAACGCCGCACGCGGACGCCCCGGTTCCCACGACCGTGCCCCCGTCCAGCGCCAGCGATGCGCCAACCGGCCTGCTGCTGCCGGTGCAGGGCATCCAGGCCTCGCAGCTGCGCGACACCTTCACCGATGCACGCAGCGAGGGCCGCGTGCACGATGCCATCGACATCATGGCCGACGCCGGCACGCCGGTGCTGGCGGTGGCCGATGGCACGGTGGAAAAACTGTTCGACAGCGAGCGCGGCGGGCTGACGATCTACCAGTTCGAGCCCAGCGGCCGCTGGTGCTACTACTACGCCCACCTGCAGCGCTATGCCGATGGCCTGGCCGAAAAGCAGGTCATCAAGCGTGGTGAGGTGATCGGCTATGTCGGCAGCACCGGCAATGCCAGCGCCGATGCCCCGCACCTGCATTTCGAGGTGCATGTGCTGGGGCCGGAAAAGCAGTGGTGGAAGGGCGAATCGATCAACCCGTTTCCGTTGCTGCAGGCGGGGCGCTGACGCGTCGGCACCCGTTTCGCTCAGAGGCCTGAGGCAACACGCACCGCATCACAGGCCTTGATCAGGTCCTCCACCAGGCGGCCGCTGACATCGAGTTGGCCCTCGTACTCGGCGATGTTGCGCTGCTGGTGGCACTTGTCGAGCACGCGCCATACTTCCGGACCCACGCCCAGCGTGTGCTTGAGCGACTGGAACACGATGTACCGATTGCTGGGCCGGAACCCCTGCGCACGAAGCGCGGCCAGGCTCAGGGCGTGCGCGGCGTTGTAGGCAAGGTCGAAGCGGCTTTCCAACGACAGCGTGGCATTGCGTGCGTCACGCAGCCGCGCAAGGCCCGAGCGCTGCAGCCCTTCGATCTCGTGCGGATCGGGCGGTTCGGCGGTAAGCGGTTTACCCGCCCCGACCAGATTCTGCAACGGCGAGGTCATCCATTCCTCCAATCACCCAGATCTTGGGTTGTTCCAGGACACGCTGCAGAAAGGCATTACCTTTGCGCAGGCGCTCATTCAATTCGTCATGCGTGTACAGCGTTGGGTTCACCGGCCGTCCGAGGCGATCCTCCAAGGGATCGAGCACGGCCATCAACTCAGCATAGCCCAGCGTATCGGAGACCAGCAGCAGATCGATGTCGCTGTGCGCGCTGTCGGTGCGCTTGGCCACCGAACCGAAGACGAAGGCCAGTGCAATCTGATCCTGCAGCGGTTGCAGCGCCTCGCGCAGCGGCTGCGCCAGGCCGATGGTCTTGTGCACCAGCGCCACCAGTTCGGCATGGATGGGAGAGCCGGCAAACGCGCGATAGCGCTTCTGGTTGCCGACCCTGCGTTGCTCGACCAGGCCGCTTGCGACCAGCTTGGCCACTTCGCGTTGCACGGCACCAGAGCCGACACCGCTGCCGCTGATCAGCTCGGAAATACTGAAGTCACGACGATCCTGCCCGAACAGCAGGGCCAGCACCCGCTGCTGGGTCTGGGTGAACAGCGCGTCGGCCAGCCCGATGGGGCCGGTGGAAGACACATTGGCAGCTCGAATACCCATATTGGGCATTATCGTACCCATATTGGGCATTTTGCAAGTGGCCTGCCCCGCCGGGGATGGCCCGGCGCTAGCGTGCCCGGCGACGGCGTTGCCACCCCCGCAGCGCGATGCTGGCCGTCGCCAGTCCGCCACCCGCGATCAGCAGCAGCAGCGCCACCGGCTGCCAGAAGAAGAACGGCCACAGCCACAGGTAGTCCAGGTCGGTCAGCTTCAGCACGTCCATCGGCGGCAGCAGGTCCACCGAGGCCGCACGGCCGGCCAGCGCCGGATCGACCTCCAGCACGGTCAGCCGCAGCGAGGAACGGCCGCGCGGCAGTGCATCACCGCGGCCATAGCCGAAGTACGAGGCGGCGAACCGGTCCCGCTCGACCGATTCCAGTGCGCGGGTGGTTTCCAGTTCGGGTGCGCCCGAGCGTGTCTTCGCGCGGAACTCGGTACGGTCAGTCGGCGTATCCGCGCGCAGCCGCACTTCCGGATCGATCGCAGGATCGGCGCCCTCATCCACATAACGCAGGCGCAATCGCAGCGGGTCGTTGATGAAGCGGTAGACCGTGATTTCGGCCGTCGCACCCGGCTGCAGCATTAGCGGCAGGCTCTGCGTGCGCGAGGCCAGGTAATTGGCGAGCGCGCCCAGCACCAGCACGATGCAGGCCAGCGTCCACAGGGTCCACAGCAGCCACAGGGTTACCCGTGCGACCGTCTCGCCCTTCATGCCGAAGTCTCCGTCATCGCTGCGCGTCCCTGCCGGCTGTGCCGCCACAGTACCGAAAACGAAAAAGCCCCGCTTGCGCGGGGCTTTTCCTGTCACCTACGCCGGGCATGGCCCGGCGCTACCAGTGCGCTTCCGGGCTTGGCCCGGCGCTACCTCAGGCGAACGGATCCTGCAGGACCATGGTGTGGTCGCGGTCCGGGCCGGTGGAAACGATGCTGATCGGGCAACCGGCCAGCTCTTCCAGCGAACGCAGGTAGGCGCGTGCGGCCGGCGGCAGCTCGTCCCAGTTCGTGATGCCGTGGGTGTTCTCGCTCCAGCCCGGGAACTCCAGGTACACCGGGGTGCAGTCTTCCCAGCCCTGCGCGTCCAGCGGCGCGTACTCGGTGCGCTTGCCGTTGTATTCGTAGGCGATGCAGACCTTCAGCTTTTCCATGCCGTCCAGCACGTCCAGCTTGGTGATGCACAGGCCGCTGATGCCGTTGATGGCCACGGCGCGCTTCAGCGCGACGATGTCCATCCAGCCGCAGCGGCGCGGGCGACCGGTGGAAGCACCGTATTCGGCGCCGCGGTCGCGGATGCCCTGGCCGATTTCATCGTCCAGCTCGGTCGGGAACGGGCCGCCGCCGACGCGGGTCGCGTAGGCCTTGGCGATGCCCAGCACGTAGTCGATCGAATCGGCGCCGACGCCGGAACCGGCCAGCGCGCCACCGACGGTGGTGTTGGAGCTGGTGACATACGGGTAGGTGCCGTGGTCGATGTCCAGCAGGGCGCCCTGCGCGCCTTCGAACAGCACGCGCTTACCCTGCTTGCGCAGGTCGTGCAGGATGCCGGCCACGTCGGACTTCATCGGCTGCACGTATTCGCCGAAGGCCAGTGCTTCGTCGAAGGTCTTCTGGAAATCGACCGCATCGGTGTTCAGATACTTGGTCAGCACGAAGTTGTGGTAGTCCAGCGCGGTGCGCAGCAGCTCTTCCAGCTGCTTGGGGTAATGCAGGTCGGCGATGCGGATACCGCGACGCGCCACCTTGTCTTCGTAGGCCGGGCCGATGCCGCGACCGGTGGTGCCGATCGCCTTGCCGCCGGCAGCGCGTTCGCGCGCCTGGTCCAGGGCGATGTGGTACGGCATGATCAGCGGCGCGGCCGGGGAGATCTTCAGGCGCGAACGCACTTCGACGCCGGAGGTTTCCAGCTCGGCGATTTCCTTCTGCAGCGCGGCCGGCGAGATGACCACGCCGTTGCCGATCAGGCACAGCGCGTCATCACGCAGGATGCCCGACGGGATCAGGTGCAGGACGGTCTTCTTGCCATTGATGACCAGGGTGTGGCCGGCATTGTGGCCGCCCTGGAAGCGCACCACGGCGCCGATTTCCTCGGTGAGCAGATCGACGATCTTGCCCTTGCCTTCATCGCCCCACTGGGCACCCAACACTACGACAGACTGACCCATGACGGGCTCCTCGATTTGTTGCGGCCATCGGGGCCGCGGACGGGTAAACCGTGGCGGGGCTGGCCAGCACCTGGATGGCGGCTCCAAACGGGGAGCGGCCGGCGATGGAAGGCCCAGACACGGAAAAAGCCGAACGGGGAGGCCCGTCCGGCTTTTGTGCATTATCCGGGTTTCCGGGGTCAGGTGCCACCTTTCCGACGGACGGCTTCACCGGCCGGTCAGGCGCCCATGCTCGGCTGCCGTATCGCTGCTGCGCGAGCATAGGCTCGGGCGCTACATCCGGTCGCCCCTGTAGAGCCGAGCCCATGCTCGGCTGCTGTGCCGCCGCTGCGCGGAGCCGCCCGAGCACAGGCTCGGGCGCTACATCCGGTCGCCCCTGTAGAGCCGAGCCCATGCTCGGCTGCTGTGCCGCCGCTACGCGGCGCCGCCCGAGCACAGGCTCGGGCGCTACATCCGGTCGCCCCTGTAGAGCCGAGCCCATGCTCGGCTGCTGTGCCGCCGCTGCGCGGAGCCGCCCGAGCACAGGCTCAGGCGCTACATCCGGTCGCCCCTGTAGAGCCGAGCCCATGCTCGGCTGCTGTGCCGCCGCTACGCGGCGCCGCCCGAGCACAGGCTCGGGCGCTACATCCGGTCGCACCTGTAGAGCCGAGCCCATGCTCGGCTGCTGTGCCGCCCGAGCATAGGCTCGGGCGCTACATCCGGTCGCCCCTGTAGAGCCGAGCCCATGCTCGGCTGCTGTGCCGCCCGAGCATAGGCTCGGACGCTACATCCGGTCGCCCCTGTAGCGCCGAGCGCAGGCTCGGGCGCTACACCCGACCGGGCCGGCTTGCCGGCCCGCGGCCGACCCCACCATTCAGTGCCTTGCCCACCACAGCAGGCTCAGGCCGGCCAGCAGCACCAGGCCGCCGAAGCTGCGCAGGGCCGGGCTGGGCAGGTCCAGCAGGCGCTCCGCCATGCGCTTCCAGGCCAGCGGGGCGACAAACAGCAGCAGGCCTTCCAGCACGGCCACCAGGCAGATGGCCGCGAACAGATCTTTCATGCAGGGCACTCCGGAAAAAACACGGGGCCCGGCATCTTGCCGGGCCCCGTGGGATCTTGCCGAACGACTCAGCGGTCGTTCTTGAGGTACTGCAGGAACGGGTCGTTCTTGTCCAGGACGATCACGCCGTTGCCGTCGGTCATGGAGCCACGGTAGGCCTCCAGGCTGCGATAGAACGCATAGAACGACGGGTCGGCGGAGCCGGCCTTGCCGTAGATGCGGGCCGCATCGGCATCGCCTTCACCGCGCAGGCGCTGGGCATCGCGCTCGGCTTCGGCGATCAGCACGGTGCTGTCACGGTCTGCCTGGGCACGGATGGTCAGCGACTGCTCCTCGCCCTCGGCGCGCAGCTTGGCGGCTTCCTGCTTGCGCTGTGCGCGCATGCGCTCGTACACGTCGTTGATCACCTGGCTGTCGGTGGGCAGGTCGACCTGCTTGATGCGCAGGTCGATCATCTGCATGCCCAGCCCGGACACCGCTTCGTTGATGTCCTTCAGCTGCGCGGCGATCAGCTCGCTGCGGTCGCCGGACACCAGCTGCTGCAGGGTGCGCGAGTTGATCTGGTTGCGCAGCGAATCGGTGATGATCGGCTGCAGGCGGGCATTGGCCACGCGCGGGTCACCACCGGTGGCACGGAAGTAGTCGCCCACGTTGGAGATGTAACCCACGGCGAAGAAGTCGACGCTGACGTCCTTCTGCTCGGCGGTGAAGTAACGCGCCGGTGCCGTGTCCAGCACTTGGAAGCGGCGGTCGAACACGCGCACGGTTTCCACCACCGGCACCTTGAAGTGCAGGCCCGGCTTGATGTCCGAACGCACCACCTTGCCCAGGTTCAGGACCATGGCGGTCTGGTCCTCACGGACCACGTAAACCGAACCCAGCAGGGCCAGCAGGGCCGCCACGACGACGGCAATCCAGATAGAACTTCTCATCGGCTGCCCTCCTCACGGCCGCTCGGACGCCCGGTCGGGCGGGCCACCGGCCGGCCCGGATCACGGGAAACTTCGGTTGCGGTACCCGGCAGCGACGGCATCACCACATCCGGATTCGGCACCGGGGCCGGGGCCGAGGCGCCCGGACGGGTGTCGCCGGTCATCGGCACGTAGATCAGCTGGCGACCATCACCACCGATCACCTTGCGGTTCTCGCTCAGCACCTGCTGGACGGTTTCCAGCCACAGGCGCTTGCGGGTCACCTCCGGGGCGTCCTTGTACTGGGCCTGCAGCAGGCTGAAGCGCTGTGCGTCACCCTCGGCCTTCGACACCACGGCCTGCTTGTAGCCTTCGGCGGTGGTACGGGCACGCGAGGCCTGGCCTCGGGCTTCCGGCACGACCTTGGCGGCGTAGGCCTGGGCTTCGTTGATCAGACGTTCCTTGACCTGCTGGGCACCGTTGACCTCGTCGAAGGCCGGCTTGACCTCCTCCGGCGGACGGGCGTCCTGCAGGGTCAGGCCGGTCACGGTCAGGCCGGTCTTGAAGGCACTCAGCAGCGTCTGCAGACGCTCCTCGGCGGCAACGGCCAGCGGGCCACGGTTGTTCAGCACCGAATTGAGGTCGGCGCGACCGACTTCCTCGCGCACCGCGCTCTGCGCGGACTGTTCCAGCACCTGGTCGGCATCGACGGTACCGAACAGGTACTGCTGCGGATCATCGATGCGGTACTGCACGTTGAGCGAGACGTTGACGATGTTCTCGTCGCGGGTCAGCACCGGCACCTGGATCGAGAAGGTCTTGATCTCGGTGGCATTGACCTTGGTGACCGATTCAATCGGCCACGGCAGCTTGAAGTTCGGGCCCGGGGTCAGGATCCGCGAGAACTGGCCGAAGCGCAGCACGACGCCTCGTTGCTGTTCGCCGATCAGCTGGAAGCTGGAGAACAGCACCAGCAACACCACCGCCGCCGCCACCCAACGCAGGATGCCGCCATCGAACAGGTCCTTCAGCGGCCCGGGCAGACCGCCCCAGCCACCACCATTGCCACCGCCACGCGACCCGAACGGCCCGCGTCGATTGTCCTCGGGGCCTTGTCCGCCCTTGTTGCCGCCGGGTGTATTCCAGGCCATGCACGCTCCATCAATATGTGGGCTGCGGCGCGGGCCCTTCCCGCGGCGCCAGCCGTGAATCTTCACCGATCATACAAGATGGGGCGGACTGGCAGGTTTGAAAGGGCCACGACCGGGTAAGGTGGCGTTTTCCTCGAAGTCAGGCAGCGCCGATGGCCCCCACCACCCCGTTCACCGCCTTCCGGATCGAAAACGACGATGCCGGCTACCGCAGCGGCCTGGTCCAGCTGGGCGTGGGCGATCTCAGCCCTGGCCAGGTGCTGATCCGCGCCCACTGGTCCTCGGTCAACTACAAGGACGCTCTGGCCGGTACCGGCAAGGGCAAGATCCTGCGGCGCTTCCCGCTGGTCGGTGGCATCGACGTGGCCGGCACCGTGGTCGCCTCCAGCGATCCGGCCTGGCGCGAGGGCGACGCGGTGCTGGCCACCGGCTGCGGGCTCAGCGAGACCCGTGACGGCGGCTACAGCCAGTACGTGCGGTTGGAATCGCGCGCGGTCATCGCCCAGCCTGCCGGCCTGAGCCCGCGCGAAGCGATGGTGCTGGGCACGGCCGGCTTCACCGCCGCCTTGGCCCTGCTGCGCCTGCAGGACAACCGGTTGACCCCGGGACACGGCCCGCTGGCGGTGACCGGCGCCACCGGCGGGGTCGGCGCGCTGGCCGTGGACATCTTCAACCGTGCCGGTTACGACGTGCATGCGATCAGCGGCAAGCCGGAGCAGGCCGCCTTCCTGCACGACATCGGCGCTGCCGAGGTGCTGCCGCGCGAAGCACTGGCCGATACCGCGCCGCTGCAGTCGGCGCGCTTCGGCGGCGGCCTCGACAATGCCGGTGGATCGATGCTGGCCAGCCTGCTGGCGCAGACCGTGCCCTATGGCAGCGTGGTCAGTGCCGGCCTGGCCGCCAGCCCGAAACTGGAGATGACGGTGATGCCGTACATCCTGCGTGGCGTGTCGCTGCTGGGCGTGTCCTCGGCCAGCGCACCGCGCGACCTGCGCGAAGCGGTGTGGGCGCGACTGGGCGGCGCGTGGAAGCCTCAGCACCTGGACCGCATCTGCACCGCCGAGGTCGGCCTGGCGGACCTGCCAGGTGTGTTCGAACTGATGCTGGCCGGTGGCTCGCTGGGCCGCACGGTGGTGCGGATCGACTGAACGTCGCAGGCAGGCGACGGACGGCAGCGGCCGTGTTCCCACCCGCAATGTGCCCGCACTACACTGCGGGCATGACACGGGGAACAACATGGCACGCATTCTGATCGTCGACGACTCACCGTCGCAGCTGTTGGGGATACAGCGCATCGTCGAGAAACTCGGGCACCAGATCCTGACCGCCACCGATGGCGCGGCCGGGGTGGAAACAGCCAAGGCCGAACTGCCCGACCTGGTGCTGATGGACGTGGTGATGCCCAACCTCAATGGTTTCCAGGCCACCCGCACGCTCGCCCGCGACCAGGCGACCCGGCATATTCCGGTGATCCTGGTGACCACCAAGGACCAGGACACCGACCGCATGTGGGGCATGCGCCAGGGCGCCAAGGCCTACATCACCAAGCCGTTCTCGGAAGACGAACTGTCCGAGGTGCTGGAGCGCGTGTTCGCCGGCCAGGGCTGAGACGAGTCTTGTAGAGTCGCGGGGGGGGGGGGGGGGGGGGGGGGTGGGGGGGGGGGCGGGGGGGGGGGGGGGGGGGGGGGGGGGGGGGGGGGGGGGGGGGGGGGGGGGGGGGGGGGGGGGGG
>NZ_JAMOKY010000030.1:0-47774 GCF_024499815.1 Stenotrophomonas testudinis | reverse complement strand
CCCCCCCCCCCCCCCCCCCCCCCCCCCCCCCCCCCCCCCCCCCCCCCCCCCCCCCCCCCCCCCGACTCTACAAAGGCAACAGCGGCGGCGGGTACTGGCGGCCGGCGCGCAGCGGGCGGAAATAATCCGCATTCCCGTAGAAGGCGGCATCCTGCACCTCATGCCAGCCGGGAATACCGGCCAACGGCAGCGGCCGCAGCTGCAGCGGATCGCCCAGCACCCTGCCCTCGTCGATGGCTCGGGTGACCGTCTCGATGCATCCCGCTTCACCATCGCCCTGGACCACCACGCACTTGCCGACCAGCAGGCGCCCGGGCAGCAGCGCCTGCTCCATCAGCGCATGGCCGAACACGGCCACCACGGAAACATCGCCGTCGCGCCAGTGCGATGGAGCGAACAGTGCGCGCCAGTCATGCGCGTCCCACGCAGCCAGCACGGCAGCATCGCGCACCTGCACGACCACGCCGGTTTCATCGAACTGGGTCAACGCGGCCTGCGCGCGGTTGCGCTGGCCGGGCGCCATCGCCGCGATGTGCAGGCACTGCCGTGCATTGAGCACGCGCTTGAGCGGCAGCAGGCTGGCCCAGACCAGAGCGTTGAACAGGTCGTGCCAGTTGTCCGCGCGGGTCGCGAGGCGGCCTTGGGCGATGCGGGTTTCGTAGTGCAGGCCATCGGCCAGCAGCGCTGGATCCTGCTCGACCAGTTGCAGCCCAGGCAGGGCCAGCCGGGCATCGAGCGCAGCGACGGTCGGCCAACCAGGCCCTGCCAGCAGATCGGCAAAGCCACGCACGCCATCGAACAGCGGATGCTCGAACACCCTCGCATCGACCGCCGCACGCAGCGGCGGGATGAAGCGACGAGGGCCGCCTGCGTCGCCGCCGGCGGCCGTCGCTGCGGTCACAGCACCTTGAGGTCGAACGCCGGACGCGTGGCGCTGGCCAGCGCGTCACCGTACAGATCGTGCTCGTCGCTCTCGGTGATCTCCACGTCGACGAACTCGCCCACGCGCAGCGGCACCTGGTCGGCGTTCTGGATGTGCACCAGGCCGTCGATCTCCGGCGCATCGGCCTTGGAACGGGCCACGGCGATATCGCCTTCGATGGCATCGACCAGGCACTGCTGCACGGTGCCGATCTTGGCTTCCAGGCGCGCGGCGGAGATCTGCGCCTGCTTCTCCATGAAGCGCGCCAGGCGCTCCTGCTTCACTTCTTCCGGCACGGCGTCGGGCAGGTCGTTGGCGGTGGCACCCTCGACCGGCGAATAGGCGAACGCGCCCACGCGGTCCAGCTGCGCTTCGTCCAGGAACGACAGCAGTTCTTCGAACTCGGCCTCGGTCTCGCCCGGGAAGCCGACGATGAAGGTCGAACGCAAGGTGATGTCCGGGGCGATGCGGCGCCAGTTCTGCACGCGCTCGAGGGTCTTCTCGACCGCGCCCGGGCGCTTCATCAGGCGCAGGATGCGCGGGCTGGCGTGCTGGAACGGGATGTCCAGGTACGGCAGGATGCGGTTCTCAGCCATCAGCGGCACCACTTCGTCCACGTGCGGGTACGGGTAGACGTAGTGCATGCGCACCCAGGCATCGAGCTCGGACAGGCCTTCGCACAGCGCCTTCAGGCGGGTCTGGTAGGCCTTGTCGCGCCACATCTTCTCGGCGTACTTCACGTCCACGCCGTAGGCCGAGGTGTCCTGTGACACCACCAGCAGCTCGCGCACGCCGCCGCGCACTAGGCGCTCGGCTTCGCGCAGCACCTCATCCACCGGGCGCGAGACCAGCTTGCCGCGCATCGACGGGATGATGCAGAAGCTGCACTTGTGGTTGCAGCCCTCGGAAATCTTCAGGTAGGCGTAGTGGCGCGGGGTCAGCTTGATGCCGTAGTCGGGCACCAGGTCCACGAAGGGATCGTGCTTGGGCGGCAGCGCTTTGTGCACTGCTTCCATCACGCTCTGGTAGTCCTGCGGGCCGGACACCGCCAGCACGTTCGGGTACGCCTCGCGGATCTGCTCCGGGCGCTTGCCCAGGCAGCCGGTGACGATGACCTTGCCGTTCTGGTTCATCGCCTCGCCGATGGCGTCCAGCGATTCGGTCACCGCCGAATCGATGAAGCCGCAGGTGTTGACCACCACCACGTCGGCCGAATCGTAGGACGGGACGATGTCATACCCTTCCGAACGGAGCTGGGTCAGGATGCGCTCGGAATCGACAAGGGCTTTCGGGCAGCCAAGGCTGACGAAGCCGACTTTGGGGTTCAGCTGGGACATGGAAATCGCGGGACTCTGGGGGCCTGGGCCCCTGCCAGCATGGCAGGGGGTCCTGGGGGCCGGGGCCTGAAAGGGCGCCAGTATAGCGGGGTTGGTGGCCGGGCTCTGAACGGCCAGCCGCCTGATCGCGCACAGCCGCTGACACGCCGCTAACCCGGACAGCGTCGACAATGCAGGCCTGTCCCCTGCAACGAGGTACCCGACGATGTCCGAATGGATCACCCTGGATACGCATCATGGCCCGGTCCGCGCCTGGCAGGTCCTGCCCGAGGGCAAGCCGCGCGCGGCGCTGGTGGTCATACAGGAAATCTTCGGGGTCAACGCCCACATGCGCGGGGTGGCCGAGCGCTTCGCCGCCGAAGGCTACGCGGTGCTGGCACCGTCGTTCTTCGACCTGGTCGATGGCCCGGAATCCGACCCCGATGCCCTGCCCTACAGCCCCGAGGGCGTGAAGGACGGCCTGGAGCGGGTCAACACCCTGGGCATGGAGAAGGCGCTGGAAGTGGTGCGCGCCGCGGCGACGCGCCTGGCGCCCTACGGCAAGGTCGGCACCGTCGGCTACTGCTGGGGCGGAAGCGTGGCCCTGCTGGCGGCGATGCGCCTAGGCCTCCCCTCGGCCAGCTACTACGGCGGCCGCAACGTCAATTTCCTCGACGAAACGCCCAAGGCCCCGGTGATCTTCCACTTCGGCGCCCAGGACAAGAGCATCCCGCCGGAAGCCGTGCAGGCCCACCGCGAAAAGCTGCCGCAGATGGCCACCTACGTCTATCCGGCCGACCACGCCTTCAACCGGGAGGTCGGACATGCGTATGATCCAGACAGCGCCGCCCTGGCGCTGCAACGCACCCTGGACTTCTTCACGGAGCATCTTGGATGAGCGATTTCGAACTGGATTCACGCCTGGCCACCGACAGCGTCCTGATAGCAGAAGGCCCGTTGTCGCAAGTGCGGTTGATGAACGACGAACGATTCCCCTGGCTGGTGCTGGTGCCGCGCCTGGCCGGGATCACCGAATGGATCGAGCTGGACGGCGAGCAGCAGGACAAGCTGCGCACCGAACTCAACCGCGCCTGCAAGGCCCTGCACGGCACGGACGGGGTAGAGAAGATCAACATCGGCGCGCTGGGCAACATCGTGCGCCAGCTGCATTTCCACGTGATCGGCCGCCACGACGGCGATCCGGCGTGGCCGGGCCCCGTCTGGGGCAGTGGTCCGGCGCACCGCTACGAGCCGGCCGCACTGGACCAGCATGTCGCCTACTGGAAGGAACGGCTAGGATATCCGGCCCACCCCTGAGCCTTTGACGACCCGATGCGCTTCAATCTCGTCGCCGCCATCCTGCTGATCCTGATCGGCTTGTTCATGCTCGCCAGCAACCTGGGCTGGACGCACCTGAACCTGTCCAAGCTGTTCCTGACCTGGTGGCCGGTCGGCCTGGTCGGTGTCGGCATCGCGATGCTGTTCGGGCGCGGCAAGTAAGGCAGCGCCGGGCCATGCCCGGCGAATGCACAACGCGACCCATACGAAAACGCCGGGCATGGCCCGGCGCTACCCATCTGTTGCTCAGGTGCGCGGCAGGGTCACGCCGGTCTGGCCCTGGTACTTGCCGCCGCGGTCCTTGTACGAGGTCTCGCAGACGTCATCGGCCGCCGCCTGGAAGAACAGCATCTGGGCCACGCCTTCGTTGGCGTAGATGCGCGCCGGCAGCGGCGTGGTGTTGCTGAACTCCAGGGTCACGTGGCCTTCCCACTCCGGTTCCAGCGGGGTCACGTTGACGATGATGCCGCAGCGGGCATAGGTGCTCTTGCCCAGGCACACCACCAGGGTGTCGCGCGGGATGCGGAAGTACTCCACCGTACGCGCCAGCGCAAAACTGTTCGGCGGGATGATGCACTCATCACCGACGATGTCCACGAAGCTGCCCGGGTCGAAGTGCTTGGGGTCGACGATCGTGGAGTTGATGTTGGTGAACACCTTGAACTCGCGCGAGCAGCGCACGTCGTAACCATAGCTGGAGGTGCCGTAGCTGACGATGCGCTCGCCGTTGGCGTGCTTCACCTGCCCGGCCTCGAACGGCTCGATCATGCCGTGCTGCTCGGACATACGGCGGATCCAACGGTCACTCTTGATGCTCATGCTTTGTCCTGGGTACGAGGGGGCGCGTGGATTCTAGCAGGGGGCCGGGCACGCACGCCGCAGCCCCGCAAGCCTGGCCTTACAGCAGCGAGGACAGGATCTGGATCGAGGCACGCGGGCGCTTGCCCACCTCCTCAACCAGGCGCTCGGCGGCGCGGCGGTAGGCCTGGGCCACGGTCGACTCGGGCTGGGCGACGGTGATCGGGCTGCCGGCATCCCCCTGTTCGCGGATGTCGATCTGCAGCGGCAGCGACCCCAGCAGCGGCACGCCGTACTGCGCGGCCATGCGCTCGCCACCGCCCTCGCCGAACAGATGCTCGACATGGCCGCAGTTGCTGCAGGTGTGCACGGCCATGTTCTCGACGATGCCCAGCACCGGCACCTCCACCTTCTCGAACATCTTCAGCGCCTTCTTTGCATCCAGCGTGGCGATGTCCTGCGGCGTGGTGACGATGACCGCACCGGCCAGCGGAATCTTCTGTACCAGGGTCAGCTGGATGTCACCGGTACCCGGCGGCAGGTCGATCAGCAGATAGTCCAGGTCGTCCCACAGCGTGTCTTCGAACAGCTGGGTCAGGGCGGCGGTCGCCCGCGGTGCGCGCATGATCAGCGGCGTCTCGTCTTCCACCAGGTAGCCGATGGACATGGTGTCCACGCCGAACGCGCGCATCGGCTCGATGCTCTTGTTGTCCGGGCTTTCCGGGCGCCCGGACAGGCCGAGCATCGCGGGCACGCTGGGGCCGTAGATATCGGCGTCGAGCACGCCCACGCGGGCACCGAGCTGCTGCAGCGCCACGGCCAGGTTCACCGAGGTGGTGGACTTGCCCACGCCTCCCTTGCCCGATCCCACCGCGATCACGTTGCGGATGCGCGCATGGGGCGAAAGGCCCTTCTGCACCTGGCTGGCATGGGGACGACGGGCGGGGCTGTTCACTGCGGACTCCGGAAGCGGTTCATGGGGCGGGCAACCTCCCATCATACAAGTTGGACCCGCCGGGCCAGGCGATCAGCGCGCTCCGGTTGGCACTGACGCGCCTACCGAACATCTGCTACCGTCCGAATCCGTTCACCAATCAGTCAGCTTTCGACCTCGATCAACGCGCAGCCCAAGGACAAGAAATGCACGTGATTCCCCGCTTCCGCCTTGGTACCGCCCTGGCCCTGGCCCTGGCCGGCACCTCTGCCCACGCCGCCCCCGTCCCTATTGAAGACCTGGCGCGCCTGCCCGCGCTGCAGTCGGTTTCGATGAGCCCTGACGGCAAGCACCTGGTCGCACTGATCCCGTCCCCGGCCAACCCGGAAGAAACCGCGCTGGCCAGCTGGGACACCGACAGCCTGTCCGGCGGCCCGAAGGTGGTCACGCCATCCGGCGACCGCATGAAGTTCATCGCCGCCGCGGCGCTGAAATCCGACCGCATCCTCGCTGTCGGCCGCCAGGAATGGACCGGCCAGCTGGGCGGCTGTGGCGAAGGCAGTGTTTCCGGCGCGACCAAGACCTTCGTGGTCAAGACCTACCTGACCGACACGACCCAGAAGGACTTCGGCGAAGCCTTCGCCGACAACACCCGCAAGCTGGGCGTCAGCGAGCAGACCCAGCGCTGCCTTGAACTGGGTGGCACCGCGTCGCTGGTCAACATGCTGCCGCTGGATCCGGACCGGGTGATCATCCGCCAGCTGAGCGAAATCTCGCTGACCGCCAACTACTATCTGTACAACCTCAAGACCAAGGAAACCGAGCTGCTGTTCCGCGGCGGCACGCGCGCCCAGCCCGCGCTGTTCGACGCGCGCACCGGCAAGGTGCTGGCCAAGGCGCAGATCGAACCGGTCAGCGGCGACTACGAGCAGCAGGTGCTGATCCTGGACCCGTCGTCCGGCCAGTTCGTGCTGCAGAAGCCCCTGCTGTCCAAGCTGTCCAACCGGCACACGGTGGAGCTGGCCGGCGTGGATGACGCCACCGGCAAGTACTACATCCTGACCGACCTGTTCTCGGACAAGGTCCAGGTCCATCTCTACGACGCAAAGCTGCAGAAGTTCGACCCCGAGCCCGTCCTCGCCAACCCGAACTTCTCCATCGCCAGCCTGGTGTTCAGCACCCAGCCGAAGACCTTCAACCAGGTCGTGGGCTTCACCATCGATGGCCCCAGCGCGCAGACGGTGTACGTGGACCCGACCCTGAAGTCGATCCAGGACACACTGAAGCAGGCCGCTGGCGGCCGCCAGGTGGAAATCGCCCGCTACAACGATGATTTCTCGCGCATCCTGTTCCGCGCCGTCGGCCCTGATGCGCCCACCAGCTACTTCCTGCTGCTGGACCGCAAGAATGTGGTCAGCCTGGGCAGCGAGCGCCCATGGATCGCCAAGGGCGCCACCGGTGAAGAGCGCTGGGTCACCTACAAGGCCCGCGACGGGCGCGAGATTCCCGCCATCCTGGACCTGCCGCAGGGCTGGAAGGACGGCGACCCGGCACCGCCGGCCATCGTCAACCCGCATGGCGGCCCCTGGGCGCGCGACTACGTGCAGTGGGACGCCTCGGGCTGGATCGCACTGCTGACCTCGCGCGGCTACGCGGTGCTTCGCCCGCAGTACCGCGGTTCGTCGGGCCTGGGTCGCGCGCTGTGGATCGCCGGCGACCGCGAATGGGGCCAGAAGATGTCCGACGACAACGACGATGGTGCCGCCTGGCTGGTGTCGCAGGGCTTCGCTGCCAAGGACCGCATCGCGATCTTCGGCTACTCCTACGGTGGTTTCGCCGCTGCTGCGGCGACGGTGCGACCGAACTCGCCGTACCAGTGCGCCATCGCAGGTGCGCCGGTGACCGACCTGGCCCGTCTAGGCACGTCGTGGAGCGACAACCGCCTGCAGCGCATCCTGCAGGGGCAGACCGTCAAGGGCATGGATCCGATGCGCAACACCGCGTCGGCCAACATCCCGGTCATGCTCTTCGTCGGTGACCGCGACGTGCGCACGCCCTCGTTCCACGCACAGGGCTTCTACGACGCGGTCAAAGGCAAGGTGCCGGCGAAGTTCCACCTGATCGCCGACCAGCAGCACAGCATGCCGTGGTACCCGCGCCAGCAGCGCGAGACGCTGGGCCTGATCGAATCGTTCCTGAAGAACGACTGCGGCCCCGGCGGCCTCTGATTTCACCGCTAACACAAAGATGTGAAGAAAAACCCTCTCGCTCCTGAACCGAGAGGGTTTTTTGTTTCAAAAGCCAAAGATGTCTTTTAAAAACAACGCGTTATAAATTTTCGTATTCATATTGCATTTAGCTAACGTCCTACTTACACTCGCTTAACCGAAGCATAACAAGTGGGGATCCAACCGAAATGCGCACAGCCAATCGCCAGATCAAGCCAAGCCGCGTCCCATTGACCCTCGCCGTCCTCGCATGCCTGCAGGCCGCGCCGGTCTTTGCCCAGGAAGCGGAACCGCAGCAGCCGACGACCACGTCGAGCAGCGCGTCCAAGAACGCCACCAACCTGGATGCCATCAGCGTCACCGGTTCGCTCATCAAGCGCCCGGAGTACGAAACCACCTCGCCGGTGCAGGTCATCTCGATCGACAAGAGCATCGCCTCCGGTCAGTTCGACACCGCTGATTTCCTGCAGACCTCGGCGATCGCCGCTGGCTCGACCCAGATGAACAACCAGTTCGGCGGCTTCGTCGTCGAAGGCGGCACCGGCGTGCAGACCGTCTCGCTGCGTGGCCTGGGCGCCAACCGCACCCTGGTCCTGCTCGACGGCCAGCGCCCCGGCCCGGCCGGTACCCGCGGCCAGGTCGGCTCATTCGACCTGAACGTCATTCCGCAGGCCATCCTGCAGCGCATTGAAATCGTGAAGGACGGCTCGTCCTCCATCTACGGCTCGGACGCTCTGGCCGGCGTGGTCAACCTGATCACCAAGAAGAGCATCGACCGCCCGGAGATGACCTACTCCATGAGCGTCCCGCAGCACGGCGGCGGCGAGCAGTTCTCTGCCTCGATCGCCAACGGCTGGAACTTCGAAAAGGGCAGCATCGTTGCTGCGGCCCAGTGGGACCGCCTGAACGCCCTGACCGTGGGCGACCGTGACTTCTTCTCCTGCGCCCAGGACATGGTGTGGGGCACTGACGGCAAGCGTATCGACCGCGAGGATCGTTCGATCCTGGCCGGCACCGACCTGGCAGGCTGCAGCACCGGCAACCTGTACGCCAATACCATCATCAACTACAACAACTCGGCGATCCGCTACGTACCCTCGCCCGATGGCAGCACTGTCGGTCCGTTCCCGGGCTACCGCCCGCGTCCGCGCCCGACCCCCACCTACGCCAACGGTGGTACGGCCTATTACGAGGACGTACTGAACTACCCGTTCTACCATAACCAGGAAGTGATCAACCAGCGCGAACGCGCCACGCTGTACGCCGCCACCGATTTCAGCTTCGACAGCTTCAACTGGAAGACGCAGTTCCTGTACAACCGCCGCGAGACCAAGGCGCACTCCTGGCGCCAGTTCTTCCCGATCGTGTACAGCGAAGCGGCCGATGACCTCTTCCAGGTCATCATGCCGTTCCCGAGCGACCAGAAGATCACCGTCGACTACTTCTACGGCACCACCAAATTCGATGGTCAGTTCAAGTCCACCGACAGCTGGGCCTGGGAAATCAATGCCGGCTACAGCCGCTCCAGCGGCGATTACGGCGGGCTGGCCATCGATGCGAGCCGCACCGGTGACCTGTCCTACGACAACAGCGGCGACATGCCGGTTGACTACTTCAACGCCGGCTTCCTGAGCGGCCAGCGCATGGACGAGCTGGTGAACGCGATCGGCCAGTACCACACTGGCAACACCGTGTACGAACAGACCAGTGCGAACGCCATCCTCAGCGGCAACCTGTTCACGCTGCCAGCCGGCGACGTCGCCTCGGCCCTCGGCGTCGAGTTCCGCAAGTACAAGATCAACGACACCCCATCGGAGTTCTCGCGCTCGGGCAACATCTGGGGTTCCAGCACCGCCGACATCACCAAGGGCACCGACAAGGTAAAGGAAGCCTTTGCTGAAGTGGACGTGCCGCTGCTGAAGGGCATTCCGGGCATCGAATCGCTGTCGGTCAACCTGTCCGGACGCGTGTTCGAGTATGACTCCGTGTCGGGTTCGGACAAGGTCTGGAAGACCGGCGTGAACTGGCAGATCGTGCCCTCGCTACGCGTCCGCGGCACGATGGGCACGTCCTTCCGCGCCCCGGGCCTGTATGAGCTGTATCTGGGTAACCAGACCGGCTTCCTCGCCCAGAACCAGATCGATCCCTGCATCCTGTGGGGCGACAGCAACAACGACTTCCTGCGCGCCAACTGTGGTGCTGCGGGCATTCCGTCCGACTACGCCGGCGGCGGCGGCAGTGCCACCATCTACTCCGGTGGCGGTGCTGGCCAGCTGAAGCCGGAAACCTCCAAGGCCAAGACCCTGGGCCTGGTGTGGAGCCCGACCTTCGCCAACCTGAACATCGCGCTGGACTACTTCGACTACGACGTGCGCGGCGAAATCACCCAGCTTGACGAATACGACATCGTGTTCGGCTGCTACGGTTCGGCCGTGTACCCGAACTCGTTCTGCAGCAACCTGGTACGCAACAGCCCGACCGATCCGGCCAATCCGAACCAGATCACCACCGTCTACAACCAGTACGTGAACATCAACCGCGAGCGTACCCGCGGCTACGACCTGCAGATCAACTACGACAACGACTTCGCCTTCGGCAAGCTGTCCGCCGAAGCGCAGGTCACCTACACGCTGGAAGACACCTACCAGCTGTTCGACTCGGCAGCTGACAGTGGCTTCACCACCTCAGACCAGGTGGGCTACATCGGCCGTCCGAAGACCGTCGGCCTGGCCAGCGTGAGCCTGGAGCGCGGTGACTGGGCCTTCAACTGGCAGGGTGTCTACAACAGCAGCACGCAGAACAAGGACCTGGACCGGACCTTCACCTACTCCGGCTACCAGAACGCAACGCGCGACATCAAGGCCGGCTGGCAGTTCCGCCACAACGTCTCGGTGGCCTACAACATGGACGACTGGAGCCTGATGGTCGGCGTGCGCAACCTGTTCGACAAGGCACCGGACCTGATTTCCAACACCGCCGGTACCCGCTACGGCAACACCCCGCTGTACGCATCGCAGTACGACTGGTACGGCCGCACGTTCTTCGCCCGGGTTTCCTACAAGTTCTGACCGGCGACAACGTCAACATGAAAAGGGCGGCTTCGGCCGCCCTTTTCTTTTGTCTTCAGCCCGGCAGCCGGCACGGCGCGGGCAGACGCGCGAAATGCCAGCTTGCGCAAAGCCCACGCCACTTCTGCGCAAAGCGTCGCTTAATACCCTATTCATCTCCATCATCGGCTCACAGACGTAACCATCACAACTGAGACTAAGCCACTGTACTTGTTGCAATTTGATGAACAACTGGGACACGAAGTGCGTCAATGCGTGACGGAAACATGCATTTCTCGTTAAGACCGTGTTAGGTTCGAGTCGAGTCAGGACGACACATGAACGCACACAGAACTACGGCACGGAAGCCAGCATTCACATCCATTAGGGGGTTTCACGCATGACGATTCACCGCACGCCCGGTCGCCACCCGCTGACCTGCGCCCTGTTGGCCGGCCTGATGGCCGCCGCTGCAGCACCGGCCTTCGCCCAGGACGCCGAGTCGACCGGCAACAAGGCCGTCGACCTGGACAAGGTCACCGTTACCGGCTCGCGTATCGCGCGTACCGGTTTCGTCACCCCTTCGCCGGTGACGGCCATCTCGGCCGAGGAAATCCGTGGCACCGGCGCGGTGAACATCGGCGATCTGATGTCCAAGATGCCGCAGCTGACCCCGACCTACACCCTGGGCAACTCCACCCGCTTCATCGGTACTGCCGGCCTGGGCCTGATGGATCTGCGCGGCATGGGTCCGTCCCGCACGCTGGTGCTGGTCAACGGTCGCCGACATGTCGGCTCCAGCCCGGGTTCGACCTCGGTGGACGTCAACACCATCCCGGTCGAGTGGATCGAGCGCGTTGAAGTGATCACCGGCGGCGCCTCGGCCGTGTACGGCGCCGATGCCGTCGCTGGCGTGGTCAACTTCATCATGAAGAAGAAGTTCGACGGGTTCGAACTGCGCGCCCAGCGTGGCGCTGCTTCGGAAGGCAGCTTCGACCGTTCCTTCATCGCCTTCTCCGGCGGCAAGGAGTTCGCCGACGGCCGCGGCAACGCCGCCATCGCAATGGAGTACAGCACCCAGGGCCGCTACGGCCGTGGCGACCGCGCGATCGGCCGTGAGTTCCTGACCACGGTCAACAACCCGGACTATGACCGCACCAAGCCGCCGAGCGAAAGCAACCCGCAGACCATCCTGCAGGGTCCGGGCGGCAACCATGCGCTGTCCTACGGCGGTACCTTCACTCTCGGCGCATTCCGTGCGGATGGATCGAACCGCTACCTGTTCAATCCCGATGGCACGTTCCGCAAGAACCGCTATGACGGCACGATCGTCAGTGCGAACACCTGCACGAACTGCGATTTCGCCGATCTGAATGCCGTCGCGGATCTGGAGCCGGCATTCAACCGCTTCAGCTTCAACACCGCCGTCAACTTCGATCTGAACGACGACCACCGCCTGTTCTTCGAAGGCAAGTACACCAAGACCGAATCGGAGTTCTTCGGCCAGCCGACCTTCGACCAGGTGGGCACCGTACGCGCCCTGCGCATCCAGCGCGACAACGCGTACGTGACCCCGGAGCTGGGTGCCCTGATGGACGCCAACGGCCTGAGCACCCTGCTCCTGTCGCGCTTCAACGTCGATTCCGGCCGTCGTGGCGAGAACGTCGAACGCGCAACCGCACGTGCCGTGCTGGGCCTTGAAGGCAACCTGGGCGCCGACTGGACCTACGAGGCTTCGGCCAACTTCGGCCAGACCACCATCGACCGCGTCAACGTCAACAACCGAATCGAAGAACGCTGGCAGGCAGGTCTTGATGCGGTCATCAATCCGGCCAATGGCCAGATCGTCTGCCGCTCG
This sequence comes from Stenotrophomonas testudinis, assembly GCF_024499815.1. Taxonomy (NCBI): domain Bacteria; kingdom Pseudomonadati; phylum Pseudomonadota; class Gammaproteobacteria; order Lysobacterales; family Lysobacteraceae; genus Stenotrophomonas; species Stenotrophomonas testudinis. The sequence goes on along the minus strand of NZ_JAMOKY010000030.1, from coordinate 35,333 downwards.
ACGCTGAACCCCAACGCCATCAACCCGTATACCGGCCGCGCCTACTCGGCCGCCCTGGTCGCCGGCTGCGTTCCGTTCAACGTGATGGGCAACGGCAAGGTCAGCCCGGAAGCAGCTGCATGGTTCAACACCAACTCGCTGAACCAGTCCAAGCTGAAGCAGCAGGTGTTCAGCGCCTCGGTGGCCAACGGCTCGCTGTTCTCGCTGCCGGCCGGTGACATGGGCATCGCAGCAGGCGTGGAGTACCGCAAGGAACAGAGCCAGGAAAACACCGATCCGCTGTCGGCGATGGGCCTGACCTTCCTGAACGCCATCCCGAGCCGTGGTGGCGAGTACGACACCAAGGAAGCCTTCGTGGAAACCTCGGTGCCGCTGCTGGCCGACATCCCGGGCATCCGCCGCCTGAACCTGGATCTGGCCGGCCGTTACTCGGACTACAGCACCATCGGCGAAACCAAGACCTGGAACGTCGGCCTGGATTGGGAAGTGCTGAGCTCCCTGCGCTTCCGCGCCAGCCTGGCCAAGGCCGTCCGCGCGCCGAGCATCGGCGAACTGTTCAACCCGCAGTCGCAGAACTTCGCCACCATCAACGACCCCTGCAACACGCTGTCGACCAACTCCAACCGTCCGAGCACGGCGAAGGACCCGGCGCTGCGTGCCGCAAACTGCGCGGCACTGGGCATTCCGAACAACTGGGTCGACACCTACACCGCTACCCGCCCGGGCGTGAGTGGCGGCAACCCGGACCTGAAGCCGGAACGCTCCAAGTCGGTGACCATGGGCTTCGTGTGGCAGCCTGAGTTCTTCGAAGGGTTCGGCATGTCGATCGACTACTGGCGCATCACGCTGGAAGACGCGATCGGTTCGGTGTCCGCGCAGACCAACGCTACCCGTTGCGTCGACTCGCCCGGCGGCGTGCAGAACAACTCGTTCTGCAACACGGTCGTCCGCGCCAGCGGCACCGCAGGCACGCCGTACAGCATCATCGGCTGGACCGCGTTGGCCGAGAACCTGGCCAAATCCCGCCGCGTCGGCGTCGACCTGGAAATGGACTACCGCTTCCAGCTGGCAGGCGGCAACACCACCCTGCGCCTGGTCGGTACCCGCCTAATCCAGTCGCGTGAGTGGGCCTTCCAGGCGTTCCCGGATGAGTTCACCGAGTACGTCACCTACTACAGCGATCCGCGCTGGCGCGGCCAGTTCAATGTCAACTATGACCTGGGCAACTTCCGCGCCAAGTGGGACATGCTCTACGTCGACGGCAACCTGCGCGTGACCCCGGACAGCTACAAGTCCAACCCGGGTTCGCAGAGCCCGATCCGCAACCCGTCGTACCTGTACCACAACATGCAGGTCGGCTATAAGATCGCGGACTCCGGCGTGGAGGTCTACCTGGGCGTGGACAACGTGTTCGACAAGGATCCGCCGGTGAACTACTTCGGCACCGATCTGGGCTCGTCCTACTACGACATGGTCGGCCGTTATGCCTACGTGGGCGTGACCTACAAGTTCTGATCCCGTCAGGACCGCAATACCCCGACAGGCCCGGCTTTTGCCGGGTCTGTCTTTTTATGGGCCCCGCCCGGCCCTTGCGCCCGGCCATGACCTTCGACACCCTTGCATGACGGGCCGGCGGCGTATCGTTCGGCCCACGGCCGTCCTGCGGCCCTTCCCTGACTCACTCGGCCTGGAGGCCATACAAGTGACCCGTACTCCCAAGATCGTGCTGCTGACCCTGGCCGTTTCGGCCGCGCTGGTCGGCTGCGGCAAGACCGATACCCCGGCAAAGGACGCCGCCGCCTCCACGCCGGCCGCCACCGAGCAGGCCACCGCCTACACGCTCGACGAAGCCAAGCTGCCGGCCTACAACGCCTTCCAGGCCAGCGACCTGGACAGCAAGCTGGACGCCTGCGGCGCCTTCGGCGACTACGTCAACGGCAAGTGGCTGGCCGCCAATGAGATTCCGGGCGACCGCACCAGCTGGGGCGCCTTCACCATCCTCGACGAGCGTTCGGTAGCGGTGCAGCACCAGCTGGCCGAGCAGGTCGCCCAGGTCAAGAACCCGAACCACATCGAGAAGATCGTCGGCGACCTGTGGGCCACCGGCATGGACGAGGCCAAGATCAACGCCCAGGGCATCGAGCCGCTGAAGGCCGACCTGGCCGCCATCGACGGCCTGCAGGACAAGGCCGCCATCGCCGATTACCTGCGCACCAGCGCCGCCAAGGGTGAGAACATCCTGTTCGGCTTCGGCGCCGAAGCCGACTTCAAGAACTCGGCCGTGAACATGGCCTACGCCAGCCAGGGCGGCCTGGGCCTGCCGGACACCACCTACTACACCGATGCCAAGAACGCCGACAAGCTGAAGGCCTACCAGGCGCACGTCGCCAAGGTGCTGGAGCTGTCGGGCGTGGCCGCTGCCGACGCCGCCAAGCAGGCCGAGGACGTGGTCAAGTTCGAGACCCGCCTGGCCAAGGCCTCCAAGTCGCGCGTGGAACTGTCGCGCAACGTGGAGCTGTTCTACAACCCGCTCACCCTGGCCGACGCCGACAAGCTGACCCCGAACTTCAGCTGGACCGAGTTCTTCAAGTCGCAGGGCGTTGCCGCGCCGGAGAAGTTCTCGCTGGCCATGCCGGCCTTCCACGAGGAAGTGAGCAAGGCACTGGGCGACACCGATCCGTCGGTCTGGCGTGCCTACCTGCGCTTCCACACCGTTGACGGCGCCTCGCCGTACCTGGCCGATGCGTTCGTGCAGGAGAACTACGAGTTCTACGGCAAGACCCTCAATGGCCAGAAGGAACAGAAGCCGCGCTGGAAGCGCGTGCTGGGCACCATCGAGAATGATGCCGGCGAAGCCTTCGGCCAGCTGTACGTGAAGGTCGCCTTCTCGCCGGAAGCCAAGGCGAAGATGGAAGAACTGGTGAAGAACCTGGCCGCGTCGCTGAAGGAACGCATCCAGGGCCTGAGCTGGATGAGCGACGAAACCAAGGCCAAGGCCATCGCCAAGTGGGAAACCTTCACCCCGAAGATCGGTTACCCGGACAAGTGGCGTGACTGGGCCGGCCTGCAGACCCAGCGCGACAGCTACCTGGGCAACGTGCGCGCGGCCAACGAGTTCAACTACAAGTTCAACCTGTCCAAGGTCGGCAAGCCGGTGGACAAGACTGAGTGGGGCATGACCCCGCAGACGGTCAATGCCTACTACAACCCGCTGCAGAACGAGATCGTGTTCCCGGCCGCCATCCTGCAGCCGCCGTTCTTCGACCCGAAGGCCGACGACGCGTTGAACTACGGCGGCATCGGCGCGGTGATCGGCCACGAAATGACCCACGGTTACGACGACCAGGGCGCACGCTTCGGGCCGAGCGGCAACCTGGAAGACTGGTGGACCCCGGCTGACAAGAAGAACTTCGAAGGCCTGACCGGCAAGCTGGTCAAGCAGTTCGACCAGTACAAGGTCGACGGCCAGGCCGTGAATGGCCACCTGACCCTGGGCGAGAACATCGCCGACCTGGGTGGCCTGGCCACCGCCTACGACGCCCTGCAGAAGGCTACCGCCGGCAAGGAAGATCCCAATGTCGACGGCTTCACCCGCGACCAGCGCTTCTTCTTCAACTGGGCCACCGTGTGGCGCACCAAGTACACCGCGGAAAACGCCAAGGTCCGCCTGGCCACCGACCCGCACGCCCCGGCGCAGTTCCGCGCCATGGGTGCGCCGTCGAACCTGCCGACCTTCGCCGCTGCGTTCCAGTGCAAGGCCGGCTCGCCGATGGCCCGCACCGGCGACCAGCAGGTGGTGATCTGGTAAGCCGCGGCTGACGCAAAGGTGACCCCTCAAAGGCCCGGGATTTCCCGGGCCTTTGTTTTTGCATGCACACCACCCGGTAGCGCCGGGCCATGCCCGGCGAACGCCGCATGACGCGTGCATCCCGTGTCCATGCACGGCTTGCTATAGTTCGCCCGCCCTCAATCCATCACGGATTCGTTCTACATGCCCAATTTCCGTCCGCTTGCCGTCGCCCTGGGTATCAGCCTGGCGACCCTGGTCCCGACCCACGATGCGTTCGCCGCCAAGAAGAAGGCCGTGCGCGCCCCCGCCGTCAGCGCCCAGTGCAGCGATTTCTACGATGCCACCAACGCGGACTGGCTGAAGGCCAACCCGGTGCCGCAGTCCGGCGCCGCCACCGCGCTGGGCCAGCTGGTCGACCGCAGCCGCCAGCAGCAGCGTGAACTGCTGGACGCCTCGATGAAAGCGCCGCAGGGCAACGTGCAGAAGCTGCTGGGCGACTTCTGGGCCAGCGGCCTGGACGAAGCCGCGGTGGAAGCCGATGGCTCCAACCCGATCGCCCCGCTGCTGACCCGCATCAACGCGATCAAGAAGGCCAAGGACGTCCCGGCCTCGATCGCCGCACTGCACCAGGTCGGCATCCCGGTGGCCTTCAACTTCGGCCCGGACGTGGACCTGAAGGCGCTGGACCGCCACATCGGTTACTTCATGCAGGGCGGCATGGGCCTGCCCGACCCGGCGTTCTACACCCGTACCGACGCCGACACCGTCGCCCTGATGGGCCGCTACCGCAACTACGTCAAGCAGATCCTGGCCCTGACCGGCACCCCGGCAGCCAAGCTGGATGCCGAGTCGCAGTCGGTGATCGAACTGGAAACCGAACTGGCGCGCAACGCGCAGTCGCTGGCCGGCATCAACAATCCGTTCAACAACTACGCGCCGATCTCGACCAAGGATCTCAACAGCCGCTACCGCAACCTGCAGCTGGATGCCTTCCTGAAGGCGCAGGGCGTGAACGACGACCTGGTCTCGCTGGCCGACCCGGGCCTGTTCAAGCAGCTCGACACGATGGTCACCAAGCTCAAGCCGGAGCAGTGGAAGGCCTACCTGCGCTGGCGCGTGGGTGACTCGATGGCACCGTACCTGTCCAAGGCCTACCGCGACGCCGAGTTCGAATTCCGCGGCCGCGTGCTGCGCGGTGAAACCCTGCCCGCACAGCGCTGGGAAAACGTGCTGGATGCCATCAACGTGGCCGCCGGCCCGATGGTCGGCCGCGAGTACGCCGCCCGCTACCTGTCCGCCGAAGATCGCCGCCAGGCAGCGTGGATCGTCGACAAGGTGCGCGAAGTGCAGATCGAGGCGGTCAAGAACAGCACCTGGATGAGCGCCGAGGCCAAGGCCGAAGCACAGGCCAAGCTGGCCGCACTGAAGATCGAGATCGGCACCCCGCTGCGCGACCTGGATTACAGCGTGCAGCCGATGGGCCGTGGCTCGTTCGGCGGCAACATGCTGATCGCTTCGACCTGGCGCCATCGCGAGGAAATGAAGCGCATCGGCAAGGGCAACGCCGACCGTCGCTGGGACGTGCTGCCGCAGCAGCCGTCGCTGGCCTACGACCTGGCGCAGAACCGCCTGATCGTCACTGCCGCGATCCTGCAGGGCCCGGTGTTCAACGCCAAGGCCGACGCCGCCGACAAGTTCGGCAGCTTCGGTGGCCTGGTCGGCCACGAACTGAACCGTGCCGTCGACGCCAAGGGCGCCCTGGTCGATGCCAAGGGTGAACTGCGCAGCTGGTGGACCCCGGCCGACAAGACCGCCTGGACCCTGCTCGGCAGCCGCGTGGCCGCGCAGTACGGCGCCTATGAATTCCCTGGCGTGAAGGGTGCCAAGGTCAATGGCACGCTGACCCAGGAAGAGAACCTGGCCGACATCGCCGGCCTGGAACTGGCCTGGGCGGCGTATGCCGCGCAGGAACCGAAGGCCAAGCCGGCGCAGCAGCAGGGGTTCTTCCGCGCCTGGGCCGCCCTGTGGCCGCAGCAGCTGTCGCCGAACGAGGCCGCACGCCGCCTGACCGCCGACATCCGTGCACCGGGTCGCTGGCGCACCAACGGCCCGCTGTCGAACCTGCCGGCCTTCGGCGCGACCTTCAGCTGCAAGGCCGGCCAGCCGATGCAGCGCACCGACGCCGAGCAGATCAAGGTCTGGCGCTGAGCCTGGCCGTGGTGCGGTAACGGAAAAGGCGCCTGAGGGCGCCTTTTTCGTCGGCGGCGCCTACAAAAAGAAGACCCCGGCAGATGCCGGGGTCAAATGTCCTGCTGAAAGAGAGCGGTTTCTACATCAGAAGTCGTAGGACGCGGTCAGGCGAACAGAGCGCGGCGCGGTGTAGTAGGTGCCGATTCCATAGGTGTTGGAGATCGTGTGCTGACCGGATTCATACGACGGATCGGACTGCAGCTGGCGACGCTGGTTGAGCACGTTGAACACGTCCAGGCCGAAGGCCAGCTTGTGATCGGCAAAGGTCGGGCGATACATCACGCCCAGGTCCAGGCGATAGGTCCAGGGCTGGCGGCCGGCATCACCCGGACGCGACGGCTGGCCGTTGCAGTAGTGGTACGCAGACTCATAGCCGATCGGATCGCTGCCATCCGCACCGTAGTAGCCCAGGCAGCTCTTCGGCATGCCCGACGAGATGAGCATGGTGGCCGACGCCGTCCACTCATCGTTGAACTGATACGCGCCGTAGCCCTTCAGCTGGTGGCGACGATCGTTGGCCAGGTAGCCACCGGCGTACTCCATCAGGTAGTAGGAATCCCAGTCCTGGGTCTTGGACACGTCGTCCTGGCCGATGTCCGACTTGACCTGGCCCTCGGTGTTGCCGAAGTTGCGCGACCAGGTGTAGTCCAGGCGGCCGTACCACTTGTCGCTCAGCGGATGTTCGATGAACAGATCGACGGCGACGTAGCTGCGCTTGGCCTTGTTGCCGTTGTAACCCCAGTCCGACGAGCTCATCTGCACCGGGGTGTAGCCCGAACCATCGGCGTGCTTGACCATGAAGGTGTTGGTCTTGCCCGGGTTGAAGATCACGCAGCCCGGCACTTCCATGCCGCTTGAATCGATACCCATCGACTCGAGCTTGGCGTAGATCTGGTCGGAGTCGCAGGTGTCGTCGATTGCTGCCTGCAGGCGACGATAGGTGAACTTGGCACCAGAGTTCCAGGACGAACCCAGGGTCTTCTCAAAGCCCACGATGAACTCGTCCTGGTACTGCGACTTCAGGTCGGTCGGCGCCACCGACAGCGGGTCAGGCGCAACGCCATACTCGTTGTTGGTCGACACCGGGCCCGGGCCCAGCGCTGTCAGGTCGGTAGGGTTGCCGTTGGCATCGATGCCACCGTAGGTGAAGTATTCACGGGTATAGGTCGATGCCGACGCGCCACGGATGGCCACGCTGTTCGGCAGGGCCAGGTAGTAGCGGCCCAGGTTGGCGAACACCTTCATCGACGAATCACCGAAGACATCCCAGCTGGCGCCCAGGCGCGGCGCCCACTGGTCACCGCTCTCGACATAGGCGATGGCCGAGCTGTTGTAGTTGGTGAACTTGTCATTGCGCAGGCCCAGGGTCAGCAGCCAGTTCGGGCTGACCTGCCAGCGGTCTTCCAGGTAGTAGGCCTTCTGCTCCACCGACATGCTGGTGGTGGTGGAGAAGATGTACTTCTGCACGTAGTACCCATCACCACCCGGCGCGGCGATATCGAAGGCCGGCGCCGGCGACGAACCCGGTGCGATGCGCGAATAGATCCACGCGTAGCCCGGGCCGGTCATGGCCTGGCCTTCGCTGTTGCCCTGGTAGGTCATGTTGTCGATGCCGGCGGTCAGCTCGTGGCTGCCGATGCGGTACTGCAGGTCCGCACGCAGGCCGCGGGTCTTGCTGCCAGCATCCGACGCCTTGGTGTAAAGCGCGGTCTGGTCGTTGCGGATCGGCGTGCCGCCGGTGATCGACGGATCCTGGTTGGTCGGACCGCTGATGTAGGCGTTGGCCGAATCGAGCGGATTGAACTCCAGGTTGCTTTCCTTGCTGCGGCCCCACACGGCGCTCAGGGTCAGGTCATCGGTCAGGTAGCCGGTGTACTTGAATACGTCGAATTGGTCCTTGAGCTTGGTCGTGTTGGCGAAGGTCCCGTTGCGCTCGCCCTCGCTCATCGTCTCGTAGTCGAAGTCACGGTAGTAGGCGCCGTAGCGGTCCGTGTTCTCGACCCGGGTGTACTCCAGTGTATTGCTGTCGTTGATGTTCCAGTCGATCTTGCCGTAGAACTTCGGCGTGTCGTAGGCGTAATGGCTGCGGACCTGCTGCGCGGCTTCACCGGCGCTGGTGGAAACGCCTTCAGTGCGATCCTTCTCGGCGGCGAGATGGATGAACAGACGGTCCTCGACCAGCGGGCCGCTGACATAGCCGCTGTAGGAGGTGCGGGTCGCCTTGTCGCCCTTGCGCGAGCGATACAGGGAGCCGGCCACGGTGCCGGTATCATCCTCGAGCTCGAACCCCTGCGGCGCAGTGTGATCGGGGTAGTAGATGTCGCGCGGCGATTCCGCCAGCGAGTCGGGCGACCAGGTGGTCTGGAAGCCGAACTTCCATTCATTGGTGCCGCGCTTGCCGAGCTGGTTGATCACGCCACCGGTGGAGCGGCCGTAGCCCGCACCGTAGCCACCCATGAAGGTTTCCTGCTGGTCGATCGAGCCGTACGGCAGGCTGACACCACCCATCGCGCTGAGCGGATTGGTCGCGTTGAAGCCGTTGAGGTAGTAGGCGTTCTCGGTGACGCTGGAGCCACCGAACGACAGCACCGCGCGCGAACCATTGGAGAACTCACCACTGCCGGCGACAACGCCCGGCGCGAGCAGCGCGATGGCTTCGGCGCTGCGGCCCAGCGGCAGCACGTCCAGCTGTTCGGAGGTGATGACCGACTTGGAGACCGTGTTGGTCACGTCGATCTTCGGAATGTTGGCTGCAGTGACGTTCACTGCGTCGAGGTTGGTGGCGCCGCCGGTGGCGGACTGGCCAAAGGAAACTTCCGTGCCGACGCCGACCTTCAGCAGCACGTTGTCACGCTTCTCGACCACCTGCCCGTCACGCTCGAGGCTGATGGAGTAACGGCCCACCGGCAGCGAGCCCAGGGTGTAGCGGCCGTTTGCATCGACGTTGGCGCTTCGCTTGAGACCCGAATCGCTCTGCACGACCACCGTGGCGCCTGCAGCGGCCGGGGCGTTGCCATACAGGGAACCGGTGGTGCTCTGCGCCGCTGCGGCGCCGACGAACGAGGTCAGGACAACGGCCAGTGCCGTGCGCTTCAGCCGGATGGCCGTCTTGCTGTAGGTCATGGAATTTCCTTGTTTCGTGAAAAGACACACTTACGTTTCAGGCTCGCTGCATCGATGTTCGATCATGAAAACAGCTGAATAGGATATTAATTTCATAAAAGTTTAACTTGCAAGGCCTACCGGACAATATTTTATGTGTTTGATTTTATTGACTTTGTTTTGATACAAATCAAAACATTCATTTACATTTCATTTAACTGAGACATTCCAGCATTCATTTGACCGCTTATGCGCGGCGCGGGCGCGCTGATCCCGAAAGGTCCGCCGATCATTTACTTTCGATTTCCCGCAGCGGGCGGCAGGGCGAGACGACAACGAAAAAGGCGCCCTGGGGCGCCTTCGCTGGTATGACCGGGTATCCGTGCCTGCCGTGGATCCGTGCAGGGCAGGTCGCTGGAAAAAGGGCCCTGACGGATCAGGGCCAAGCCAACCCTTGCGGAGAGAGAGAGCCGTTGTTCGCGCAGGTCAGAAGTCGTAGGAAGCGCTCAGGCGCACCGTCCGCGGAGCCATGAAGTAGTTGCCCATGCCGTAGAGGTTGGAGACCGTGTCCGGCCCGGTCTGGTACTTGGCGGTCGACTGAAGCTGGCGCCGCTGGTTGAGCACGTTGAAGACGTTCAGGCCCAGGCCCAGCCGGTTGTCAGCAAACCCGGGGCGGTACATCACGCCCATATCCAGCTGCGCCGTCCACGGCTGCCGACCCGCGTCGCCGGGACGCGACGGCTTGCCGTTGCAGTAGTGGTAGGCCGAGCCGTAACCATTGAGAGGATCGCTCTGGTCACTGCCGTAGTAGCCGAGGCAGTTTTTCGGCATGCCCGACATCACCCGCACCGTGGCAGATGCGGTCCATTCGTCATTGATCTGATAGGCGCCGAACGCCTTGAACTGGTGCCGCCGATCATTGGCGAGGTAGCCACCGGCGTACTCCATCAACGCCGCCGCATCCCAGTCCTGGGTCTTGGACACATCGCCCTGGCCGATATCCGATCTCACCTGCCCTTCGGTGTTGCCGAAGCTGCGCGACCAGGTGTAGTCCAGGCGGCCGTACCAGCCGTCGGACATCGGGTGCTCGATGAACACATCCAGCGCGACATACTGACGCTTCGCCTTCTTGCCGTCGTAGCCCCAGTCGGTCGAACTCATGCTGACCGGCGTGTAGCCGGAGCCATCACGGTGCCGCAGCTGGAACGTGTTGGTGGCACCTGGATTGAAGATCACGCAACCGGGCAGGTCGAAGGTGTCGGCATCCAGCCCCATGCCTGCCAGTCGGTCGACGAAGCGGTCGGCATCGCAGGTATCGTCAATGGCCGACTGCAGTTGCCGGTAGGTGACCTTGCCACCGGTGTTCCAGCGGCTGCCCAAGGTCTTCTCGAAGCCCAGGATCAGTTCGTCCTGGTACTGCGACTTCAGGTCGGTCGGCGCCACCGCCAGTGGATCGGGTGCCTGCCCATACTCGCCATTGGCCGACACCGGCCCCGGCCCCAGCGGCGTCAGACCGGTCGGATTGCCGTTGGCATCGATGCCGGTATAGGTGAAGTACTCACGCGTGTACGTCGATGCGGAAGCGCCACGGATGGCCACGCTGTTGGGCAAGGCCAGGTAGTAGCGGCCCAGGTTGGCGAACAGCTTCAACGAGGCGTCACCGAAAACATCCCAGCTGGCGCCCAGTCGTGGCGCCCACTGGTCGCCGCTCTCCACGTAGGCGCGGCCATCGCTGTTGAAGTTGGTGAAGCGGTCGTTGCGCAGGCCGAGCGTCAGCAGCCAGTCGGGCGTCAGCTGCCAGCGGTCCTCCAGGTAGTACGCCCGCTGCTTCACCGACATGCTGGTGGTGGTGGAGAAAATGTACTTCTGCACGAAGTAGCCATTTCCTCCCGGGGGTGCGATGCCGAAGCCCGGGCTGGGCGAGGCGCCGGGATTGCCGCGGGAATAGATCCAGGCATGGCCGGGGCCGGTCATGGACTGGCCTTCGTTGTTGGCCCGATAGGTCATGTTGTCGACGCCAGCGGTCAACTCATGGTTGCCGATGCGGTACTGCAGGTCCATGCGCAGCCCGTGCGTCGTGCTGCCCGCATCCGGGGCCTTGTTGTAGAGATCGGGCTGGTCGTTGCGGATCGGCGTACCACCGTTCAACGCGGGATCCTGGTTGCCGGCGCCACTGATGTAGGGGTTGCCCGAGTTCAGCGGATTGAACTCAAGGTTGCTGGTGCGGGCGCGCCCCCACACGGTACTGAAGGTCAGCGCGTCGTTGAGGTAGCCGGTGTACTTGAAGATGTCGACGTCGGTGGTCGATTTGCTGATGTTGGGGAAGGTGCCCGTGCGATCCCCCTCGGACAATGTCTGGTAGTCGAACTCCCGGTAGTAGCCGCCGGTACGATCCGTGTCCTGGAAGCGCGTGTATTCCAGCGTGTTGCTGTCGTTGATGTTCCAGTCGATCTTGCCGTAGAACTTCGGCGTATCCACACCGTAGTGGTTGCGCACCTGCTGCGCGGCGGCCTCGTTGGCGGTTGCAACCCCCTCGCGACGGTTCGACTCGGCGGCAAGGTGGATGAACAGCTTGTCTTCGATCAACGGGCCGCTGACATAACCGCTGTAGGTGGTCGTGGTGGCCTTGTCACCGCGCCGGTAGCGGTACAGCGTGCCCGGCTTGCCCTCGTTCTCGTAGGCATATCCTTCCGGCAGGGTCATGTCCGGGTAATTCACCGATGCCGGTGACTCGGCCAGCCCGGCCGGTGACCAGGTGACCTGCGCGCCAAACCGCCACGCGTTGGTGCCACGCTTGCCGACCTGGTTGATGACACCACCGGTGGAACGGCCATACGCCGCGCCATAGCCGCCGGTGAAGGTTTCCTGCTGGTCGATGGAGCCATACGGCAGACTGATGCCACCCAGGTAGTTGAGTGGATTGGTAACGTTGAAGCCATTGAGGTAGTACGCGTTCTCGGTGACGCTGGAGCCGCCGAACGAGAGGACCGAGCGCGATCCGTTGGAGAAGGCACCGCTGCCGGCCACCACGCCCGGCGCCAGCAGCGCGATGGACTCAGCGCTGCGCCCCAGCGGCAGCACGTCCAGCTGCTCGGAGGTGATGACCGACTTGGAGACCGTGTGGCTCACATCGATCTTCGGCAGGTTCGCCGCGGTGACATTGACTGCTTCCAGCGTTGTGGCCGGGCCATGTGCAGCGAAGCTCACTTCGGTACCGCTGCCCACGCGCAGCTGCACGTCATCGCGCTGTTCGAGGATGCGCCCGTTGCGCTGCAGGCTGATGCTGTAGCGACCCACCGGCAGCGCGCCGAAGCTGTAGCGTCCCTGCGCATCGACGGCGGCCGTCCGCTTCAGGCCGCTGTCGCTCTGGGCGACGACGGTCGCGCCTTCGGAACCGGCGGCGGTGCCATGCAGCGTGCCGGTGGTGCTCTGCGCGGCGACGCTGCCAATGATGGAAAACAATACTGCCGAAAGCGCGCTGCGCTTCAGCACACGATGTGCGGATGCAAATGCCATGAACTCTCTCCGGTGATGGAACTGCCGGAGCGTTATAGGCACGGACCTGGCGTGCGGGGCAGTGCTGCAACGGGTGATGAATCGGGCGAAATACGTCACGACCAACGTTCGACGTAGGCCAAACCCTCCGCCATGCGCTTGAAAAAGCTGAGGATTCAGCAGGTCATGCAGCCGCTCGCATCGCTGCCCAGATCGCCTCACGACAGGTGAAATACGTCACCCAAGAATAGGCAACGCGCAGCGGACAGTGTCCGAAGCGACAGCGCACCATTCCGATTCCGACACACCCGCTGCATGCACGCAGCGGAAATCCTCACGCCGGCTCCAGCGTCCCCCGGTAATGCACGATGCGGCCGACCAGCGGCGCACCGATCTCCACGTCGAACACGAAACGTCCATCCACTTCGTACTCGAAGCTGTCATCTCCCGGCAGCAGCGCGCGCGGCAGCGGGATGCCCAGCAGCGACCAGCGACGCGGCACCAGCTGCAGCCGACCGCCCTCGACCACCACGGCCAGCGCCACCGACACGGCACCGAAGCGCTCGACCAGCAGCGCCTCGTTGCGGCCACGCCCTTCGGTCTGCAGCGAGGAGAAACGGCGCCCGGCAAACGTGCGCGTCCAGCGCTCGCCGCCCGCTTCCGGCGCAAAGGCGACGCTGACCGGCACCTGCTCGCCCGCAGACGGGAAACCAAACACCACGCCCAGCAGCCGCGACAGCAGGCCATTGCCTCGCTGCACCTGCGCCCTGCCCTGCCAGCACCGCGCCGCACCCGGCGCATGCAGGGCCTGCACGGCTGCGGGCAACTGCGAATAGGCCTCGCCGAGCACGCGCTGGTACAGGCTGGCGCCGGGCATGTCCTGGCGGAAACCGGTATGGATGGTGCGGCCGGCAAACACCTGGTCGTAGTCGGTCAGTTCCAGCGCGTGCGTTGCCGGGCGCGCGCCCGGCACCGGCCGCTCGCCGGCAAGCTGCTTGCGGATCAGCGCCTCGATGGCCATTGACGGAATGTAGGGACCGTCATCGGCTTCGGCCAGCAGGTGCCAGCTCTGCCGCACCGGCGCGCCGTCACGCACGCCGAGCGCGCGCACGATCATGCCGCCGCGATGCTCGCCGAACTTCATCAGGTTCAGCACGGTGTAGAACAGCCGCGAGCACGGCTCCAGCGACGGCAGTCGCAGGTGCTGGCGGGCCTTGGCCAGCAGGTTGAGGATGCGGTGCAGGATCTCCGGCACCGGCCCGGCACCGATCCAGACTTCGGTGAGCGTCGGGTGCTCCGGCGGCAGCACCTGCAGGTCGGGCACGTCCACCAGCGAGAAATGCAGGTTGCGCAGCGGTATCCGGCCCGGCACCGCCACGGTGAAGCGGCGGCTTTCGGCCAGGCCCACGCCGTGGCCATCACGCCCACCGCGACGCAGCTTCACCGGTGACCCGGCATAACCGACCACCGCGCGCATCACGTTCAGGCCGATGCCGGCGTAGGGCGACGGCGCGATTCCGCCTTCCACGCTGAGGATGTCCATGCGCGTGGCCATCACCCGCAGCACGGCGGCGGTCAGCACCGGGAAGCTGCTGACCCCGGACAGCACGTAGACGCCGGCCGCGCGCGCCTGCGCGTCGAACTGTGAGACACCGAACACGAAGTCGGCGGCGTCGGCGAAATCCAGATAGTCGATGCCGGCGGCGATGCAGGCCTCGATGGCCGCATAGCGCTGGCTGCCGTACTCCTGGAAGGGACCTGACGCATCGATCACCAGATCGGGCCCTTCGGCCAGCAGGGTCGGCGCCAGCTCCTGCCGGTCCACCCGCAGCGGCCGCACGCGCGCTTCGCCGCGGTAGTCCGCGCAGAAGGCCTGCGCCGCCGCCAGGGTGCGCCCGGCCACCAGCAGCTCCAGCTGCGGCAGGTCCGCCAGCAGCTGCACCAGGCGCCCTCCAAATACCCCATATCCGCCGAGGATCAGGATCTTCACGCGTCGTCCTTGTCGTACTGCGATGGAAGGGAACTGCTCTGCCATCGCATGGTAGCGCGGTCCTGCAGTGCAGCACGATCCCGCATTAACACCGCCCGTGCTATCGCTGCGCCTTCGCCCGCTGCGGAGCCGATCATGATCGTCAGGAACATCATCTGCGTGTGGTACGACAAGGAGGCGCTGGAAGCCGCCACCTTCTACGCCAGCACCTTTCCCGACAGTGCGGTGACCGCCGTGCACCATGCGCCCGGCAACTACCCCGCCGGCCAGGAGGGCGCGGTGCTCACCGTCGAGTTCACCGTCTGCGGCGTGGCCTGCGTCGGCCTCAATGGCGGCCCGGCGTTCAAGCACAACGAAGCGTTTTCGTTCCAGATCCAGACCGAGGACCAGGCCGAGACCGACCGTCTGTGGAATGCGATCGTCGGCAATGGCGGCCAGGAGAGCGACTGCGGCTGGTGCAAGGACCGCTGGGGCGTGTCGTGGCAGATCAGCCCGCGCATGCTCATCGAAGCGGTGACCAGCCCGGACAAGGCACTGGCGAAACGCGCCTTCAACGCCATGATGCCGATGAAGAAAATCGACATCGCCACCATCGAAGCGGCGATTGCCGGCGCATGAGCCACTGGGACGCGATCATCGTCGGCGGTGGCCACAACGCACTGGTGTGCGCCGCCTACCTGGCCAAAGCCGGAAAGAAGGTGCTGGTGCTCGAGCGCCGTGGCGTGCTGGGCGGCGCAGCGGTTACCGAGGAGTTCCACCCCGGCTTCCGCAACTCGGTGGCGTCCTACACCGTATCGCTGCTGCAGCCGAAGGTGATCGACGACCTGCAGCTGCACGCGCATGGGCTGCGCATCATCAACCGGCCAGCCAACAACTTCCTGCCGCTGGACGATGGCCGCTACCTGCTGTCGGCACCGGGCCGTACCCAGGCCGAGGTGGCGAAATTCTCCGAGCGCGACGCGCTGCGGCTGCCCGACTACGAAGCGCGGCTGGAGATCTTCGCCGACGTGCTGCGTGCATGGGCGCTGCGTGCGCCGCCCGACCTCGGCGTGGCCGGCGGATGGCGCGCCCTGCCCGCGCTGTGGCAGATGGGGCGCCTGGGCCGCGAACTGGCCTCGCTGGATGCGTCGCTGCGGCAGGAGCTGCTGGACCTGTTCACGCTGTCGGCCGCCGAGTACCTGGACCGCTGGTTCGAGAGCGAACCGATCAAGGCGCTGTTCGGCTTCGATGGCATCGTCGGCAACTTCGCCAGCCCGTACACGCCGGGCAGTGCCTACGTGCTGCTGCACCACGTGTTCGGCCAGTGCAACGGCGTGAAGGGAGCCTGGGGCCACGCCATCGGCGGTATGGGCGCGATCAGCCAGGCCATCGCGGCGGCAGCGCGCGCAGCCGGCGCGGAGCTGCGCGTGGATGCGGGTGTGCAGCGCGTGCTTATCGAGCAGGGGCGCGTGGCCGGTGTCGTGCTGGCCAGCGGCGAAACCCTGCGTGCGCGCAGCGTGGTCGCCAACGTCAATCCCAAGCTGCTCTACGAACAACTGCTTGAGCCGGCGCAGGTACCGTCGGCCACGCGTGAACGCATGGCGCAGTGGCGCTGCGGCTCAGGCACATTCCGTATGAACGTGGCGTTGTCGCGTCTGCCGGACTTCACTGCCCTGCCCGGCCCTGGCGACCACCTCAGTGCCGGCATCATCATGGCGCCCAGCCTGGACTACATGGACCGCGCCTGGCTGGACGCACGGCGCGATGGCTGGTCGCGCGAACCGATCGTGGAGATGTTGATTCCCAGCACGCTGGAAGATTCGCTGGCCCCGCCCGGGCAGCATGTGGCCAGCCTGTTCTGCCAGCACGTAGCGCCGGTGCTGCCCGGTGGGCGGCACTGGGATGACCATCGGGACGAGGTGGCCGACCTGATGATCGCCACCGTCGAGCGCCATGCGCCGGGCTTTGCCGGAAGCGTGCTGGGCCGGCAGGTGCTGTCACCGTTGGATCTGGAACGAACCTTTGGCCTGATCGGCGGCGACATCTTCCATGGCGCGCTCAGCGCCAATCAGCTGTTCTCGGCACGGCCGATGGTCGGCCAGGCCGGCTACCGCGGTGCGCTGCCGGGGCTGTACCTGTGTGGTTCGGGCACGCATCCCGGTGGTGGTGTGACCGGGGCGCCAGGGCACAATGCCGCGCAGGTGGTGTTGCGGGATCTGTGACGGTGTGAAAGCCTGCGGACCAACGGTCGACACCTACCCGCGTGACGCGAGGCGCGACGCGCCTCACTTCACGCTGCGCAGGTGATTCGGGCGCTTGGGCGGGCCGGGGGGGCGGCGCTTGCTGAAGGGAGGCTGCCCACGCCAGTAGCGGATCAGCAGCCAGCCGAACAGCATGCCGCCCAGATGGGCCAGATGGGCGACGCCCGGTTCCCAACCGGTCATGGCCATGACGATTTCCGTCACGCCCATCAGGATCACGAAGGTACGCACGGTCATCGTGATCGGCGGGAACATCAGCCGGATGACCTGTTTGCCGAAGATCATGCCGTAGGCCAGCAGCAGGCCAAAGATACCGCCCGATGCACCCAGTACCGTGGCGGGGTTGTCCAGCAGGGTGCCCACCAGCAACTGGCAGACACCGGCACCGGCGACGCACACCAGGTAGTAGGTCAGGAAGCGCTTTTCACCCCACACCTGTTCCAGCGGCGCGCCCAGCATGAAGAGCAGCATCATGTTGAAGAACAGGTGGCCGAAGCCTGCATGCAGGAAGCCATACGTCAGCAACTGCCACGGCTGGAAGTTGCTCCCCGGCGAGAACGCATCGAAGCCCTGCTGCAGCGGCTGCAGCATGAACGGCTCGAAGGTCTGCATGCCAAGCAGGAACGGCTGCTGCAGCAGGAACAGGATCACGTTGGCGATCAGCAGCGCCTTGGTGACAGGGGTCAGTCGCGGGAACATGGGAGCACCTGCATGGAACGGCCTCCATCATAGCCGCAGCACTACGGCAACGTCGCGACCGCCCAGCGCCCGGCGTTCAGACGGCAGCGGTGATCAGCCCGGGCCCCATAGGGCCGCGTCCAGTGCAGCAGCCGGGTCGATGGCCGGCATCCGCACCCGGCCGTTCTCGACCACCACACCTTCGGCGCGAAGCCGCTGCGACTGCTCGCGCCAGCCGGCCGAGCCTTCGGCCATGGCGATGCGACCGTCCGAGCGCAGCACACGGTGCCAGGGCAGGTCCGGATCATCATTCTGGCCCAGGATCCGCGCGGTCAGGCGTGCGCGCCCGGGCAGGCCGGCACGCATCGCCACCTGGCCATAGCCCAGCACCTGGCCCGGCGGGATCGCACGGATCACCGCCAGGATGCGGTCAAGCGCCTGCTCCGGCGTCAGCGCCGCAGGCGCGTCACCAGCAGTACGCCGATCAGCACCAGTACGGTGCCGACGATCTGCGCCGGCCCCATCGGCTCGTCGAGCAGCCATAGACTCATCACGATGGTGGAAACCGGCCCCAGCATACCCACCTGCGCGGCCAGCGACGAGCCGACGCGCTGCACCGCCAGCATGATCGCCAGCACCGGCAGCACGGTGCATACCGTGGCGTTGACCAGCGACAGCCATTGCACCGGCGCCGGTGCCTGCCACAGCAGCGGCAGCGGATGGGTGATGGCGAAATGCAGCAGCACCAGCACGCCGGCCACGCAGCTGGCATAGGCGGTCAGCCGCACCGCACCGATGCGCGCGACCACCTGGCCGCTGCCGAACAGGTACAGCGCGTAGCTGAGCGCGCTTCCCAGCACCAGCAGGCTGCCGACGATGATCTGCCCGCCCTCGCGCTGCAGATCATGGCCGAAGGCCAGCAGCACGCCCAGGTAGCTCAGCACCAGCGCCGCGACCTGCCAGCGGCCCGGGCGCTGCCGCGCCAGCAGCACGTTGATCAGCAGCACCAGGGTCGGGTTCAAGTACAGGATCAGCCGTTCCAGGGTCACGCTGATGTACTGCAGGCCCTGGAAATCGAGCAGGCTGGACAGGTAGTAGCCGGTGAAGCCCAGCCACAGCACGCGGGCACGGTCGGCCCAGGACAGCGTTTCGGCACGCCGCGCCGACCACAGGGCCATCAGCACGAACAGCGGCAGCGCCATCAGCATGCGCAGGGCCAGCAGCGTAGTGGCATCGACGCCGTGGCGCAGACCGAGCTTGACGATGATGGCCTTGCCGGACGCGGCGATGGCACCCACCGCCGCCAGGCCGATACCGCCCAGGGCAATGCGCGGGGAGGCAGTAGCGATGCGGGGGGAAGGGTTGGACATCAGGACGACGGCAGACCGCAGGGGGCGGCCATGGGGTATGTGGGGACGCGCATTGTCGCATGCGGGGGCGCGCTGCCCGCCTTGTTGAGTCGAGCCATGCTCGACTGACTTCCCACCGCAGTCGAGCATGGCTCGACTCTACAGATGGGCGCAGCCGAGCATGGGCTCGGCGCTACAGCAACTGCAGATCAGCGCATCAGCACCACTTCCTCGGCCGAGGTCGGGTGGATGGCCACGGTATCGTCGAACTGGGCCTTGGTCGCGCCCATCTTCACCGCCACCGCGAAGCCCTGCAGGATCTCATCGGCTGCTTCACCGAGCAGGTGGATGCCGACCACGCGCTCCTCGGCACCGGCGCAGACCATCTTGAACAGGCTGCGCTGGGTGCCGTTGGCCAGCGCCTGCAGCATCGGCCGGAACCGGCTGTGGTAGACCGTCACCTGGTCGAAGCAGGCACGTGCTTCTTCTTCGCTCATGCCCACCGCGCCCAGCGGCGGGTGCGAGAACACCACGCTGGCCACGTTGCTGTAATCCATCTTCGCTTCAGGGCGACCACCGAACAGGCGGTCCATCAGGCGCCGTGCCGCGGCCACGGCGACCGGGGTCAGGCCGACCTTGCCGGCAATGTCACCCACCGCATGCACGCTGGGCACCGCTGTGGTCTGCCACTCGTCCACTTCCACCTGCTGGTGTTCGCCAATGCCGATGCCCAGCGCTTCCAGGCCGAGGTCGCGGCTGTTGCCACGGCGGCCGGTGGCGAAGAACACCGCATCGAACACGCTGTCCAGCGGGCCGTCATGGCCGAAGGCGCGCACGCGCTCACCGTCGCGCTGCAGTTCACGCAGGCGGTAGTCGAAATAGATGCGCACACCCTGCTGTTTCAGGTTCTCGGCCAGCTGGTCGGTCAGTTCATGATCGAAGCGCTCCAGCAGCCGGTTGCCGCGCACCAGCAGGCTGACCCTGCTGCCCAGCGCCTGCAGCAGTCCGGCCAGCTCCACCGCGATGTAGCCGCCACCGATGATCGCCACTTCGGCCGGCGCACTGCGCAGGTCGAAGAAATCATCGGAGACCAGGCCCAGCTCCGCGCCGGGAATGTCCGGCCGCTGCGGGTGCGCCCCGGTGGCGATGAGGATGTGTCCGGCGCTGTAGCGCACGCCATCGCTGCAGGTCACGGTATGCGCGTCGACCAGTTGGCCGCGCGCGGGGATGCGCACCACGCCGGTTTCGTCCAGGCGCTTGTTGTAGCTGGTATGGATGTTGGTGATGTAGGCCTGACGATGGATCACCAGTTCCTTCCACGACAGCGCCGGGCGTGCCGGCACATCGAAGCCCATCGCACTGGCCAGGCCGATGCGCTCGTGCAGGTCGGCCGCCAGCCACATCGCCTTTTTCGGCACGCAACCGACGTTGACGCAGGTACCGCCCAGCGCGCCGGGTTCCAGCAGCGCCACGCGCTTGCCGTGCTGGGCCGCGCGGATGGCGCCGGCCAGGCCGGCGGAACCGCCGCCAAGCACGATCAGATCGTAGTCAAAG
This sequence comes from Stenotrophomonas testudinis, assembly GCF_024499815.1. Lineage (NCBI taxonomy): Bacteria > Pseudomonadati > Pseudomonadota > Gammaproteobacteria > Lysobacterales > Lysobacteraceae > Stenotrophomonas > Stenotrophomonas testudinis. The sequence goes on along the minus strand of NZ_JAMOKY010000030.1, from coordinate 14,885 downwards.
GTTGCAGTGCTCATCGGAATCGCTCGAAGAAAAGAGGAGTCGTGGATCCACGCGATGCGTGGAGGCCGCCGCCGTTGTGGGCGAGCATGCCATGGGGATGCGCAGCGTGAGCGGTGCGGGCGGGGTCATCCCTGCGCGACCTCGCGGCGCATCGGCGGCCATTGCCGGTAGGTCATCGCACGCCACAGCCATTCCATCGGGCCGAAGCGGAAGCGCCGCAGCCACAGCTGCGAGATGCCCACCTGCAGCGCGAACAGCAGCAAGGCGAACACCAGCTGCCATGCGCGCGGCATCAGGTCGAACCAGCCCAGCCCGTAGTGGTTGAACAGCCAGGTGCAGACCAGCGACTGCGCCAGGTAGTGGGTCAGCGCCATGCGCCCCGCCGGTGCCAGCCAGCCCAGCCACGCGCGCCAGTGCACGATCCACGCCAGGTAGCCCAGGCACATCGGCACCGCGCCGACCGACACCAGCGACATCACCGCGGTGGTTTCAAAGGTGTATTCGCCCGGCGCCAGGTACGGCTTCCACAGCACCCCGCCCAGGGTGACCAGCAGGCCCAGCGGCAGCGCGACCCAGCGCAGGCTGGCATACAGCCGCGGGAAGCGCCCCGGCTCGGTCAGTGCACCACTGGCGGCGAACCAGCTACCGATCAGGAACATGCCCAGCACTTCCGGCCCGGTGATCACCAGCGCGCCCAGCGAGCTGCCGAACTCCTGCAGGCGCTGCACGTTGCCCTGCATCCACGTGCCCTGGCCGTACACCAGGCGCTGCTGGTCGATGGCCTGCTGCGCGTCCACCAGCATCTTCTGCAGGTCCTGCGGCGGCGAGATCGTCACCATCGCGCCGATCAGCAGCATCATCGACACGCCAGCCAGGTAGACCACGATGCCCATCCACGGCAGCCAGCTGCGCGGCGCTTCGCGGCAGGCCAGCAGAGGCAGCGAGACCAGCGCGTACATCACCAGGATGTCGCCGGACCAGACCAGCAGTGCGTGGCACAGGCCGATCAGCGCCAGGCCGAGGCTGCGCCGCAGGTAGAACGGCGCGAATTCACGCCCGGCCGCCTGCGCGCGTTGCGCCATGACCGCAAAGCCGGCACCGAACAGCAGCGAGAACAGGGTGAAGAACTTGCCCTGCACGAAGATGTAGACGAAGGCATCGGCCGCGTAGTCCAGCCCGTGCCAGCGCGTGTCGATGCCGGTGAAGGCCAGGTCCAGCGGTCCGCTGAGGGCCTCGATGTTCATCAGCAGGATGCCCAGCAGGGCCACCCCGCGCAGCACGTCCAGCACCGCGATGCGTTCGCCGGAAGCTACCGGCTGCAGGGAAAGGGAAGCGGCGTTCACGGGGCATCCGGCAGGCAGGTCCGCCATTATGCCGCCGCCCTGCACGCCATGGACGGCCGCGCCCTGTCCCAGAAACGCAACGACCCGCCGAAGCGGGCCGTTGCTGCCATCACGATCGCGTGGCGATCAGTGCTGGTGACCACCGTCGCCATGGACGTGGCCGTGGTCGATTTCTTCCTTGGCGGCTTCGCGCACTTCAACGATCTCGACGTTGAAATGCAGGTCCTTGCCGGCCATCGGGTGGTTCAGGTCGACGTCGACCACGCTCATGCCGACCTTCTGCACGGTGACCGCGCGCGGGCCGAAGTTGGTCTGCAGCACGACCTGCTGGCCCGGGACCAGCTTGGCGGTGCCGAAGTGCTTCTTCGGCACGCGCTGGGACAGGCCCTCGCGGCGCTCGCCGTAGGCATCGGCCGCCGAGACGTCGACGTCGAAGGTCGCGCCGGCTTCCTTGTCCATCATGGCGTTTTCCAGGCCCGGGATGATGTTGCCGTGGCCGATCAGGATCGACAGCGGCTCACCGCGGTCCTTGGACGATTCGATCGGCGCCTGGCCGACCTCGGAGACGGTGTAATGGAAGCGGACAACGCGGTCTTTTTCGATCTTCATGCGCAACTCTGTCTGGATCTGCCGGAGGCAGGCGGGTTGGGGCGGGTTGTCGCCCGGCGGGGACGCCGCCATCATGACGGCCAATCCAAGGTGGCGCATTATCCGGAGAACATGCACAACACGCCAGTTTCGTCCGGCCTGCGCCGGATCCTCGCGCCCGCCCTGCTGCTGGCCCTGCCCCTGCTGCTGGCCGCCTGCGGTGGCGGCAAGGCCGTCCGCCCCGCCACGCCGCCGCCCACGGCGCACTGGCCGGCCACCACGCCGGACAACCCAGAGGCTGCCAATTCGGTGCTGATGCGCGCCATCAGCCTGGTCGGCACGCCCTACCGCTATGGCGGCAACACCCCCGATTCGGGCTTCGACTGCAGCGGCCTGGTGACCTACGTCTACCGCGAGATGGTCGACCTGAAGCTGCCGCGCACCTCGCGCGACCTCGCCGCCGTGCAGGGGCCGAAGATCGATCCCCAGCGCCTGGCCACCGGCGACCTGGTGTTCTTCGGCAGCCGCGGCAACGTCACCCATGTTGGCATCTACGTCGGCGAAGGCCGGTTCGTGCACGCGCCAAGCACCGGCGGCACGGTCCGCCTGGACTCGCTCAGTGGCGCCTACTGGAAAGACCACTACACAGGAGCGAAACGCGTTCTTCGCTAAAATGAACAGGCGATATTTTCAAAACTGTGATTGAAGTCACTATGGAAATAACGGTTTATTAACGGAATTTTTAACTTATTGACGCTTTTACAGGGCATGATGCCCCATCGTTTTTTTCCTGTGACCGACGCGTGACGACTGACGACCTGCAAGGCCAAGGCCAGACCGCCGCTTCTTCACGTAGTGTCCGCCCGCTTTTCCTGGGCCTGGCGCTGTGTCTGACCAGCCTTCCGGCCTGGTCGCAGAATGCCCCCACCAAGACCGACGCGACCCCGGCCACCGTGGCCGAGACCGCCCGGCCGGCCGCCAAGGCCGACGCTGCCGCTCCCCAGCGCAGCCGTGCCGATGCCGCCGCCAGCGCCACCCTGGCCGCCCTGCTGCCGCATCTGGCCGCCAATGACACCATTCCGCTGATGGACCGCTCGGCGATGGTCGCCGGCGACCTCAGTCGCCTGCTTGCCAACTACGACACCAGCAGCGCCGCCAACGGCAGCGTCGTTGGCACCGAGGCCGACAACGGCAAGGTGCAGTCCCTGCTGCGCCGCGCGATGACCCTGCTGGGCACCCCCTACCGTTGGGGTGGCAGCAACCCGGACAGCGGCTTCGACTGCAGCGGCCTGGTCGGCTACGTGTTCCGCTCGGCGCTGGGCATCGAGTTGCCGCGCGTCTCGCGCGAAATGGCCCATGACAACAATGCCGAACTGATCAACGATCGCGCCGCGCTGGCTGCGGGCGACCTGGTCTTCTTCGGCCGCAAGGGTCGCGTCGACCACGTCGGCATCTATGTCGGCGAAGGCCGCTTCCTGCACGCACCGAGCACCGGCAAGGATGTCCGCGTCGACACCCTGCTCAGCGGCTACTGGGGCAACAAGTTCATGCAGGCCCGCCGCGTCGACCTCTAACCCGGACGCCCTGCACCCGCACTGGAAGCCGCTGCCCTGCAGCGGCTTTTTTGTTGTCCGCCTCCCCTGAAGTGCAGATGCGTGGCCGCTGGCCGCCGTTGCCTGCGTTGGTCACTGATGTCACGGCGAGATACATGCCGCGACCGGCCGCTGGACGCGGCCATGGCATCCCGGCGTGGGGCGGCACGCGCGATGCCCGGTCTGACACCGCCCGCGTTGCCCGGATGCTTGGGGGAAGGCATGGCGGCAAGCCTGCAGGTTCCATCACGCTGTGTGATCTGGTTCGGCCAGCCACTGGCGAGCGAGCGCGACGCCCTGGCGGCGGCCGGCTGGCAGCTGCGCTGCGTCAGTCCCTCGCCGGCCATGGCCGTGGGCCTGCGCGGCCGCGACCATCTGGTGGCCGTGCTGGACCTGCGCCACCTGGATGCGGAGGCGCTGCAGCCCATGCTGCCGTGGGTCGAGCAGCACCACCACCTGCCCTGGATGGCCGTGCTGCCGGGCGGCCTGGATGTGCCGCCACCCAGCTGGGCGCCGCTGCTGCGCGCCTGCCAGGATCAGTTCACCCTGCCCCGCGAGCTGCAGGACCTGCTGACCGCGATGCAGCGCGAATGTGGCGAGGATGATCCGCCCGCAGCGGCGATACGCGACGGCGGCGGCCTGCCCGCGCTGATCGGCGACAGCCCGGCCCTGCTGGCCGTGCGCGCGTCCCTGCACAAATTCGCTCCGGTCGAGCTTCCGGTGCTGGTCACCGGCGAAACCGGCACCGGCAAGGAACTGGCCGCGCAGGCCCTGCACGCCCTGTCCGGGCGTGCCGGCCGGTCCTTCCTCGCAGTCAACTGCGGGGCCATCCCGGCCAGCCTGGTGCAGTCGGAGCTGTTCGGCCACGAGCGCGGCGCCTTCACCGGGGCTGCCCAGCGCCGGGTCGGCCTGTTCGAAACCGCCAACGGCGGCACCGTGTTCCTGGACGAGGTGGGCGACCTGCCTGCCGACGCACAGACCAGCCTGCTGCGCGTGCTGCAGGAAGGCACGCTGGAGCGGGTTGGCAGCAACCAGCCGCTGCGGGTGGATGTCCGCGTGCTGGCGGCAACCCACGTGGACCTCGAACAGGCCGTCGCCCAGGGACGGTTCCGCCGCGATCTGTACTACCGCCTCAACGTGCTGCGGCTGCCGATGCCGGCGCTGCGCGACCGTGGCAACGACGTGCTGCTGCTGGCCGAGCACTTCCTGCGGAGCTTCCGCCACCGCCATCCCGGCCGCGCCCGTGGCTTCGATCCCGGTGCGCGCGTGGCGATGCGCCACTTCGACTGGCCGGGCAATGTGCGCGAGCTGTTGAACCGCGTGCAGCGCGCGGCGATCGTCAGCGAACACGAGCTGATCAGCGCCAGCGATCTGGATCTGGCCGACGCCGACGCCCCCTCGCCGCGCGCGGTGCTGCAGGACGCGCGCGGCCAGGTCGAGCGCGATGTGCTGCTGCGGACGCTGAAGATGCATGGCTACAACGTGTCGGCCTGCGCGCGGCACATGCAGGTGTCGCGGGTGACGGTGTATCGGTTGTGCCGGAAGCACCGCCTGGAGCTGCCGCCGGAACGGTAGTGCCGGATCCTGCCCGGCAGGAAGTCAGCCGAGAATGGCTCGGCTCTACCGGGAGCGTGAGCGTCGCTGCGAGAAAAAGAACGCCGGGCGAGGCCCGGCGTTGCCGATGCAGGATCACCGCAATCAGCTACAACATGTACGGCACCTTGAACGACAGCGTGAAGTCCGGTGCATCCGGGGTCAGGCCGATGCCCAGCAGGGTCACCATCGTCGCGTGCTGGTTCAGCGCATAGGTCACGCCGAGGTTCAACGACGCCGCGTTGGCATCGCTGCCGATCACCTTCACCCACTGCCCGCCTTGGAACCGCGTCGACGCGCGTGCACTGATCTTGTCGCTGAAGGAAATGCTCAGGCTGGTGCGTTCGTTGAAGGCGAAGGCCACGCCGGCACCGAAGTACACCGACCCGCCCAGCTTCACATCGCCGGGGTTCACGGTGTCCGGGTTGCTGTCGATATCGTCGAAGCCACGCGGGAAGGAATGGATGTAGCCGGCGTTGGCGAACAGGATCGCCGGATCGGCGGTCTTCACCATCGACACGCCCAGGTTGGCCTGCCAGACGCCATTGCCGGTCGGCTGTTCGCGCGGTACCGCGAAGCGGATGTAGTCATCGTCATCGCGCTCGATCACCCGCCAGTCCAGGCCATACGGTGCGCGGCCGGTCGGTGCGGTGACGCCGCCGGTCAGCACCGTTTCCGGGCGCCAGCCACGCTCGCCGAACAGGCGGTAGTTGGCGCTCATGCTGACATCGCCGATGCCGTTGCCGTTGGTCTCTTCCTGGGCGATGGCCGCCGCCGCGCCGCCCGCACCGCCCTTCTGGTACACGGTGCGCCGCGCCAGGTAGGGCACGTCCATGTTCAACGTCAGGTTCGGGCTGACACCCCAGCGCGCGGCCAGGTTGTAGGTCAGCGAATCGGACTCGACATTCTCGATGGCGATGTTGCCGAGGAAGATCGCATCCAGCGCCAGGAAGCCGTTGAGGGAGAGCTGCTTGCGGTCATAGCGCGCATAGGTGAGGCTGTTTTCTACGGTGAACTTGCGAGAGAACAGCGCGGCCTGCTGCTGCTTCACATCGTCCACGCTGCGCCGCGCCTCCTGTTTGGCCTGCTGGGCCTCAGCCGCGGTACTGGCATAGCCTTCGCTGCTCGGTGGCATGGCCGCCGCCGCCGCAGGCGCCAGGGGCGCCGCCGGGGTCGTGGCGCCGCCGGCCCGTCCGCTCAGGCGGGCCTGCATGGCCTGCACCTGCATGTCCAGTTCGCGCAGGCGTCGCACCTCCTGCGCATAGTTGGCCTTGAGCTGCTCGAGCTGGGTGATCAGTGCCTGTACATCGGCACCGTCCTTGGCCTCCGCCGCCGGTTGCTGGGCGAAGGCATTGGCCGCCAGCGCCGCCAGCGCCAGCGGGGTAAGACGCAAATAGGTGTGCATGTTGTTGGCCTGCGTTGTCCGTCCTTCCCCCTTGACCGGGCCGTGTTACTGGCCCGGGCCCATGCCGCGGTTCAGCGCGATCGCCTGGGCCACGCTCTGGCTCAACGGCTGGTTGCTGGCCACGGTGTTGCGTACCAGCTCAAGCTGCAGCCGGTTGCTTGCTACCTGCCCATCACCGGACAAGGCGATGCCCTGGCCGACGCTGCCATTGCGGATCCACTGCTGGACCAGGCCCTGGCCGTCGATCTGCAGCATCAGGCGCGCCTGGTTGCCATCGAGCACCGCCGTGGCACTGGTCCCACCCTGCTGCATCTGGGCGATGCGGTTGCCATCGTCGGTGGTGGTCGGCACCGCGCCATCACGTACGGTCAAGGTGGTCACGTTGCGTGCGGTGTTGCCATCGCCGGCCACCTGCACCGCCTGCACCAGGCCGGTGGCGTTGGCCAGGCCAACGCTGTCGATGCTGCGTCCGTCCGGGGTGGGCATCGGCGCATCTGCGTTGGTGACCTGCACGTGCGGCTGGAACGTCAGCCGCGGCGTACTGCCCTGGCGGAAGTCCATGCCCAGGGTCAGCGCGCCCTGCACGCTGCTGCCGTTGGCGCCCTGCCATTGCGAAATCATCGTTACCCCGAACCAGGCCACGTTGTTGCCGCCCACGGTGTAGCGGCCACGCATCAGGTTCAGTTCGGGATCGGGTATTTCCTTCAGCCCGCGCCCTGGTGCGCCTTCAGCGGCCCAAGCGGGCAGCACCGGCAACAGCAGCAGCGTGGCGATCAACAAACGTTGGCACAGCATGATCGGGCCTCCTTCAGAACAGGTCGGCATGGCTGAAGCCGAAATCGACCAGTTCGGCATCGGTGATCGGGCCCTGCCGCGCGTACAACGCACGCGCACTGGGCCGCTCGCTGGGTTGCAGAAGAACAGTGTTGCGATCGAAGTCGCTGCCGATCACGACGAAAACAGCGCGCGACGGCCACGCTTCGTTGAATTCGGCCAGGGACAGGCTGCGGTTGCCGAGGATGGGGTCGGCCACCTCGACGATGCCGCCGCGGACCTGCTTGAGCACCACGAAGTGGCGGAACCCGCGCACGTCCATCAGCACCAGGCCGGGCACGCGCAGGTTGCGCAGCCGGCTCTCATCGATGCGGTAGCCACGCCCGCGCATGCCGAGTGATTCGACATAGCGCTTGATGTCCAGCAGCGAGAAACCGCGTTCCTTCACCAGCTGCGGATCGGAGACGCCCATCATCCCTTCGATCACCGTCGCCTCCGTGGTGTCCAGGTGGTAGGCGTAGCGCAGGATGGTGGCCAGTGCGGCCGCGCCACAGCTGTAATCGGTGTGTTGCCGCACCAGGTTGCGGTAGCGCCGCTCCTGCATGCTCTCTACCTTCTGCTGCATCAGCGCGCCGTTGGGCAGTATGCCGGTGAACTTGACGTCGCCCGCCCATGCGTGGGCGCTGCCCAGCAACAGCAGGCAGGACAGCAGGCGGATCCAGCAGCGGTGTGCGGCCATGGTGCCCTCCAGCAGAAGGAAGGAGCCCCTGCCCCAAGGGGGAGGAGGAGCAGGGGCTCCCGGGGGACCCGGCCATTGGCGGATGACCGGGCTTGTTGCACTCAACGCAGCTTCGCTGCGAAAGCGGTCACGCCAGGTGTTACTCGCCGCCGCCGGCGCCGCCACCGCCACCGGTGCTCGGCTGTGCCACGGCTAGGGCCAGGCTGTTGGCCTGCAGGTTGCCGGTGCCCGAGGCGACGTTCACGCCGATGTTGCCGGAGGCGCCCGAGAACGCACTGCCCGACAGCGCCGAGGTGTTGGTCGCATTCACGTTCACCCAGCGGGTGGTCGTGACGGTGCCGCTCAGGCTGGCGTACAGGTCGGCGACGCCCAGTTCGACGAACTGGCTGGTGCCGCTTTCACGCGTATCGAAGCCCAGGCCACCGACGCCCTGACGGTACGGGTTCGGCGTCGCGTTCTGGATCTCGTTGTCCAGATCGATGTGGCCGGTCGCGTTGCCACCCGGGTGCGGCAGGTCGCCACTCCAGGTATCCAGATAGTAGTTGGCCATCTGGTAGGCATTGCCACGGCCGCTGTAGGTGCCGGCGCCATAGGCCAGGGTCAGGCCGCTGACACCGCCGCTCATGCCGACCTGCACCGTATCGGTGTAGGACTGCACGAAGCCGGCATTGCTCACGGCATTGCCGCTGGACACCTGGTTGGAGCTGATGCTGGACTGGGCCATCGCGCTGGTGGCCACCGACGCAGCGAGCGCGTTCTTCTGCTCGTTGTTGTTGCCCGACGCGATGTTCACGCCGATGTTGCCGGACGCGCCGCCGAAGGCATTGCCACCGAGGCCGGCGGCGTTGGTGACGCCGGAGTTCATGGTGGTGTTGCCCATGCCGGACTGGTTGACGAACACCTCGGCGTCGGCCATGCCGAAGCTGAAGGATGCGTCAGCGGCGGACAGCGAAGCTGCATTGTCCTGCGCGTTGTTGTCACCGGCCACGACGTTGAAGCCGAGGTTGCCCGAGGCACCCGAGCCGACGTCATCGGCGATCGAGGCGCTGTTGGTGACCAGGCTGTTGGACGCGGCGTTGTGGCTGATCGACTGGCGGTTGTCGATGACCGCGATGGCGGCCGAATCCAGGTCGATGTCACCGGTGATGGTCGGATCGCCGGAGAAGTTCACGTCGCTGCTCAGGCGCAGGTCCTTTTCCAGGTTCACGTCGACGCCGTGGTTGTTCTTTTCCTTGCGCTCGTCGGCCTGGATGTTGCTGTTCTTCTGCACCTGCTCGTTGACCGTACGGTTGCGGGTCACGCTCGAGCTGTCGGTGTTGTTGCGTACCGTGGTGTTGGTACGGGTCCAGTTGCGGACCTCGTTGTCGGTGTGGTTGTGGGTGTCGTTACGGATTTCGGTCACGACATGGTTGTGGTTGATGTTCGCGTTGGCGTTCTGGTTGTCCCAGCCATTGGCCGCGGCGGCGGTCGAGGCAGAAGCAATTGCCATGGCGAGCAGAGACTTTTTGAAAGTCGCGTTCATGGTGTCCTCTCTCTCATCAGTGATACATCGGGTGGTGGGTACTGCTCACGGGTTGCCCTGGACGACCATGCCAAGCACGTTGGCCGTGTCGTTGCGGGCTCCCGCGATCTGATTGAGTTGCAGGACACCGTCGAAGCCCCGCAGTGCCGAGGCGGAAACCCCAACGCTGCGGATACCCGCCGCAACACCGTCGCCGGCGTCGCCCTGCCCCCCTGTTGACGCGATGTCCGACGCCGCCAAAGCCGCGTCGTCGGTCTCGCGTATCCCTTGCCGGGCCAGCGTCGCGCTGACGACGTTGAGCGTCGTGTTGGCGATGCCACTGGCCTGGTTGATCGATGCGATGCCACTGGCGCCGTTCAGCGCCTGGCCTTCGATATGTGCGGTGGCCTGCAGCGGCCCCGAGAGCACCACGTCGGCATGGCGCTGCTGGCGTGCGGCGATGGCGACGTTGGCCTGGTCGCCGGTGGCCATGCCCTGCAGGTTGGCCTGGATGTTGAGGTCGCCGCTGGCCTGGTTGACCATGATGGCGCCGCTGGCACCGGCCAGCGCGCGGTCGCCAATGCGCGCCACGTCCAGGTAGGACAGCATGCCGCTGTAATCGTCTGCCCAGGCCAGTGCGGGCGCACCCGCCAGCACCAGCAGCAGCGCGCCACGCGCCGCGCGATTCACTTGCCACCTCCCTGCGGTGCCGCGCCCAGCGGGAACTGCGCCAGTGCGCCGCGCACGGTATCGCCGATGCCGCGGGTGGTGTTGCCGACGGCGCCGAGCGGGCCGCTCATCGCACCACCCAGGCTGTTGCCGCCGAGCGCGCCGTCACTGGAACGGCCCAGCGTGCCGCCAAGGGCCTGGTGGGTCACCCGCTCCACGGTGGTGCCGCCCGGCGCGGCCATGCGGCCGGTCTGCCCCGCCCCCAGCCCGGCATAGTCGTCATCGCTCAATTCATCCATGCCGCTGGAGCCGCCGCCGCTGCCGAGTGCGGTGGCGATCTCATGCTGCGGTTTGGGATCGGCGATCAACGCCATGCCGGGCGGCGCCATGCGATAGGCCGGACGTGCGGCCACATCCCGCAGCAGGACGATCTCGCCCGGCTGCGCCTTCACACCCTGGCGCGCACCGGAGGCGGCGGCCGCCAGCGGGCAGGCCAGGGCCAGCAGCAGCGCCAGCTGCCGGACCGAGGAACCGAGATGGGTGCTGCTGCTGTCCATGCCGCTCTCCCGTTGCGTATGCGCAGGGACAGAGCAGCTTCCGTGCCAACTTCCAAACCGCTTGGTAGCAAGCGGTTCAGCCAGTCGAGGGGGCGGCGCGTTGCGAGCAGGGTGTTACAGAGGCATTCGGATTTCGTTTGCCTTAACGTGCAGGAAACGATGCTGCACAAGGCTTGGCAGGGGCTGTATCAGCGGCGTTACAGCTGCTGATACAGCCCGTTGCAGTGCCGCTTCAGCTACGCGGCGGGGTCGGGTCGGGATCGTCCAGGCCGACGTTGGTCGACGGGTTGTCGTACACCGACTGGTCGAGCAGGCCGGTTTCCTTGGCCACCAGCACCGGTACCAGCATCTGGCCCGTCACATTCGTCATGGTGCGCATCATGTCCAGGATGCGGTCGATCGCGTACAGGTAACCGATGGTTTCCAGCGGCAGGTTGGCCGCACTCAGCACCACGGTGGCCATGATGACCGCCGTGCCCGGCACGCCGGCCGTGCCGAAGCTGCCCAGCACCGATGCGATCAGCACCACCACGTACTGCTCCGGCGACAGCGGCACGCCGCTGTACTGGGCGATGAACACCGCGCACAGCGCAGGGTAGATCGCACCGCAGCCGTCCATCTTGATGCTCGCGCCCAGCGGCACGGCGAACGAGCCGTAGTCCTTGTTCACGCCCAGGTTGTGGGTGATCGAACGCAGCGCCACCGGCATCGCGGCGAAGCTGGACGAGCTGACGAACGCCACCTGCATGCCCGGCGCGGCACCGCGGAAGAACTTCAGCGGATTGAGGCCGTGCGAGAGCAGCAGGGCACTGTAGACCACGATGATGTGCAGCGCGCAGGCCACGTACAGGGCCAGCACGAAATGGCCCAGTGGCAGCAGCTTCTCGAAGCCGTAGCTGCCGACCAGGCCGGCGATCAGGCCGAACGTACCGATCGGGGTGACTTCCAGCACGAAGCGGGTCACCTGGATCATGATGTCGCTCATCTGGCCGACCAGCTTGCGCGCCTCGGCCACCTTCTCGCCGAGCTTGACGATGGCGAAGCCAACCAGGCCGGCGAAGAAGATCACCGGCAGGATCGAACCGCGGCCTGCGGCCAGCACTGTCTCGCCGGCGGCATTGACCTTGGTGCCGATGCCCGACAGCGCGTAGAACACGTTGGACGGCACCACGTCCAGCAGCACCTGCACCGCGCTGGGCACTTCGCGCGGCACGTAGTTGTTGGCCATCGACAGCTGCAGGCCACCGGCGCCGGGCTGCAGCACCGTGCCCACGCCCAGGCCCACGCACACCGCCAGCGCGGCGGTGATGACGAACCACAGGAACGTGCGGCCACTGAGCGCGGCGACCGATTTCTGGCCGTGCAGCGAAGAGATGGCGTTGATGACCGCGAAGAACACCAGCGGTACCGCGATCATCTTGATGAGGGTGACGTACAGTTCGCCGAGCGGGCCGAACCACGTTTCAGCGGCCGGGCCAAGCGCCCAGCCGGCCAGCGCGCCAAGCACGAAGCCACCGACCACGCGCTGCCAGAATGGAATCCGCAGCCAGGCAGAGACCAGTTTCATAGGCAATCCAGGGGGGAAGGAAGGGATGCTGGCACGATAGCCCAAGCGGGCAGGCGGTACGACCGCCCTACCGGCAAACAGTGTGTCATCGGCGTGCATTGCAGGGTTGGGCATAATGAACGCCCCGTTACACTTTGTGAGATCCCAGCGTCCATGCGTCGTTCCGTCTCCCTGTTGGCCGCCTGTGCCACCACCCTGCTGCTGGGCGCCTGCGCCAGCACCACCCCCGCCTCCGCCCCGGCCGGCCTGAAGGTCGCTGTTGATCCCATCGCACATCCGGCCGGCGAGACCCCGCAGTGGTGGTATCGCAGCGGCGCCGCCCAGGCGGCCGCCAATGGCGCGATGGCCGGCAAGGCGAAAAACGTCATCCTGTTCCTGGGTGACGGCATGAGCCTGACCACCGTCGCCGCCTCGCGCATCTACGAAGGTCAGCAGAAGGGCGGCTCGGGCGAAGAGAACCTGCTGTCCTGGGAGCGCTTCCCGGCCACGGCGTTCAGCAAGACATACAACACCGATTCACAGACGCCGGACTCGGCCGGCACGATGACCGCCATCACCACCGGCGTGAAGACCCACATGGGTGCGATCGGCGTCAGCGCCGGCAGCCGCAGCGACTGCGCCGACAGCCTGTCCAAGGGCATGCTGACCTGGCTGCAGCTGGCAGACAGCGCCGGCCTGGCGACCGGCATCGTCTCCACCGCACGCCTGACCCACGCCACCCCGGCCGCGACCTACGCGCACTCGCCCGAGCGCAACTGGGAAAACGACACCGACCTGACCGACGCCGCCAAGGCTGCCGGCTGCAAGGACATCGCCCAGCAGCTGCTGTCGACCTCGCGCTACGGCCGTGGCCCGCTGGTCGCCCTCGGCGGTGGCCGTGGCGAATTCACCACCGTGGAAGAACGCGACCCCGAGTACGACGACAAGGTCGGCCAGCGCCTGGACGGGCGTAGCCTGGTGCAGGAATGGCAGCACTCGCATCCGCACGGCGCCTACGTCTGGAACAGCACGCAGCTGGCGGCCGCGGCCACCGCGCCGGCCATTCTCGGCCTGTTCGAGCCGGACCACATGCGTTACGAGTACGAGCGCCCGCAGGACCCGGCGGGTGAGCCGAGCCTGGCCGAGCTGACCGCCGCGGCGATCAAGAACCTCCAGCAGCATCAGGAAGGCTACGTGCTGATGGTCGAAGGCGCGCGCATCGACCACGCCAACCACAGCGGCAACGCCTACCGCGCCCTCACCGAAACCGTCGCCCTGTCCGACGCGGTGCGCGTGGCCAACGAACTGACCTCGGCCGACGACACCCTGATCATCGTCACCGCCGACCACTCGCACACCCTCAACTTCGTCGGCTACCCGGCGCGAGGCAACCCGATCCTTGGCAAGGTGAAGGACAAGGGCGGCGAAGATGGCGCTGGCAAGCTGGACTACGCGCTGGATGGCAACGGCCAGCCCTACACCACGCTGAGCTACGCCAACGGCCCGGGCCACACCGGCACGACCAACCAGCAGCCGGCCGGCCCGAAGGTCTACCCGCACAACCCGAGCAGCTTCGAACAGGCCAACGGCCGCCCGAACCTGCATGACGTGGACACCGAGCACCCGGACTACATGCAGGAAGCACTGGTGCCGATGAAGTCCGAATCGCACGGTGGCGAAGACGTGGGCATCTGGGCACGCGGTCCGGGCAGCAAGGCCATCCGCGGCACCCTGGAACAGAACGCGATCTACCACATGATCGTGCAGGCCACCCCGGCCCTGCGCGAGCGCCTGTGCCAGGCCGGCACCTGCGACGACAAGGGCGTGCCGGTGCAGCTGCCGGCCCCGACCGCCTTCGAGCGCAAGGCCGAGGCGCAGTGACGGCACGGTCTGAGCGGCCGTCTTCTGCCAGCGGCCGCCTCGCGCGGTCGCTGGCACTGTGCGGTCTGCTGGCCAGCGGTGCCGCGTGGGCGCAGGCACCGGCGTGCACCCAGCTGACGGAAGAACACGGCCTGTTGGCCCTGCCCGGCTGCGAGGTGGACGGACACCAGTTGAAGCTCAGCGCCAACGTGCTGAAGGGCCTGCAGTACGACGCGCAGGGCCTGGCGGTTGTGCATGCCGATGGCGGCTTCCACTACGTGGCCCGCAGCGGCCGCAGCCTGCCGGTGCTGGCGTGGGACAATGGCGCGGACACGCCGCAGGAAGGCCTGCTGCGCGGGCGCGTGGGTGACCGCGTCGGCTACTTCGACCTGCAGTTCCGCCAGGTGATTCCGGCGCTGTTCGATTTCGCGTGGCCGTTCGAGGACGGCGTGGCGGAGGTCTGCAACGGGTGCAGGCGTGGCACGCCGGATGGCGATGGGCATACGCCGATGGAAGGTGGGGAGTGGTTCCGCATCGACCGCACGGGCCGTCGGCTGAAGTAGGTTCTTTTTGCAGGGCTGCGCCCTGCACCTGCTCAATGCAACGGCAACGTCAAAGGCAACAGCGGGCTATCCGTGGGTTGGCGGGGCGGTGTCGGATTGCGGGGACGCCGCAAGTACGTCCCTGTAGGCTTGGCCGCGGCATCCATGCCGCGGAC
>NZ_JAMOKY010000029.1:0-48703 GCF_024499815.1 Stenotrophomonas testudinis | reverse complement strand
CCCCCCCCCCCCCCCCCCCCCCCCCCCCCCCCCCCCCCCCCCCCCCCCCCCCCCCCCCCCGCTCGACTCTACAAAAATCGAGAAGCAGCCGAGCGTGGGCTCGGCTCTACAAACGGCCAGCACCCGTTTACCCAGACGCGCTGCCACCCCGCATCCCGCTGAACACCGATTCCGCTGCAAACCCCACCCCACCCAGCAGCACGCCGAAGTACACCACCGTGGCCACCACGAACGCATAACCCGCCGCCACCGCCGCGCCATCGCGCTGGATGAACCCGATCGCGAACGACATCAGCGCCAGCGCGGGCAGGGTGTTGCTGAAGGGAATCGGCCCCGCCGGCGCCATCAACAACAGCGTGGCAAACACCAGCACCAGGTTGTTCAGCCGCATCATCTTCTTCGAACGCACCATCACCGCCAGCCGCATCGGCTGCGACAACCGCTCCATGCGGTGCACCCACTTCAGGGCGCGGCCCAGGTTGGCCTTCAGCTTCTCGGTCGCTACCTCGCGCTCGGCCAGGCGGCGCGGTACCCACAGCGGGCGGTCGCGCACGCGGCTCAGGCCGATCAGCAGGATGGACGCACCGAACACCGTGCTCAGCCCGGGAATCGACACCGGAATCAGGAAGATCGCCGAGAGCAGGATCACGATCAGCATCAGCCCCTCGTCGCCCAGCGCCTGCAGCAGCGTACCCACGCGGATGTGCTCGCCGGGCAGGCCGCGGATCAGGTCTTCGATCTGCTCGGCCAGCGGTGCGGTGTCGGTGGCCTCGGGGGCGCGGTAGGTCATGCGTCAGGATCTCCAGGGTAGGGCGGTCATGGGGGCCGTCCTGCGGTGGGGGGCGCACAGGCTTGCTGAGTATCCCTGCAGCCGCGCCCGGCGGTATGAACCGCGCATGAGGCGGGCAGGGGCGCGACTGCCCTAAAATAGCGGTCCCCACATGCAAGGTTGGACGTTGATGGACATGGGCCGCAGGCAATCGACCATCGCACTGGTCGCCATCGATATGGATGGCACCCTGCTGGACCCCGCCCACAAGCTCACCGAGCGGGCCAAGGCGGCGATCGCGCAGGCACGCGCGCTGGGCGTGCATATCGTGCTGACCAGCGGCCGTCCCGTGTCCGGCCTGGCGCCGTTCCTGCAGGAACTGGGCATCAACGGCGACGACGACTACTGCATCGCCTGCAACGGCGGCCTGGTGCGGCGACTGGGCACCGGCGAGAACGTGGCCGAGTTCCCGCTCAGCTTCGAAGACTTCCGCTACTGCGAACAGGTCGCGCGCGATATCGGCGTGCACTTCCAGGCCCTCGATGGCCAGCGCCTGTACACGCCCAACCAGGACATCAGCCGCTACACCGTCATCGATTCGCACCTCTCGCACGTGCCGCTGTCGTACCGCCGCGTGGAGGACATGGATCCGTCGATGTCCTTCATCAAACTGATGATGATCGACGAGCCCGAGGTGCTGGACGCGGCCATCGCGCGCCTGCCGGCCGAACTGACCGAGCGCTTCGCCGTGCTGAAGAGCGCGCCGTTCTTCCTGGAAGTGTTCGACCACCGCGCCGGCAAGGGGCCGAGCCTGCAGAAGCTGGCCGAGCACCTTGGCATCGACCGCGCCAACGTCATGGCCATCGGCGACCAGGAAAACGACCTGACCATGCTGCAGTTCGCCGGCACCAGCGTAGCGATGGGCAACGCCATCGACGCAGTGAAGGCAGTGGCGCGTTTTGAAACGAGCACCAATTCCGAAGATGGCGTGGCGCGGGCGATCGAACGGTTCGTGTTGCAGTAAGCCATTGCTCTGGTAGGTGCCAACCTTGGTTGGCACACGTAGATCCCGAGCGCCGACCAAGGTCGGCCTCTACCAGGCCCGCACGATACCCGCGTATAACCGCGCTGTACTACGGTGCAATGGCGTGCGCGGCACGGCAGTGCAACACTTCCGACCGTCGAAATCACTCCATCGCATCGCCTGGCAGTTGAACGTCTTCCACTGCCCCTGATCGGCGCGTACAGCGCCGCCGCCCCTTCAACGCAATCGCATTCCAGCCACAGCATCGCCGCCGGTGCTGCCACGCGCTGGGCGTGTGCCTGCGTCTTCTTCCCCCTGCACCTGGATCTGGCCATGAACACTCCACCCACGACGCTGCTCGCCTTGGCACTCAGCACGGCGATCGCCGCACCGGTCTACGCCGCCGAAACCAACGACGCCCCCACCACCCTCAATGCCCTGCAGGTCATCGCCACGCCGCGCGGTGCCGCCGTCGCACCCACGCAGGTGGTCGGCCCCAACCGCTACATCATCAACGCCGCCGACGTCGATGGCATGGTCACCGGCAACAACGGGCTGGCCATGCTCAAGGCCGTGCCCGGCGCCAGCTACACCGCCACCGATGGCCTGGGCCTGGATATCTCCGCCACCAGCCTGTTCGTGCGCGGTTTCCGCATGAATGAAATGGGCATCACCTTCGAAGGCGTGCCGCTGAATGACAACGGCTTTCTCTCGCTCACCGGCACCAGCGTGGTGAATGTCGGCGTGCCCGATGGCATCGGCGCGATCACCGTCAGCCCGGGCGGCGCGCCGGTCAGTGTGTTTTCCAGCAGCGCCAACGGCGGCAGCCTGGAATATCGCCTGCGCGACCTGCAGGACACGCCAAGCCTGCGCATCAAGCAAGGCGTGGGCAGCAACCGCACTCTGGTCACCACGGTGTCTGCGCAGACCGGCCAGCTGGGCGAGCACGGCCCGAAAGTGCTGGTCGACGTGCAGCGCGTCTCGGCGGACAAGTACCAGGGCGCAGGCACGCAGGACTTTCTGCGCGGCAACCTGAAGGCGCAGCAGGATGTGGCCTGGGGTGACTTCACCGTCTTCGCCTCCGACAGCAAGGCCAAGGTCTGGGGTTACAACAACATCTCCTTCGACATGATCCGTAAGTTGGGCTGGAAGGCCGACAGTTTCTATCCCGATTATGCGTGGGCGTACTACGTCGCCTCGCCGGAAAATGCGGACAAATCCTGCGGTGCCTACACCTGCGGCGAGCTGTCCGAACTGATTCCCTACGACACCGGCCAGATCACCCGCGACCGCGTGGCGTCCATCAATCATCGTTTCCAGATCACGCCCACACTCAGCGGCAACGTGCAGCTGTACAACGCCAACAGCCACACCCAGGCCACGCTGACCGACCCCACCGTGCCATCGCCCAACGGCGCACCGTTCTCCGAGCAGGTGCAGACCCCGCGCGTGAACCGCCTGGGCGGCATGGCCAACCTGCAGTTCGAGATCGGCGCGCATACGTTCACCGCAGGGCTCTGGCAGGAACAGAGCAAGGCCGCCGCCCGCACCGACTGGTACGAGCAGCCGCTGCTGGGGCAGGGCAAGCCGCTGAAGGCCACTGGTCCGTTTGATGTGTATGGCCCGGCTTTCCTCACCGACAACGCCTCGCGCTGGGTCACCCGCTCGCAGCAGTTCTACCTGCACGATGACATTGCGCTGAGCGATACGTTGAAGCTGGGCGTCGGCTTCAAGGCCGTGGATTTCCACACCGAAGGCGGTGGCCTCGGCGATACGCCGGACCGGCCGGTGTATGGCGCGCTGCGTGCCAAGGACAACTTCCTGCCGCACGTTTCGCTGTTCTGGAGCCCCAGCGACTCCACCGATGCCTTCATCGACATCGCCAACACCATGAACGGTTACCGCGTGGCCCAGCGCGGCAACATCGGCTACACCGCCTCGGCGTGGACGATCAGCGACCAGGATGAGTTCGACCGTGTGGCCTGCACGCTGCGCCCGGAAAAGAACTGGAACTTCACCGTGGGCGCGACGCATCGCTTCGAGCGGCTGACGCTGACGGGTGATGTGTTCTACAACGATATCCGCAACCGTCTGCTATCGGCGGCCATCGGTACCCAGTTCGCGCAGATCAACACCGTGCGGCTGATGCCGAAGATGCATGTGATTGGTGCGGACCTGGGCGTTACCGCAGACCTGAGTGAGCGCGTGCAGTTCTACCAGGGCGTGGCCGTGGCCCGCTCGTACTACGGCAGCGATTTCGTGGTGGGCGATAGCGTGTACCCCATCAAGGGCAACGCCCAGCCCGGTTACCCGCAGGTTTCGCTGGTGAGCGATCTGTCGGCGCACTTTGGTGACTGGCGCTTTGGTGCCACCAGCACCTCGTACCTGCGCCAGCCGTTTACGTACGAGAACGATATCCGCGTGCCCACGTTCTGGCAGGTAAACACCTATGCCGCCTACACACTGGGCGAGGGCAGTGTGCTGCCCGGGCTGGAACTGCGGCTGGATGTGAGCAACCTGTTCAACCGCAACAACATCGGCACCGCCACGATTGCCGGCTCCTCGTTCTCGGGGGATTACCAGACCCTGCAGCGCAGCGCGCCACGGCAGGTGATGTTCAGCACGTCGATAACCTTCTAAGTAGATCCACGCCATGCGTGGATGCTCCCTGCGCAATCCGGTAGCGCCGGGCCATGCCCGGCGGAATGTTTCCGGCACCGAAAAACCTCCCAACCAAGGTTGGCATCTACCAAAACGGCGCACGCGTCACCCGGGGTCAGAGCCCTTTGCTCCGCAAAGGGATCCGACCCCTCCCTTTGCCACACTTTGCACAACCCGCACTGATATTCCGGCACCCACGCAAGGTTCCCACAATGTTCCTGGGGCATGCTGTCCACCATGGCCCAGCCCGATCCCGCCTACCTGCCGACCCGCCCGCGTGCCCACGGGCGCCCGCGTCCGGTGCCCTACGCGGCGCCGACGGTCGATCTGCAGGCCGAATACCAGTTCTGGCAGGCCTACGAACGCCTCGTGCGCCCGCTCCCCGGCGGTGGCCTGCGCCTGGCCTGGCTGGTCTTCCAGAACGTCTACCGCGCCCGCGAACGCTTCCCCGATGACACTCATGAAGCGGCATTCGGACGCGTCCTGTTCGGCAGCAACATGACACCCGGCCGTGCCGCAGAACTGCAGGATCTCTACGGCCTGGTCAGCCGTCGCCTGGCCACCGTCGCCGCGCGGGCGCCTAGGCCGTAGGTAGAGTCGAGCTTGCTCGACTGCTCCTGGCAGGAAAGGGCTCTGACCCCAGCCCAAGGCGTATCGTAGAGACGCGGCCATCCCTCCGCGCCACCGCAGGAAACGCCGATGCCTCTGCCTCCAGGTCACTACCGCATCCTCGCCTATCGCGGGTTCCACGACCTGCCGCGGCTGATGTGGGTAGCCGATGAGACTTCACGCCAGTGGGTGCTCGATTGCCCCTTTGACGATGCGCTGGATGACTACCCGGGCGAGTACCGCGTGCACACCGTGGATGCCGATGTGGAAGGCGCAGCAGAGCCCTGGGAGAAGCACGCACTCGCGCGGCTACCCATGGTCGGCACGGTGGCCGTAGCAGCGCTCCACTTCGACGCCACCCACCGCGCCTCCTTCCACATCGCGTAGCCCCCGACCGGTAGTGTCGAGCTTGCTCGACTACGCCTCACCCGCCGCTCATCCCCCAAACACCCACCGCTCCTCCCGCGGCACGACCTCCACAACTCGCCCCAGCGCGCCACCGAACTGCAGGACCTCTACGGGCCTCGTCAGCCGCCGCCTGGCCACCGTCGCCGCGCGAGCCCCTAGGCCGTAGGTAGCGTCGAGCTTGCTCGACTGCTCCCCGCAGTAAGGCGCTCCGACCCCACCGCTTCGCGCGGCACCACCATGTGCCCGGCCAGCGCCCGCCAGAACAGCGATTCGTCGTACGCCTCGAACTCGGCCGGCACCACGATCGGCGGCGGCAGCCCGTGCTGTCGAAGCTGGCGGCGGATGCGTGCCACCTCATCGCCGCACTCCGCACCGAACAGCACCAGCTGCACGTGCGCATCACGCAACACGTAGGTGCGTTCAAGGCGCTGCGCAAGCCCCTGCAGCAGGAATATGCCCACCAGGTCGTAGCGGCGCCATTCCAGTATCGATAGGCCGCTTTCCACGCTATGGACCGATTCGGTACAGATCAGCCGGCGTCGACCAATGGCGCGTGCGATGTGGTGACGGGCGGCCTGTTGGCCGCCCATGATGAGCATTCTGATCAAACCCCATGTCCTTCTGGCGGAACCCGAAGGCATGGTCAGCCGCGTGAGCACTGCAGGAAATGAGACAAGTCCGAAACCTTGCCTTCAGCTGTCCCGATCACCCCCAGACTCACACCGCTCTCCGTGCAGCACGCCCTCCACAGCGCGCCGCAACCGCACCTCCAGCCACGACGGCTCACCGCGCTTTCCTCCCGATTGCGCATGGCCAAACTCCTCCACCAGCCACTTCTGGAAGCTCTCCAGCAGCCGCGCGACATCAGGCGCACGCGTAAGCGCACGCAGATACTGCCCCAGCAATGCAGGCAGTGGCGGGCGCAACTCCAGCTGGTTGAACTGCAGCCACGCGTCCACCAGCGGCCGGTCCAGGCTGTAGGCCAGCAACGGCTCCTGTCATAGCGCTACACCGCAATCCGCACGCGCGGCGATGCGCTGCGCGACCTCCGGTGCAGCCATGGCCAGCAGCGGCTCCTGCCGTACCGTTTCGCAGCGCAGCCGATCATCTTCGGGCGGGTAGACCGTAGTGCCCAGGTCGCACGAGCCATCCAGCAGCATCTGGCTGACCAC
This sequence comes from Stenotrophomonas testudinis, assembly GCF_024499815.1. Classification (NCBI taxonomy): domain Bacteria; kingdom Pseudomonadati; phylum Pseudomonadota; class Gammaproteobacteria; order Lysobacterales; family Lysobacteraceae; genus Stenotrophomonas; species Stenotrophomonas testudinis. The sequence goes on along the minus strand of NZ_JAMOKY010000029.1, from coordinate 42,060 downwards.
GCTGGTGCTGCCGGTCTGCAGCCGCACGCGCACGCCTACCTTGACTAGGGGCACCAGTTCAGCGGCCACAACTTCGGCCAGAAAATCCGTGTGCCCGACGATATGCGGCGCGCCGGCCACTTCGTCAGAACGCGTGCGGGCGGCGGCCAGCGCGGCCTCGGCGTGGTCCAGCTTGTCGCCACATCAGCCGCCAGTTCGTCGGCAGCCGGCGTGGGCTCTACGCCGCTGGGCAGGTGATGGAACAGGGTGCGCCCATGGGCGCTTACCACGGCGTGCATGGCCCCCGTCAGTTTAGCCATCGCAAGGCGGTGGTGGTGCAGGCCAAGGATGGGGCGTCGAACCTGCGGCTGCGTGCGCCGTATGCGGAGAGGTTCGGGTCTTTGGATAAGGTGCTGGGGAATGCCGTGAAGCGATTACCTTGGCAGATCGACGGGGCGAAGCTTGCCCGTACACACCGGGCTGTCCCTGCCTTGACAGACCCTTGGCGCACGCCGTGGATACTTCGGCCGTCGCCCCCTTGCAGGAGCTCCCCGCCATGAGTGCCCGGTTACATGCAGCGCCAAAAGTCGTCCGTCTCGAGTCTCTGCCGCTGGATTGCGGCGAGTCGGTGGTGGTGGTGGAACTGGACAGCGTGCCTGGGCGCGGCTGGGCCAAGGCGTTGAAGCGTGTCCTGGCGGAAACGGAAGGTCTCGAGTCCACGCAGCTCCGATGCGATGGCCGCTTCGCCTACCTCATCGGCGTGGAACTGGACCAGCGCGGTACGACGCAGCGCATCAACCAGGCCCTGGCCGCCGCCAGCGAGCGGACGGGGTCCGGCGCGCCGGCGGTGGCGCCTGCCGCTGCCATGCCCGCTGCGGCCGTAGCCGCTCCGCCGGCCTGAGCGGGCGTCCGTGACCCGCGCCCGGACGCAACAGCAGTCATCTGGTATCGCTGACACCTGTCACTTGTTCAGGTAGTCCGGTCCGTCAATAGTGAGCGCCACGCACCGCCCTCCGTGCGGCCACTCACTGAAAGGACCTCCCGTGAACCTCCTGCTGCCCATCCTCTCGCACACCCCGATCTGGGTCTGGGTGATCCTGGCGTACCTCATCACCCGCGGTGTCGCGGCCATGCGGCCAGGACAGACCTCGCTGCGGAGGCTCGCGATCGTGCCGGCGCTGTTCACTGTGTGGGGCATCTGGTCGATCAGCCACCGCTACGGCGGTTCGCTGGTAGCGTGGAGCGAATGGCTCGCCGGCATCTGTGCGGGTGCGATGCTGGGCTGGATGCTGCTGCGCCGGGCGACGCTGACCGTGGACGGAGCGACGGGCCGGTTGTGGCGCAGCGCGGATTACAGCCTGCTGCCGCTGCTGCTGGTCACGTTCCTGGTGAAGTACGGGTTTGAGGTGGCACTTGCGGTGTCGCCTGCGCTGAGTGCCAACGGCAACTTCAGCGCCGCGTATCTGCTGCTGTCCGGCGGGTTCACCGGCATCTTCGTTGGCAAGTACGTCCGGTATCTGTCGGTGCTGCGCAAGGGCATGCCCAGCAATCTGGGCCCGGCGCATTGAGGCAGGGAGGGGGCTGACAGCTCTTCGATCGAAGCTTTTGGACCGGCCAGGATTTCGTAGACATCTCAGAGCCATAATCAATGGAAGCGAGAGAGGTGTCTAATGGCATGCAAGCAGTACACGGATGAGCTCAAGGCCGAGGCGGTCAAGCAGGTTATCGAAAGAGGTCTTGCTGTAGCCGAGGTTGCCAAGCGGCTGGGCGTCTCGTCCCACAGCCTTTACCAATGGCTCCGCAAGTGCAGGAGCGAGGCCTTGGCGGGCAAGCCTGATGGGTCGATGTTGCCGACGCCGAAGGACTCAGCCGAGGTGCGGCGCCTGAAGGCCGAGGTGAAACGCCTGACTGAGGCGCGCGACATTCTAAAAAAGCCGCGGCGTACTTCGCCAAGGGGTGATGGCGAAGTACGCTTTACCGCTGCTTGGTTAGCTGTCCGTGCTTCATCGCACATATGAAACCGCCACCCAAAGCGGACGCCACGGGCGACGACTCAGGGATAGTTCGTCGGCAATCCGGGTGATTCATCGGCGGCTTCTGTTGCTTGGTCGCAAACGGGTTGCACCGCCCCCGCGCAGATGGCAGCTTGCTGCGGCCACCACGTCGACCTGGAGCCCCGCATGACCCCCGTTGCCCTGTATTCGGCGGATCCAGCCCGCGGCTGGCTGCCCTGGGCCTGGCTGACGCCGATCCTGATGATCCTGTTCAACGCGGTACCGGTGATGGCGCTGGACGGGTGGATGCAGTCGCAGCACTGGTCAACGCCGCGCGGCGATCCGATCGGCCTCACTGGCTTGCATGCGCTTCTGTGGATCGGCTTCGCGCCGACGCTGGCGGCCGTGCTCGCCTGGGTAGGCCTCGTCGAAGGGCGCTCGCTGGCGAGCATCGGGCTGACCGGTCCGGCGCCGCTGAAAACTTTCCTGCGCGGACTGGCCGTTGGATTCGTCACGATCGTACTGGTCGTAGTCGGGATCTGGATGGCTGGCGGCATGCAGGCGGCGGGCTTTGGGCAGGCCTGGTGGTCGCCCGTCAGTCTGCTGAACATCGGTCTGCTGCTATTGAGTTTCATGTTCCAGGCGAGCGTGGAGGAAATCATCTTCCGCGGCTGGATGCTGTCGGTGGTGGCGCGCAAGACCAATGTCGCGGTGGCAGTGCTGCTGGTGTCGCTCGTTTTCTGCTTCCTGCATTTCAGTCCGCACCAGCCGCTCCGGGTTACGCTCGGCATGTTCCTGTTCTCGCTGTTTACCTGCGCCTGGGCGCTGCGGACCGGCAATATCTGGGGTGTGATGGGCTGGCACGTGGGGTGGAACTGGTTGCTCGCGACCGGCTTCGAGCTGCCCGTCACCGGCATCGATGCGCACTTGCCGGCGCTGCTGGTGGCGCTGCGCCCGCAAGGCCTCGACGCCCTTAGCGGTGGCGCGGAAGGGCCTGAAGGTAGCTACTTGTGCAGCGTCTTTTTCGTCGCCGCGATCGCGTGGATCCAGTGGCGAAAGATGCGCGGAGCCCAGGACTTCTTGCCGACCGGAAGGTAACGCCACTGCCTGGGCCACACCGCCCCGTAGGGGTCCTTGCCGATCGGATGCTGGTTCGCGCCGTACCGGCGACGACCAAGCAATGGAGCCTCTGCTGCCTGTGTAAACCCACTACGTTGGGCAGCAGCACTCTGGAGATGGGTGGCTGAGGACGTGCCGCAGGGTCATGGTGACCCAATGTGTTCTCTCACGCGCGCGACGTCTTGATCGGCTGTTTCTCGCACGACCGAACCTGGGCCCTCTGTCGTTCATCTGCCGACGACAGATTGCAGCACCCGCTGATAGCTCTCCCCTTGCCGGGGTGGCTTTGCGCCGGGGGGGAAGCTGCAGCGACACCAATCTGGGATGGCACCAGGCGGACCAAGGCAAGCGACATCGTGCGGATGGGTTGACAAGGTAGAACGAGCGTTCTACCTTGGTGGCATGGACAGCACATCGACCGACACCAGGCAGAAGATCCTCGCAACGGCTGAGGCCCTGATCTACCAGAACGGGATCCATGCCACCGGCATGGACCTTCTCGTGAGGACCTCGGGTGTAGCGCGGAAGAGCATCTATCGCCACTTTGAGAACAAGGACGAGGTGGCTGCTGCTGCGTTGAGCGCGCGCGACATCCGCTGGCTGGCCTGGTTCCAGGAGGAATGTGACAAAGCCGATGGCCCCGAGGCGCGCATCCTGCGCCTGTTCACCGTACTCAAGGGTTGGTTTGAGTCGGAAGATTACCGCGGCTGTGCGTTCATCAACACCGCTGGTGAGGTCGGGAATCCTGAGGATCCGATTCGCAGGATTGCCAGGCATCACAAGCAGAAGCTGCTCGATTACACGCTTGAACTCACCGGGCAGCTGGGTATTGAGCAGCCGGACGCGCTGGCGCGCCAGCTGCTGGTTCTGATGGAAGGCGCCATCACCGTATCGCGCGTGATGGGTGATTACGACGCCGCAGACAATGCGAGGGATGTCGCGCAGTTGTTGCTGAAACAGGCCGTCCGTTAGCGGCCCGACGTTTCTCGCAATCTGAAACCAACGATGTATCCGCTTTGATTGGAGGCTTTGCCATGTCCGACGCTCAAGCTCGCCCGCCGTTTCCCCCCTTCACCCTGGAATCGGCCATTGAGAAGGTGCGTCTTGCCGAAGACGGTTGGAACGCCCGCGATGCCGACAAGGTGTCGCTTGCCTACTCGCTCGACACCCAGTGGCGGAATCGAGCCGAGTTTACCCATGGCCGGGAAGAAGCCCGGCAGTTCCTGGCCCGCAAGTGGAAGAAGGAGCTTGAGTACCGATTGATCAAGGAGCTGTGGGCGTTCACCGGGAACCGTATTGCTGTGCGCTACGCCTATGAATGGCGTGACGACTCGGGTAATTGGTATCGCTCATATGGCAACGAGAACTGGGAATTTGCTGCCGATGGTCTGATGGAACGGCGCTTCTCCTGCATCAACGATATGCCAATCAAGGAGAGCGACCGCAAGTTCCATTGGCCGTTGGGGCGGCGTCCGGATGACCACCCGGGGCTGTCTGATCTGGGAATGTGAGCGCGCCCAGATCAGAGCGGAGCCGCGCCAGGGTGAGCTTTTTACTCTGGCACGGGCTCTGCGCAGCGCTCGCTCACCATGTCGCCATTAATGAAACTGCCCACGGCCGAAACAAAGCATCTTGGCGCCACCAACGGCAGTAGATGGGCACCGCGGTCGACGGTGTGGAACGTCACAGGCCCCGACCTGTGGAGCAAGGCAGCGTGTTCCTGGGCACCGGTGTAGGCGGTATTCGGATCCAGCGTCCCCTGCAGGATCAGTGTCCGTGGCAGGGTATCCGGGGTCTTTCCGAACCAGGCATCACGCGGGTAACGCGGGACACTGCCACTGACGAGCAGGCCGGGAATGGGACTGACGAACAGCGCATTCTTGGCTTCTTCGTTCACGGTCTCCAGGCTGAGCTCAGGGCGTGCGTTGTTCTCCGAGGTGGCGATGAGCATCACCAGCGGCAGGGCCGGTTGGTTGTTTCCTCCCTGTCCCAGCTGCGCCAGCGCTGCATTCCAGTCCTTCACCGTGGCGGCCAGCGTGCGGGTATCGCCCTCGGAAAGGTCCTGCACGATCTTCGGCATTCGATCGCGCAGCGTAGGGAAGCTCAGCAGCGCAGCGAAGAACCGGCGCAGGTCACCGCCCGGCACGACCTTCTGCCAGGCCGCATCCTTCGCCGCCAGCAGCAGCCGATACTGCTGGAGGCTACGTTCATCCATGCTCTGCCGCCCGACTTTGTCAACAAGGGCTGTGCGCCGGCTGAGATCCCACGTTTCAGTGGTTTCGGGCGGCACCAGCCCGTCGAGGATGAGCGCATCCACATGTAGATCATTGACCTGGAGCGAACGCAACGCCAGCTGGGTGCCGTAGGAAACGCCATACAGCAACACCTGCCCACCGCGTTCTGCCCCTGACATCAGAACACCAAGATCGTGCGCAGCCTCGGTAACGGAAAACGCCGAAGTGCGCTGCAGGTTGGCGTACATGCTGCTGATGCAGGGGCCCCACTCGGACCCTGCCAACCCCGTGCCTTCTGGGCTTTCAGGTGCTTCCTGGATGGGGCAGATCCGCGATGACCGGCCCGTGCCGCGGTGGTCGGGGATTACAAGATCAAACCCGGGAAACGCACGCTGGTAAGTCTGGATCAGGGGATACAGGGAGGCGCCTGACTCGCCCGGGCCACCAGACAGCAGCCAGACCTCGCCTCGCCTGGGCACCTCCGCGCTGGCCGGTATGCGCCGCAGGAACAGCGCGATGTGCTCGCCTGACGGATCGGCATGGCGAAGCGGAACGTCCACCATTGCGCACTGTGAACCGCGCAGGGCGTCTGATGCGTCATCCCCGCAAGCCAGCGCCTTGGGGGCAGACGCAGTGGCAACCACGGGTGAAACCAAGAGCAACACTGCCCACAGCACACTACGGAGCATCGGCAATCCTTGAGCTTGACTGATCGCTTACGATGAAGGGCGGCAGGGGGCGGGGCGAATGCCGGAAGTAATCCAGGACAGCTGTGGCTTTCTACTTTCTGCTTCCGCTGCACAACCCCAAGCCATCAGCTGGCGGTAGCCCCTGCCGCTTCAGCCAGCGCGGCCGCGATCTCGTCTCCCTTCCGCTCGCTGTAGCGGTCCACCAGGTAATCCGTGCGCCCCCGCGTCAGCAGCGTGAATTTCACCAGCTCTTCCATCACATCGACCACCCTGTCGTAGTAGGGCGAGGCTTTCATTCGGCCATGGTCATCGAATTCCTGCCATGCCTTGGCTACCGACGACTGGTTCGGAATGGTCAGCATGCGCATCCAGCGGCCAAGCACCCGCAGGGTGTTGACCGTGTTGAACGACTGGGAACCGCCGCTCACCTGCATCACGGCCAGGGTGCGGCCCTGCGTGGGGCGCACACTGCCGTCCTCCAGCGGCAACCAATCGATCTGATTCTTGAACACGCCGGTGATCGTGCCATGCCGTTCCGGGCTGACCCAGACCTGTCCCTCCGACCACTGTGACCACTCCCTCAGCCGCTGCACTTCAGGGTGGCTCTTGTCCACGCTGTCCAGCATCGGCAGCAGGTGCGGATCGAATACGCGCGTCTCGCAGCCCAGGTGACGCAGCAGCCGCTCGGCCTCCAGCGCCAGTTTGCGGCTGAACGACTGCGGCCTGAGCGAGCCATAGAGCAGCAGGATCCTCGGCGGCCCCTGATTGTCGGCGGCAAGCAGGCTGTGGTCGGGCTGGGGCAGCGAGGCTTCCAGCAGGTTGGGGAGGTCGGGGCTTGTGATCGGCTTCTGCATTCGACTATTCTAGAAATATGGAAACGTCAAATGCAATCTCCGCCCTGACCGCTCTGGGCCATGGCACCCGCTTGGCCGCCTTCCGCCTGCTGGTGGAGGCGGGCCCGGCAGGCCGCATGGCCGGTGACATCGCCACGGCCCTGCAGGTCCCCCCGGCAACGCTCAGCTTCCACCTGAAAGAGCTGGCACAGGCCGGCTTGGTGGAGAGTGAAAGCCAGGGCCGGAACGTCTGCTACCGCGCGAACTTCACTGCCATGACAGGTCTGATCGAGTACCTCACGCACAACTGTTGCGCGGGCTCGCCCAGCGAGCAGTGCGCGCCCACGGCCCCGCAGTGCAAGTGCTGAAGCCACACCCACCCTGTGCAACCAAAGCGACGGCACCATGACCTGCAACGTCCTGTTCCTCTGCACGGGCAACAGCGCCCGCAGCGTTCTTGCCGAAGCCACGCTGCGTGCGTGGGGCGGCCGCCGCTTCAATGCCTTCAGCGCTGGCAGCCAACCCACCGGTCAGATCAATCCATTCGCGCTCGCGCAGCTGCAGGCCGAAGGCATGCCCATCGATGGGCTGCGCAGCAAGTCGTGGGATGAATTCGCCGATGGCGTGCAGATGGACATGGTGATCACCGTATGTGATTCAGCCGCCGCCGAATCCTGCCCGGTGGTCTTTGGTGATTTCATCCGCAGCCACTGGGGCCAGCCAGACCCGGCTGCGGTGGATGGCAGCGATGCGGACAAGGCAGCGGCATTTGCACAGGCGCACATCCTGGTGAAGTCGCGCCTGCACGCGCTGCTGGACCTGCCCCAAGGCCTATGGGCTGATCGCCCGGCGCTGCAGCGTGCGTTGGACGGCATCGGCCAGCTGCAACCGGCCGACAGCTCACCGTGAACGCACCAGCACCGATGCGCTTGTTCGAGCGCCACCTGACCCTGTGGGTTGCGCTCTGCATCGCAGCCGGCACGCTGCTCGGCCACTTCCTGCCCGGCACGTTTGCAGCACTGGCCTCTGCCGAGGTGGCGAAGGTCAACCTGCCGGTGGCGGTGCTGATCTGGCTGATGATCATTCCGATGCTTCTGAAGGTGGACTACGGCACCATGCGCCAGTTGCAGCAGCACTGGAAAGGCATCGGGGTGACGTTGTTCATCAATTGGGCCGTCAAACCGTTCTCGATGGCATTGCTGGGGTGGATATTCCTGCGCCACGTCTTTGCGGATTGGTTGCCGGCTGGGCAGGCTGACAGCTACATCGCGGGGCTTATCCTGCTGGCGGCTGCGCCATGCACGGCGATGGTGTTCGTCTGGAGCAACCTGTGCCGCGGTGATGCGAACTTCACCTTGAGCCAGGTGGCGCTGAACGACGCGATCATGGTGGTTGCCTATGCCCCTGTGGTCGCGTTGCTGCTGGGCATTTCAGCGATCACGGTTCCCTGGGCCACGCTGTTGCTGTCCGTAGGCCTGTACATCTTGGCACCGGTGCTGGTGGCTGCCCTGCTACGGCGTTGGCTGCTCGCCCGCAACGGGGCGGTCGGAATGGAACGCGTGTTGCGCACGCTCGGAACGTTGTCGCTGGCGGCATTGCTGCTGACCCTGGTGCTGCTGTTCGGCTTCCAGGGGCAGCAGATCCTGGGGCAGCCGCTGGTGATCGCGTTGATCGCCGTACCCATCCTGGTGCAGGTCTATTTCACCTCGGGCCTGGCCTATCTGCTCAACCGTCGGCTTGGGGTGGCGCATTGCATTGCCGGGCCATCGGCGTTGATCGGCGCGAGCAACTTCTTCGAGCTTGCCGTAGCAGCCGCCGTAGGGTTGTTTGGCGTGCATTCGGGAGCGGCCTTGGCGACTGTTGTGGGGGTATTGATCGAGGTGCCGGTGATGCTGTCCGTAGTTCGGATCGTGAACCGAACTCAAGGTTGGTATGAGCGGAATGGGAGGATCTGACCAGGTTGCGGTTGCTGGACAACGACTGATTCCAGCCGGTGGCGGACATCCATCCCCGACCGCACACGCCCCTTGAGCCTTCCCGGCTGCCCCGGCGGTTTCATGGGATGATGCGCCACCACGCCCCGGCTGCCAGCACATGCATACCCTGACCGATCCCAATCTGCTGAACGACATCGCTGAGATCGGTCGTATCGAGGCGGTACCGCGCATCCTCGAAACCGTGGCCCATATCACCGGTTCGCGATTCGCGGCGATTGCCCGGGTGACCGAGACGAGCTGGACGGCCTGCGCCACCTTGGACACGCTGGGGTTTGGCCTCGTTCCTGGCGGGCAACTGGTTCTGGAAACCACCATCTGCGACGAGATCAGGCAGTCACCCACCTCGGTCGTGTTCGCGCACGCCAGTGCACACCCGCTGTATTCCAAACACCACACCCCGCGGATCTACGGGCTTGAGAGTTATGCGTCGGTTCCGATCCATCGCCCGGACGGCAGCTTCTTCGGTACTCTCTGCGCCATTGATTCGACGCCGGGCAACTTCGATGAAGTGCATGTCCGACGCTCGATGGAGCTGCTTGCCGATCTTGTTGGGCACTACCTCGACAAGGAGGATCGCCTGCTGGAAGCACAGACAGCGCTGTCCGATGCGCAGCGGGATTCAGACCTGCGCGATCAGTTCATTGCGGTGCTGGGCCATGATCTTCGCAGCCCGCTGCAGGCGATCAGCGTTGCTGCGGATTCGCTGGACATGGAGGCAACATCCGAGCGCCAGCAGCAGATGCTCGCGCACATCGCATCGGGCGTCACCCGCATGGATGGGCTGATCAGCGATGTGCTCGATTTTGCCCGGGGGCGGTTGGGCGGCGGCATTCCGATCTCGCTCCGCGAAAGCCACTCGTTGCAGGCAGATCTTGAACGCGTGGCGGAGGAGGTGGCGATCGCTACCGGCCGCCAGGACATCAGCGTCCAGATGCAGATCGAGGGCAGCGTGGTCTGCGACCCCAGCAGGCTTTCGCAACTGCTGGCAAACCTGCTGACCAATGCCGCGCAGCACGGTGAGCGCTCTGCGCCTGTCACGTTGAAGGTTCACGCTGCATCCAATGGTCTGGTGCTCGCTGTGCACAATGCAGGCTGCATTCCTTCGGAAAGGCTGGGCAACATTTTCAGCCCGTTTTCCCGCGAGCAGGGCGAAGTGCCCAGGCCCGGCCTGGGCCTCGGCATCTACATCGCTTCGGAAATCGCAAGGGCTCACGGCGGGACACTCGAGGTGACGTCGGATGAAGGCGCCGGAACTGTGTTCACGTTCCAGATGCCGAGCGCGGTACGTCCGTAAGGGCAGGGGGAATGCTGCTTCCTGAAGCGCGACCGGCACCCTCGACAGCCACCGCACCCCGCCCGCCTACCGATCGCCGACGGCGTCATTGCGGTGGCGGTTACCTTCTGGGCTGTGTGGGCGCAGCCGAGGTCCGAGGAGGTCTACTCACCTCTTCATGGCAGACGCCGGCTGGCGCGGCAGCCCGCGCAGAGGGACGGAGCTAGCGCTTGGCATCATTCAAGGATTGGACACAGCATGAAAAGGTACGCAGCCATTGGAAGGATGTTTGCACTCCTTCTTGCAGCATCAGGCTTGAATGCTTGCGTCGGTACGCCGCCGCCGCCCCAGGGGACGTCGCAGGCGCTGCTCGCCACGGTTACGAAGTCAGACGTTCGCGACTATTGGACAAATGACTTTGGCAGGGCAAAGCGAACGGGTGGATATTCCGTCATCGTGCCTGTCGAGAGTGCGCAGACGCTGCTTGAGTCGATTCGGGGAAAGGTGCCCTCTGGCTACGTCGCTTTTGTTGGAACAACCCACAACCTCGATGATCCGAGGATCAGGGGCGCTGAACTGGTGGTGGCACCAGGTCAGGACCAGTTTGACATCGTCCGCCTCGCAGCTACCGATGCTGTCAACCATGACATGACCACCGATCAGATCATCGAAGAGCTGAAACGGTGGGACGCTCAATTCGGGATTGATATCCGGCAAGCTGAGACCGACACCATTCAACTCAAGCTCAAGACTATTCCAGCGGATCTTCCAGAGTTTTCCCAAAGGCTTTACGCGTTCTGCCCGGATATCGTTGATCAAGGGGTCGGTGACATCGAGTCACTTCAGGCGGCGGTCAAACAGGAAGGAGTGATCGTCCTTTGGTGGGACTAGTCGCGTGGCGCCTGGTCGAGGAATTACCGAAGTTATCAGTCAAGCTGTAGAAGTCAGGGCAAGGCGAATCCTGGGTGACAGTGGGCGGCAGCAGGTAGTGGCGATGCGTCCCTGACAGGGAACTTTGCAGGTAGCGGAGATGCTTTCAGGCAGCCGCCTTGCCCCGATCCAGCTGCCGATATCCAATGGCCTCCGCCAGGTGCGCCGTCCCGATTCCCTCGCACGTATCCAGATCCGCAATCGTCCTCGCCACCCGCAGAATCCGGTGCATCGCCCGAGCCGACAGCTGCAGCCGCTCGATCGCCTGCTCCAGCAGATCCTGATCGCCCTCGCTCAACCGCGTACACGCTCTCAGTGCTGCCGGTGGCAGATGCGCATTCAGCCCACCTCGCGCGCGCTGCCGTGCATGCGCTGCTTCGACCCGTGCCCGCACCACCGCACTTGGTTCGCCCAGCGGGGTGCTCTCGCGCAGTTCCACTGCATCCATCCTGGCCACGCTGATATGCAGGTCGATGCGATCCAGCAACGGCCCAGAGACCCGCGCGCGGTAGCGGGTGATGCGCTCATCGGTGCACAGGCAACGATTGCTGCGGTCGCCTGCCCATCCACACGGGCAGGGGTTCATCGCCGCCACCAACTGGAAGCGCGCCGGGTACTGCACGCTACGCGCGGCACGCGCGATGCGGATGTGTCCGGACTCCAAGGGCTCACGCAGGGTCTCCAGGGCACTGCGGTTCCATTCCGGCAGCTCGTCCAGGAACAGCACGCCGTGATGCGCCAGCGAGATCTCGCCGGGGCAGGGTGGATTGCCACCGCCCACCAAGGCCGCCGCACTCGCGCTGTGGTGGGGCGCGCGGAACGGCCGCTGCCGCCAGCGCCTCGGGTCCAGGCCTTCGCCACTGACCGAGGCAATCGCGGCCAGCTGCAGCGCCTCATCTTCTCCGGTCTCCGGCAGCAGGCTGGGCAGGCGCGAGGCCAGCAGGGTCTTGCCGCAGCCGGGGCTGCCGATCAGCAGCAGATGGTGGCCACCGGCGGCGGCCACTTCCAATGCGCGCCGCGCGAGTGCCTGCCCGCGCACGTCGGCCAGATCGGGAAGGGGCAGTGGTGTGGTGTCCACGCGCTGCACCGGCGGCAGCAGACGTGGGTTGCCCAGCCCGGCGCAACACTCCAGCAGGGTGCGGGCCACGCGCACGTCGGCATGCTCGGCCAGGGCAGCCTCAGCAGCATTGCCCGGCGGCACCACAAGGATGCGCCCGGCCTCGGCGGCGGCAATCGCGGCGGGCAGCGCGCCGCTGACCGGACGCAGTTCGCCGGTCAGGCCCAGCTCGCCGAGGAACTCGTAACGCAGCAGCGACTGTGGATCGACCTGGCCGCTGGCGGCGAGGATGCCCAGCGCGATGGCCAGATCGTAGCGGCCGCCTTCCTTGGGCAGGTCCGCCGGGGCCAGGTTCAAGGTGATGCGCCGCTGCGGGAAATCGAAGCGCGCGCAGAGCAGGGCGGCACGCACGCGCTCGCGTGACTCGCGCACGCTGGCTTCGGCCAGGCCGACGATCTGGGTGACCGGCAGGCCGCCGGACAGATGCACTTCCACCCGCACCAATGGGGCATCGACCCCGGCACGGGCACGGCTGTAGACCAGCGCCAGGCTCATGTGTGAATTCCTGCGGAGAGGTGCTTGATGGTGCGACGCGGATGCAACTGATCGCCATCAGGGTTTTCAGAGCGCGCGGCTAGGGGATCGCCCACAACTAATAGCAATGACCTATGGCATGGGGTAAGTGGTGTGGTAGCGCACTACATTACCAGCACGACTTACCGCGAGTCGCGGTTCGGCGCATCGGCGCCAGCCTCCTCATCCCAAGGGTCTGCGCGCACCCGACAGGGGGCGCTTGATGGGCAAGGCAATGACGATGTGGGCAGCCGCCCTCCTGCTGGCGACCGCCGGGCTGGCGCACGCGGGCGAGATTTTGGTCAGGCGCGGGGGCTACACGCTGCAGGGCGAGGAATCGGGGTCGGGCACCACCACGGTGGTCTTCGAGGCCGGCTTCGGACAGGGCCCGGGTGCATGGAAGCAGGTGATCGCCGGGCTGGGGGCAGACTACCGGAGCGTCGCCTATGCGCGGGCAGGGCTGGGCAAGTCAGGCAGCGATGGCGAGACCAAGCGCATTGATGATCACCTGAGTGATCTGAGCGCGCTGATCGAGACCGTCGCGCCGGGCCAGCAGGTGATCCTGGTCGGTCATTCCTACGGCGGGCTGCTGGTGACGGAGTTCGCGAGGCGCCATCCGCAGCGCGTGCGCGGCATCGTGCTGGTGGACCCGGCCACGATAAGCCAGCGCCTCGCCTACAGGACGGCGGATGCGGCGCGGGTGCAGGCCGATGATGCCGCGCTGCTGGCGATGCTGCCGCCGTCGATGGCCGCAGACTACCGCGTGCTGGTCGAGCAGCTTGATGCGGCAGATGCTGCGGGCGAGCGTGCGATGCCGGACGTGCCGGTGGCACTACTGACTGCAACCCAAGTGGCCGACAAGCCGTTGGTCTTCGAAGAAACCGCGGCGGGCAAGGTGATCTGGAGGGCGCAGCACGCGCTGCTGTTCTCGACCTTCGCACGCGGCGTGCATCGCTATGTTGCTACCGGCCACAGCATCGCGAAGGAGGACCCGCCGGCGGTGGTGCAGGCCATCGGTGAGATGGCGGCCATGCCGGCCGTTGCGGACCACTGACCCAGCGAGGCCGGCGGCGCAGGCGGCCGGCCGACTTACCGGATGCGTAGGTCAACCGTTGTCGCGGAACTCCGGATACAGGGTCATGCCGCCATCGACAAACAGCGTAGTCCCGGTGATGTAGTCGGCCATGTCCGAGGCCAACCAGACCACGGCGCGTGCGACATCTTCCGGCTCGCCGATGCGCCCGTAGGGAATCAGCTTGAGCAGCTTGGTCAGCGCTTCCTCGCTGTCCCAGGCATCGCGATTGATGGGCGTGCGGATGGCACCGGGCGCCAAGGCATTGACGCGGATACGGTCTGCGGCGACTTCCTGCGCCAATGACCGCGTCAGCATGCGGATACCGCCCTTCGCCGAGGCATAGTTCACGTGCCCAGCCCAAGGGATGACCTCGTGGACGGAACTGAGGGTAATGATTGAACCGGCGCTGCGCGCGGGACGATGCGCTTCAGGCTGCGAGCGGAAGCGCTTCACTGCCTCGCGCGCGCAGAGGAACTGGCCGGTGAGATTGACGTCGATCACCGCGTTCCAGTCATCCAGCGACATCTCCGCGATGGGGGCGTCTTTCTGGATACCCGAGTTGGCAACCACCACATCGATCCGGCCAAAGGCGGAGGCCGCCTCATCAAACAGGCGGATGACCTCGGCTTCCTTCGCGACGTCGGCCTGTACCGCGATCGCACGGCTGCCCTCGGCAACGATGCGATCCACCAGCTCGCGTGCCGGTTCCTCGTGCGAGTGATAGTTCACCACCACTGACGCCCCGGCCTGCGCCAGCGCCTCTGCAACGGCCAAGCCGATGCCGGAGCTGGCCCCGGTGACGAGGGCGGCATGACCTTGAAGTGGTAATGCTTGCTTCACGGAACTACTCCAGGTCCGAGGGTTGGGATCGATCAACATACACGGGTGAACGTGGGGACCGGTTACGTCAGGTAGCAGATACGCGTCGTATGTCGTACATGACTCTTCAGCGCCGCAGTTGAGTATGGGCTTACCTCGTGCCAACGATAAGTGAGGAAAGGCAGGGTGCAGCGCAGGAGATCTGCCCTGAGGTGCGCGTGACAATGGCACGTGTCTCGTCGAGCTGTTCCGACCCGGTTACACGTGTTTAATGGGCAGGCGTGGAACTTCGTGACGTTTTAGGCACGCAGCATGAGCCCGAGGATACGCAAAACGCGAAGGCTGCCAGCTCGTCACACAGTTCTCGAAACGGCTGTGCGCCAGTCACTCCCATCGATTGCGACAAGCTTTAAAACTGTCGATAGCAAGAATCTATTGGCAGTGAGTGAGGTTGAGTGGAAGAAACGAACTCGACCCGTATGAGGCCGCGGGAATCGTATTTGCCGTACATCGGCAGATCCCCATAAGCCGCTGGGCTTGTCGGGGCACATCGCAGCGCCAAGGAGAGGTTATGAAAGAGATCAGACAGACCGCTGAAACCAATCACCCATTCGTCTATGACGAGAACGGCCTTTGCGAAGTGCGTGATCCACGCGCTCTGGAAATGCTGGGCGCCGGGGGCGTCCAGGCCGCCGGCGCAGTCTGCAAGGTAAACAGCGGGAACTGCGTTTCCGGCTGTTCATGCAAGTCCTCCTGAGACCTGCACGTGATGCGCCGCTCTCGTGGCGGCGCATCTCTCTCAGCGCACCAAGGAGAGGAACGCATGCGATACGCGTTGGAACTCGCACTGTCCGGCATCCATAGATCGAAACTTCTCAGCATCCTGATCGTGCTCGCCGTAGCGACTGGCATAAGCGCGTTTGCCACGATGCTGCTGATCCGGATCGGCCTCGGGGGCGATCCTGCACCCAGCATCAGCCAGTCTCTCTATCACGTGGAGCTTGATCTGCGTGATGATGCCGCCCGATCCAGCTCTGCCCGGCCGCTGTCTGTGCTGTCGCTGCACGATGTGCAGGAAATCACCCGGCTCACCGGCGTACCGAGCGTAGCAACATCGTCATCCTGGCTTCCCTACCGGCCCATGGGAACGGATCGGCCGCTCGGCATGATTGCTGTTCGAGGTTTTACATCTGGTGCGCATTCCCTGCTCGACCTGAAGCTGCTTTCCGGGGCCTTCTGGCGATCCGATGATGACCAGAATGGCGCGCGCGTTGCAGTGATCTCGCGATCACTCTCGAGGGAGCTGTTCGGATCGGAAACGGCGGTGGGCAGACAGGTCGAGCTGGCCACGCGAAGCTTCTCGATCGTCGGCGTCGTGGAGGACTGGAATCCCATTCCACGATTCCACGATCTTCGAGGCAGTGCCTATGCGGAAAGCGAGCGTCTTTACATTCCGTTGGCAGCATGGCGTGCGCTGCCAAAGGACTACGGGATGGGCGCCATGTCCTGTCGCAATGGCGTCCATGAGAATCCGGAGAGCGCATCGTGTGCCTGGTTGCAGCTATGGGTCAAGCTGAACGATGCGCGGGCGCTTGGCGCTTTCACCAGTGCACTGCACAGCTATGGACTGGCGCAGGTCGATTCAGGCAGAGCCACTGGCGTGTTCTCCCGCGTGGCACCGCTCAAGGAGTGGCTGGCGATCAATGACGTAATTCCTGATGAAGTCAGTACACAGCTGTGGTTCGCAGCCGGTGTCCTGGTCATCTGCCTCGTGAATGCCGCCGGACTCTTCCTGGCTGGCTTCGTGGGTCGGTCCAGGGAGATCGCCATTCGCCGGTCGCTTGGCGCAACCCGTGGAGACATCGTAAGGCAGCTCGCCGTTCAGTCAGCGGTGCTGGGGGCCGCCGGAGGGCTCGTTTCCATTCCAATGGTCCTCCTCGGATTCCAGGTCGTGCAGGATCTCTCCAGTGCGTATGCATCGCACCTTTCCATTGCGTGGTGGTACGTGGCCCTGTGCCCCCTGATCGCGGCGATGTCTGCACTTCTGTCGGCGTCGATTCCGCTGTGGAGAGCCAGCCAGCGGTTCGTATCGTTGCGCATGGGGGAAGTCCCATGACGATGGCTCACGCGATGATGACGACGCTGAGAACGGTGTCGAAGCACCTCACCGTCGTTGGCCTCATGGTGCTTCAGATCTCAGTGTCCATGGCGGTGCTTGCAAACATAGCCACGATTGTTCTGGAGGCTTCGGAGCGCATCGATGCCGAGTCCGGCCTGAGTGAGGCCCGTATCGCCGTGGTGCAGAACATAGGCGTCATCGGCTTCGAAGACGCTGCAACCAGTTCGGGTGCTGGGCTGCGTTCACTGCGGGACGTGCCAGGTATCAGCGCCGCAGCACTCGGCCCGGTCCCTTTCGCGGTGGAGCGTGGGTCGGTGCGGCTGGAGAAGTCCAACCGCGATGCGTCAGGGCACCCGTATATCTACTTTGGAAGCGAGCAGCTCGCGAGCGTGCTGGGCACGTCAGTTGTCCAGGGCGTTGCACTGGATAGCCTGCAGGCACCCGCCGTAGAGGACGTACTTGAGCCCAACAGCACGTTGGCCGTACCTGCGGTCGTCACCCAGAGTCTTGCCAAGCGCCTATTCCCTGCGGGGGGCGCCATTGGAAAAATGATCCACACCGAGGTGTGGGGCAGCTATCCGCTGACCCTGCGAGTTGTGGGTATCACGGCAGACTTCAGGAGCGCATCCACCGGTGATGCCAGCGACTACGAGGCCGTGATCTCGGAAGTAAAGATCGATGCCCAGAGTATCGGGGGGCTGTATGCCGTCCGTCGAAACGTGCCATTTGATCTAGAGGCGAAGCGGGCCGTGACTCGCGCCCTGTCCTCGTCCATGCCGGGCTTTGTACAGGAGCCCGTTCGCTCAGTGGCCGAGCTCAGGACAGCGCACTTCGCCAAAGACGCATCCAGATCAAGTGTGTTGCTGGCAGTAGTTGTTGTTGTGACCGCTTCGTCAGCCCTGGGGATTTTCGGAATGAGTCATTACTGGGTCTCTGCCAGACACCGGTCGATTGCCATCCGGCGCGCGCTTGGGGCATCCCGACGTGACGTGGTGGCTCTCTTCGCCGTGGAGAGTGCCGTTGTTGCCGGGCTTGGCGTGACCCTGGGTGCGGGGTTTGCCGTAGCGGGGAACCGTCTTCTCGCGAGCCAGCTGGAGATGGCTGCAGTAAGCGCCGCGTCGGTGGCGCTGGGTGCGGGACTGACGTTGCTGAGTTGCCAGATCGCCGCGCTGATTCCCGCTCTGGGCGCGGCCAAGGTTGATCCCGCCTTGGCGTTTCGCCAGCGATGACCGCGTGTCCAGGAGAATAGCATGGTGCTTGGGCTGTGGAATCGCTGGATGCTTCGGAGTCGAGACGTCGTCCTTCAGTCCGAGTCAACGGAGTGTGGTCTGGCGTGCTTGGCGATGATCGCTGCCAGATTCGATCGGCGGGTAACCCTTCGCTGGCTGCGGCGTCGATACCCGGTTTCACTTCGAGGTACGACGGTTGCTCGTCTCTCGGAGATTGCCCGCGACCTTGGCTTGCAGCACCGCGTGTTTGCCGGAACCGGGTCAGCACTGAGAAAGCTTGATGCGACCTGCGTTATTCTGGTTGATGGCTGCCATTTTGTGGTCGTCGAGCGACTTGGATCCGAGCAGTTTCTTGTGCTCGACCCGGCTGTCGGTGAGATGGTTCTTTCCTGCGCCGAATTGGAGAAGCGATTCTCCGGTGCATTGCTTCGGTTTACTGGCGGTAGCAGACAGTGTGAAGACATGCCGGTGGAGCCAAGCCCCTGGTCGGCGCTGACGTCGCAGATGCGTCCACGCAGGCTCCGGTATCTCCCAATACTGCTTCTAGCTTTAGTGGCGGAGCTGCTTACGGTCGCAGCGCCTTTGTACATCCAGTCCGCGGTAGATGGTCTAGGGGGCACTGGAGTATTAAGTGCGGAAGGCCTGTTGCTCATATTCGCTTTCATTGCGATTGCGAGGGTAGGGGCTACTTCCATCCGCGCTCTGCTCACTGCAGACCTGGGTGCTTCGATTGTTGGCGGGCTTTCGAACAGTGTGTTTGGCCGGATACTGGAGCTTCCTCCGTCCTACTTCCTGCGCAGGCATCCAGCAGATGTCATCTCGCGGCTGGGATCGGTGCACGAAGTTCAGGAGCTTGCATCGTCCGGGATCGTGGAATGCGCGGTCGATGCGCTTGCGCTGTTCATCCTGCTGGCGGCGTGCTGTACCTATAGCCTCCCGCTTGCGGTGATGGCCGCTTCTGGAGCGGCTTTGTGCATGGCCCTTCGGGTATCCACGTCAGGTCGTGTAGGCGTCGCGTGCAACGTGCTCGCAAACAGGCTCGCATCGCAGGACCGTGAGGTGATCGAGACCGTGCGTGCAGCACAGACGGTCAAGCTGAACGGAATGGAGCGACTCAGGGGTGACCGGTTCCGCAGGGGCAACTCGTCACTTATCAGAGCGAGTATTTCTCTTCAGCGCATGGCTATCTTTTCGCAGTCCGGAAGCGATGTCATTCTCGCTCTCTTGACGGTTCTCGTGGTCCACGTAGGCGTGTTGGCGGTTGATAGCGGAGTTCTATCCGTCGGTGCTCTTGTCGCCGTGACCATCTATGTCGAAATGATCTGCCAGCGCGCAAGTGCGCTCGTACCAAAAGTGATGGACGTAAAGATGGCGCGGGTGCATCTGCAGAGAATTTCGGAGGTGCTCTCCGAGCCCGCAGAGGAGTGTGCGGCCTGGGCCGGAGCGGGCGACAGACGTCCTGCGCCGTCCGTTGTCTGTCGTGGGATCCACTTTCGTTACTCCGTCGATGATCCCTGGGTGCTCAAGGATGTAAGCCTCACCATTCGGCCGGGTGAGATGGTGGCCATCGTTGGTCCGTCGGGTGTGGGTAAGTCAACGCTGTTGAGCATCCTGGCTGGTTTGGTGGCACCGACAGACGGCGTGCTTGAAGTGGACGGTCATGACGTGAAGGCCTGTCACTTGCCCCTCCTGCGCCGCCAGATTGGAACTGTCCTCCAGCAGGACACCCTGCTGTCAGGGACTGTGCTTGAGAACATCACGTTTGGGGAGGTGGCTGATATCCCGCGCGTGTGGAAATGCCTCGCTGCTGCGGGCCTCGACAACTTTGCATCGTCCCAGCCGATGGCGCTTGCGACCCAGGTGGGGGATGAAGGGCGTTTGCTGTCCGGTGGCCAGCAGAAGCGCCTTCTGTTGGCGCGCGCGCTCTATCGGGCGCCGAGAGTTCTGGTTCTGGATGAAACGCTGAGCCAGCTCGACTACGAGGCGGAGCAGCAGATCATGAGTGTCCTTTTGGGACTGCAGATGACGAGGATCATTGTGACGCACCGGGTTTCCACTCTACCGGAGGGAGTGCGTGTGATCAGGGTGGGGTAGCAACTACAAGGAGAGGTAGGTGGAGAACTTTCAGGAACGATTGAACAGGCGGTTGGAGCTGACGATCATGCCGACCGAGAAGTGCAATTTTCGATGTGTCTACTGCTACGAGGATTTCGAGATTGGTCGAATGCGTGCGCCAACCATTGCCGGAATCAAGGCGCTGGTGCGCAGGCGTGTGGAGCAGCATGGGCTGAAAGAGCTGCGTGTGGAATGGTTTGGCGGTGAGCCACTTCTAGCGAAGGGTGTTGTCCTGGAGTTGTCTCGGGACTTCCACTCGCATTCTTCCTCTGGGGCTCTCGAGCTGCTGGATTGCAGCATGACCACGAACGGTTTTGAGCTGACCCCGCCGTTGTTCAGTGAACTGATAGCACTTGGCGTGAACTTCTTCCAGATATCCCTGGATGGCGATTCGGATGCTCACGATCTGACGCGACGGTATGCCTCTGGGGCTGGCACGTTTCATCGGATCTACGAGAACCTGCTTGCGATGAAGGCCTCCAGCTTCAACTTCACGGTGATGATGCGATTGCACATCATGCCGGGAAATGAAGAAAGTCTGATGCGACTTTCGCGCCGACTGTGTGGTGACTTCAAGGCAGATGCACGCTTCACGGTGTTTCTGCGCGACATATCCAATCTTGGCGGGAAGGGCGAGTCTCTGCAGATGATTTCGCACGCCGAGGCCGTCCGGATATCCAAGCTCCTGCAGGCGCACTTTGAAGCTGAGGGCTTCTATGTCGAGAATGGAGTGGAAGCTGAGTTTGAAAGCCAGGTTTCGGTGTCAGGGCTTTCAGAGTCGAACCCGGCGTTCCAGTCACTGAAGGAATCGGGTCTCCGTGTCAGTCACGTGTGCTATGCAGCCAAACCCAACCACATGCTTATCCGAGCGGATGGGCGCATTGGGAAGTGCACCGTGGCGCTGGGCAGCGAGGGTAACGTGGTTGGGGCCTTGGCTGAAGACGGGACGGTAGCCTTGGACCCCGAGAAGATGAAGTTCTGGACGCGAGGCTTTTTGTCGGGTGACGCATCAGAACTTGGGTGTCCGCTGATCGGCCGCACTGGCTAGTCACTGCTGTGGGCGCGACCTCTGCTTTGGCAGGAGGTCGCATTCCCTCGTACGTCCACTCCGGGGCGCTCAGCCTTGGGCTGAATCCCGCCCCTCCAGCTCACGCACCAGCGCCTCCAACGCATCCAGCTTCTCGCGCGTCTTCAACAGCACCGCGCGCTGCACTTCGAATTCCTCGCGCGTCACCAGGTCCAGCTTGGCCAGGCCGGCCTGCAGCGCGGTCTTGAAGGTGGCCTGCAGTTCCTCGCGCGATTCGCGCAGGCCCGGCGGGACCAGGTCGCTCAGGCGGCGGGCGAGGTCATCGAGGTGGTTCAGGTCGATCATGGGGGTACTCCGTGGCCTGGCAGGCCGTTCTGCGCATAAGGATACTTGCGGGCCGCGCGCCCGGACAGGCGGCGGCGGTTTCGCGCCGGGCGCGTTCAGGCGCTATCCTCCACGCCGGAATACAGGAGATCGACGATGAAGATGGTCATGGCGGTGGTCAAGCCGTTCAAGCTCGACGACGTGCGCGAGGCGCTGGCCGAGCGTGGGGTTACCGGTATTACGGTGACCGAGGTGAAGGGCTTTGGCCGGCAGAAGGGCCATACCGAGCTGTACCGTGGCGCCGAGTACGTGGTCGACTTCCTGCCGAAGGTGAAGCTGGAAGTGGCGGTGACCGATGACCAGGTGGAACTGGTGGTCGAAGCCATCGTGAAGGCCGCGGGTACCGGCAAGATCGGCGACGGCAAGGTGTTCGTGTACGACCTGGGCAGCGTGGTGCGCATTCGTACCGGCGAGCTGGACGCAGACGCGCTGTAATCCGCTCTTGTAGAGCCGAGCCCACGCTCGGCTGCCGTTTCGCCGTTTCGCCGTCTTGTAGAGTCGAGCCATGCTCGACTGCGTTTCGCGCGTGATGCAGGCAGAGCAGTCGAGCATGGCGCGACTCTACAGCAGCGCTCAGCGCTGCTTCGCCCACTTGTAGAACCGCTTCCAGCCCTGGCGCACGGCCGCGACCCAGCCCGGGTCGGCCACCAGGGCGGCCTGCGCGGCGCTCGGCGCCTGGCCGGTCACGCGCTGGCGGATCTTCAGCAGATTCTTCATGTCGCTGCGGCGCATCTGCCGGCTGAGCGGGTTGCGGCGCAGCCAGCGCGGGGCGCGCCAGGCCGAGGTGAAGTCCAGCAGCACCGGCACGCCACCACTCACCACCACGTTGGTGCCGTGCAGGTCGTTGTGGGTGATGCCTGCCGCGTGCAGGCGGCTGAGCGCGTGCTGCAGCTGGTCGAACACTTCATTGCCCACCGCCTGCGCGGTGCTGAGCGTCTGGCCCGGAATGAATTCCATGCCCAGGGCGAGGCCACCGAGGGTGCCGAGCAGGGCCGGGGCGTGCTTCCAGCCACCCAGGCGCTGCAGGATGCGCGCTTCGCGGCGCACCATGAGGCGCGCGATCAGCGAAACCGGCGTGCCGCGGTAGCGGGAATAGTCCTTCACCACCGCCGGACGGCCGTCCAGGCAGGTGCGGTACACATCGGGGGCGAGGAAACGTTCACCGCGCTTGAGCAGCAGCGGGGCCACGGCGTCATCGCCGCAGGACGGGGAGGGGGAAACAGTGGAAGTCATGGCGGGGTCTCGGACGACGACCCGGTGGGTGGCGCTGCAGCGTCAAGCGAACCGGTACGACTGGGGGGAGGTAGCTAAACTTTCGTTAAGTGAATTTTAGTACCGCCGAGTTCGCTAATCCACGTTTTGTCGGAGAAATGTCGGGGCCGTAGCTGGAACAGTTCGTCACGCCTGATCGGACAATTTCGTCTCACTTAGCGCTTCAGGCCTTTTCAATCAATGGTTTGCCTGCAACTGGCCGGCAATGCGCTCACGAACGGCAGCAGTGCGTCGCGCAGCTGGTCCAGGCCGGGGTGCTCGATGGGGAAGTGGCCGCACGCCTCCAGCAGCACCCGCTGCCCGGGCGCGGCCAAGCGCTGGAATGAGCGGTCGCTGATCGCCACCGGGGTCCAGTCGTCGCAGGCGGGGTGCAGCATCAGCACCGGGCAGCGCTGGAACTGCTCGGGCTCCAGCGCCGGGGCGGTGTCGAACAGCGAGGCCAGCAGCCCCAGCGGCACGCGGTTGCCGCCGCCCAGCGGGTCGGCGCAGACCAGCGCGGTCAGGGCCGGGTCGCGCGACATGCGCTGCATGTGCGTGAACCAGCGCACCGGCACGCGCAGGCCGCGGGTGAGGCGGCTGAGGGGCCGCAGCGTGGGCAGCAGGGCGCGCATCCATGGCTGGCGTACCAGCGCGGCCTGCACCACGGGATCGCGTGGTGCAGGCCAGCGTGGTCGCCACCAGCCCCCGCACCCACGGCGGTTCGGCCGCCACCAGGTAGGCCAGATAGCCGCCGATGCTGGCGCCGAGCAGCACGATCGGGCGCGGCCGGCGCTGGTGCTCGGCCTCGATCAGGGCCAGCAGGGCCTGCTTCCAAGCGCCGTATTCGATGGCGCTCCAAGGGGCGGTGCTGAGGCCATAGCCGGGCAGGTCGGGTGCCAGCACTTCATGCCCGGCGTCGGCCAGGCCAGCCGCCAGTGGGGCAAACATGCGCCCTTAGCCGCCGGCGCCATGCACCAGCACCACGGTCGCGTCGGCATCGGGCGGGCCGTGGCGGTCCAGCTGCAGCGCCCCCCGCCCAGTGGAAGGCCTTGCTGCGGGGCATGGCGGCGGGCTGGTCCGGGAAGAAATCCCGTAGCGGGCGCTGAGGGCAGGGTAGGGGGCGGGAGCGTGGGCAGCAGGGCGCGCATCCATGGCTGGCGTACCAGCGCGGCCTGCACCACGGGATCGCGTGGTGCAGGCCAGCGTGGTCGCCACCAGCCCCCGCACCCACGGCGGTTCGGCCGCCACCAGGTAGGCCAGATAGCCGCCGATGCTGGCGCCGAGCAGCACGATCGGGCGCGGCCGGCGCTGGTGCTCGGCCTCGATCAGGGCCAGCAGGGCCTGCTTCCAAGCGCCGTATTCGATGGCGCTCCAAGGGGCGGTGCTGAGGCCATAGCCGGGCAGGTCGGGTGCCAGCACTTCATGCCCGGCGTCGGCCAGGCCAGCCGCCAGTGGGGCAAACATGCGCCCTTAGCCGCCGGCGCCATGCACCA
This sequence comes from Stenotrophomonas testudinis, assembly GCF_024499815.1. Taxonomy (NCBI): domain Bacteria; kingdom Pseudomonadati; phylum Pseudomonadota; class Gammaproteobacteria; order Lysobacterales; family Lysobacteraceae; genus Stenotrophomonas; species Stenotrophomonas testudinis. Next base: position 17,870 of record NZ_JAMOKY010000029.1, on the reverse strand, counting down.
GCACCACGGTCGCGTCGGCATCGGGCGGGCCGTGGCGGTCCAGCTGCAGCGCCCCCCGCCCAGTGGAAGGCCTTGCTGCGGGGCATGGCGGCGGGCTGGTCCGGGAAGAAATCCCGTAGCGGGCGCTGAGGGCAGGGTAGGGGGCGGGGTCGCGGGCTGGCATCCGGGCAGTGTAGGCCGGTTGTTCAGCTACGTGATGCTGAACAGGGCGCACGGGTAACTTGACCCCGGCGCAGCGGCTGCGGACCATAAGCTGTTAACTCGCGACATCGGCGGCCGCCCCCACCGGCACGTCACCGTCCCCTGCCGCGTCCCCCAACCTGGTGCTGGCCGCGCGGCCGCATCGTTCGTTTCCCTGTCCGGCGCCCGCTGGAGGAAAGTGTTTTGATCATCAAGATTGTCCTGGCAGCGCTGTTCGTGGCCTGCGTGCTGTACATCCATTACCGCGGCAAGGTCCGCGCGCGCTGGTCGCGCCAGTTGCTGGACCACTCCAGCTTCATGGCCCCGATCAACGTCATCATGTATCTGTTCTCGAAGGTGCCGACCACGCCGTTCCTGGACCCGGGCAAAGAGCTTCCGCAGCTGGAGCCGCTGCGGCAGAACTGGCAGGTGATCCGCGACGAGGCGCTGGCGCTGCGCGATGCGCAGAAGATCGCCGCCTCCAGCAGCTACAACGATGCCGGCTTCAATTCGTTCTTCCGCCGTGGCTGGAAGCGTTTCTACCTGAAGTGGTACGGCCCGTCGCACCCGTCGGCCAAGGCCATGTGCCCGAAGACCGTGGCGCTGATCGAATCGATTCCCGACGTGCGCGCGGCGATGTTCGCGCAGCTGCCGCCGGGCAGCGAACTGCGCCCGCACCGCGATCCCTTCGCCGGTTCGCTGCGCCTGCACCTGGGCCTGAGCACGCCCAACGACGATGGCTGCTACATCGTGGTGGACGGGGTGAAGAAGAGCTGGCGCGATGGCGAGTGGATGATGTTCGACGAGACCTACATCCACCACGCGCACAACGAGACCGACCAGGACCGCGTGATCCTGTTCTGCGATATCGCCCGCCCGCTGCGCTTCGGCCTGCCGGGCCTGTTCAACCGCGCGGTGGCGTCCACGCTGCTGGCCGGCGGCGCCTCGCCGAACCTGCCGGGTGACCCGACCGGTGGCGTCAACAAGGCCTTCGGGGGCGTGTACAAGGTGCGCCTGAAGGCCAAGGCCCTGCGCGAGCGCAGCGTGGTGGCCTACCAGATCATCAAGTGGGGCCTGGTGGTGGCGGTGATTGCGGGTATCTGGGCGATCTGATCCAACGTTCGCCGGGCATGGCCCGGCGCTACCGGATGCGTCCCGCCGTGTTGTAGAGCCGAGCCCATGCTCGGCCGCACTTCGCGCAGAAGCAGTCGAGCATGGCTCGACTCTACAGACAGCAGAAACCCGCGCTGTCGCCAGCGCGGGTTTTTCTTTACTTCAACGCCGCCTGCACGAACGGCGGGGTCACCAGCACGCCGGTGTGCAGCGCGGCGGTGTAGTACAGGGTATTGAAGGTCTTGGCAGCCGAGTCGGCCTGGCGGAAATCGAAGCCGCTCTCGCCCTTGCGCGCCATGGTCACGCTCCACCAGCCGGTGGGGTAGCACGGCTGCGGGAACGGCAGGGTCTTGAACGAGCCGAAGCCGGCCTTGCCCATCTCGGTGCGCATCTCGTTGATCAGCTCCAGCTGCATCAGCGGCGATTCGGACTGCTGCACCAGGATGCCGTCGTCCTTCAGAGCCTTGAAGCAGCTCTCGTAGAACGCCTTGTTGAACAGGCCTTCGCCGGGGCCGACCGGGTCGGTCGAATCGACGATCACCACGTCCACGCTGCCGGCCGGGCAGTTGGCCATGTAGGCCACGCCGTCGTCGAACAGCAGTTCGGCGCGGGCGTCATCGTTGGAATCGCACAGTTCCGGGAAGTGCTTGCGCGCCATCACGGTGACCTGCTCGTCGATATCGCACTGGGTCACGCTCTCCACGCCCTTGTGCTTGAGCACTTCGCGCAGGGTGCCGCAGTCGCCGCCACCGATGATGACCACGCGCTTGGGCGCAGCGTGGGTGAACAGCACCGGATGGCTGATCATCTCGTGGTAGAAGAAGTTGTCCTTGCTGGTCAGCATGATGGCCCCGTCGATGGTCATCAGGTTGCCCCAGTCGGTGGTCTGGAAGATCTCGATCTTCTGGAACGGCGACTGCACCTCGTCCAGCTTGCCGGTGATGCGGTAGCCGATCGCCGAGCCAGTGCGTTCGAAGTGTTCGATGTACCAGTTGCTGCTGTCAGTCATTGGATTACGGTCCTGTTCGGAGGGTTGAAGCCGGGCTGGCGGGCGGGGCCGCGTGGCACAGATGCCACATCCGGACGGATCGGCCCGTTCAGGTTCAGACCTGCCACGGGCGCGGGCGCGCATGATAACGAACCTGTGGGCATATAGGCGTTATCATGCCCCCCCTTTTATTGCCAACAAGGCCGACTGCAATGACCGATTGGTCCCTCGACCAAGCCCGCAAGACCTACTCGATCCCGCATTGGGCGGATGGTTATTTCGATGTGGATCAGGCCGGGCACATGGTGGTGAGACCGACCGGGGCAGATGGCCCGGTGGTGTCGCTGCCCAAGGTGGTGGACGCCGCACGTGCCGGCGGCGCCAAGCTGCCGCTGCTGGTGCGCTTCCCGGACATCCTCGGCCAGCGTCTGGGCAAGCTGCAGGCGGCGTTCGCCCAGGCCCAGCAGGACTGGGACTACCCGGGCGGCTACACCGCCGTGTACCCGATCAAGGTGAACCAGCACCGCGGCGTGGCCGGCACCCTGGCCAGCCACCACGGTGAAGGCTTCGGCCTGGAAGCCGGTAGCAAGCCCGAGCTGATGGCCGTGCTGGCGCTGTCGCGCCCGGGTGGCCTGATCGTCTGCAATGGCTACAAGGACCGCGAGTACATCCGCCTGGCCCTGATCGGCCGCAAGCTGGGCCTGCAGACCTTCATCGTCATCGAGAAGCCGTCCGAGCTGAAGCTGGTGCTGGAGGAATCCAGGGCGCTGGACGTGAAGCCGGGCCTCGGCGTGCGCATGCGCCTGGCCTCGCTGGGCGCCGGCAAGTGGCAGAACAGCGGTGGCGACAAGGCCAAGTTCGGCCTGTCCCCGCGCCAGCTGCTGGACCTGTGGAAGTCGCTGCGCGATACCGAATACGCCGACTGCCTGAACCTGCTGCACTTCCACATGGGGTCGCAGATTTCCAACGTGCGCGACATCGCCAACGGCATGCGCGAAGCCACCCGTTATTTCGTCGAGCTGTCACAGCTGGGCGCGAAGATCACCCATGTGGACGTGGGCGGCGGCCTGGGCGTGGATTACGAAGGCACCCGTTCGCGCAGCTTCTGCTCGATCAACTACGGGCTGAACTCGTACGCCAGCAACATCGTGCAGCCGCTGGCCAACGCCTGCGAAGAACACGGCCTGACCCCGCCGCGCATCGTCACCGAGTGCGGCCGTGCGATGACCGCCCACCACGCGGTGCTGATCGCCAATGTCTCTGAAGTGGAGCAGGCGCAGGAAGGCCGCGTGCCGGACCAGCATGACGATGAGCCGGCCTCGATCCGCCATCTGCGCGAGATCCACGAGGAACTGGACACCCGTCCGGCGGTGGAACTGTTCCAGGAAGCGCAGCATTTCCACGCCGAAGGCCTGGCCAGCTATGCGCTGGGCCAGATCGACCTGCCGCAGCGTGCGCGCATCGACGATCTGTTCTATGCCATCGCCCACGGTGTGCGTGCGCGCCTGAGCTACGACGAAAAGAGCCACCGCCCGGCGCTGGACGAACTGAACGAGCGCCTGGTCGACAAGTACTTCGTCAACTTCAGCGTGTTCGAATCGATTCCCGATGCGTGGGCGATCGACCAGGTGTTCCCGATCGTGCCGATCGAGCGCCTGAACGAGACCCCGGACCGCCGCGGCATCATCGCCGACATGACCTGCGACTCGGACGGCATGGTGAAGACCTACGTCGAGAACGAGAGCCTGGATACCTCCCTGCCGCTGCACGCGATGAAGCACGGCGAGAGCTACCGCATCGGTTTCTTCATGGTCGGTGCCTACCAGGAAATCCTGGGCGACATCCACAACCTGTTCGGCGATACCGATGCCGTGGAAGTGGTGGCCGATGCCGATGGCTACGCGATCACCCAGCAGCGCCGCGGTGACACCACCGACGTGATGCTGGATTACGTGGGCTACAAGCTGGACGACCTGCGCGCGGCCTATGCCCAGCGTGTGGCCGCGGCCGAGCTGTCGCCGGAACGTGCACAGGAACTGTCGCAGGCGCTGGAAGCCGGCCTGACCGGTTACACCTACCTGTCCGACGAACCGCTGGCGTGATGTCTGCGATGCGCCGGGGATGACCCGGCGCGACCGACGCCGATGAGCGCGCGCGCGATCTTCCATCTGTTCCTGCATGCCGCCGTGCCAGCCCTGCTGGCATGGCTGTTCTGGCGCAGGCGGTTTGCTTCGGCCTGGCTGTTGTTGCTGCTGGGCTGGATCATCGACCTCGACCATCTGCTGGCCGACCCGATCTACGCGCCGAACCGCTGCAGCATCGGCTTCCACCCCTTGCACACCGCACCGGCGATTGCCGTGTATGCGGGGCTGTGCGTGCCGAAGAAGACCCGGCTGTTAGGCATTGGTTTGATGATCCACATCGCGCTGGATGCCATCGACTGCTGGTGGATGCATCACCGCTGACGCAGTGCCCTTGTAGAGCCGAGCCCATGCTCGGCTGCTCCAAACGGCTGCATTCGCACGCGCGCTGCAGCCGAGCATGGGCTCGGCTCTACAAGATGGCGCGGGATGCGGGCAACCACACCGTCGCGCGCAACCCCGGCTCGGCGTTCTCCAGCACCAGCCGCCCGCCGTAGCTGGCGGCGATATCTCCCACAATCGCCAGGCCCAGCCCGCTGCTGCCTTCGCGCTCATCCAGGCGCACGCCGCGCTGGGTGACCTGCGCCAGCGCATCGGCGGCCAGGCCGGGGCCGTCGTCGCGCACTTCGATGCGCAGCTGCGCTTCGTCATTTGCCGCGCTGATCGACACCCGCTGCCGTGCCCACTTGCCGGCGTTGTCCAGCAGGTTGCCCAGCATTTCCTCCAGGTCCGCACGCGCACCGGCAAACTGCAGCGCCTCGTCGATACCCTCTGCACCAAACACAACGCCGCGCTCGCCATGCACACGGGTCATCAGCCCGCACAACGCCCGCGCCGCCGGTGCCACGCCGGTGCGCTGGCGATGATCCGCTGCCAGGCCCACCGCCAGGTAGCGGTCGACACTGGCCTGCATGCGCGCGCCCTGTTCGCGCACGGTCGTGCGCCATTCCGTCCCGTCGCCATCGGCCTCGGCCGCCAGCACGCTCAGCGGCGTCTTCAATGCATGGGCCAGGTCTTCGGCACTGGTGCGCGCACGCGCGACCATCCTCTGCTGGTGTTCGAGCAGGGCGTTGAGCTCCTCGCCCAGTGGCACGATCTCGCTGCCCAGGCCATCGGTGTCGATGCGCTGGGCCTGCCCGCGCCGCACGCGTTCAAGCTGATGGGCCAGGCGCCGCAGCGGGCGCAGGCCGAACTGCACCTGGCTGGCCAGCACCGCCAGCCAGACTGCCACCAGCACGCCCAGCGCCAGCGCGGTGCGCTGGCGGAAGGCCGCCACGTCGGCATCCAGCGCGCTGCGGTCGGTGGCCACGGTCACCCGATATGCCTCGGTGGCGCGTGGCAGGCGCACCTCCTGCACGCGCGCACGCAGCGCCTGCTGCAGCGGCCCGGGCAGGTTGCGGTTGGCCTCGCCGGCTGCCGCGGCCGACAGGGTTTCATCCCACAGCGAGCGCGACTGCAGCAGCACCTCGCCGTGGGCGTTGGCGATCTGCCAGTACGCACCGGAAAACACCCGCTGGAAGCGCGCATCGTTGGGCTCCTGGCGCAGCTGCAGCTGCCCGTCAGGCGTGGTTTCCATCTGCGCGATCAGGGTCAGCAGGTCCTGCTGCAGCTCATGGTCCAGGCGGTCGCGCGCGCTGCGCTTGAACAGTTCGCCCAGCAGCGCGCTGGCCAGCAGCGAAACCAGCAGCAGGCCGATGCCACCGGCCAGCAGCAGGCGGCGGCGCAGCGAGGGTTGCCCGCTCACGGTGCGGCCAGCCGCCAGCCCTGGCCGCGCACGGTCTGGATCAGGTCGCTGCCGAGCTTGCGGCGCACGCGCCCGAGCAGCACGTCCAGCGCGTTCGAATCCGGGTCGAGGCCGCCATCGAAGACCTGTTCGCCCAGCCGGTCGCGGCCGATCACCTGGCCACTATGGTGGATGAAGCAGCTGAGCAGGCGGAATTCCTGCGGGCTGAGCGCCAGGGCCTGGCCGTCCAGTTCGAAGCGCCCGGCGTTGACGTCCAGCTGCAGGGGACCACAGTGCAGGCGTGGGCTGGCATGGCCATGGCTGCGGCGAATCAGGGCGCGCAGGCGCAGCACCAGTTCATCGGCCTGGAAGGGTTTGGTCAGGTAGTCATCGGCGCCGGCATCGAAACCGGCCAGCTTGTCGTGCCAGCGCCCGCGGGCGGTCAGCACCAGCACCGGGAAACTGCGGCCGTTGCTGCGCCAGCGCTCGATCACGCTCAGGCCGTCCAGCCCGGGCAGGCCGAGGTCGACGATGGCCGCCTGCAGATCCTCGATCTGGCCGATCTCTTCGGCCTGGCGGCCATCGGCCACGGTCTGCACCACGTAACCGGCCTGTTCCAGCAGCGGCTGCAGGCGCTGTGCCAGCGCCGCATCGTCCTCGGCCAGCAGAATGCGCATCAGTCGTCCAGCTCCGTCTTCAGCAGCCTGCCGTTGCGCGCATCATAGTCCAGCTCCACCACCACGCCGTCGGCGCGCAGGATCTCCACTTCATACACGCCATCGTCCAGCTCGACTTCCAGCAGCTGGCCGGGGTGGCGCTTGAGCGCATCGCGCACCACGCCTTCCAGCGCGACGTAGCGACCCTGCTGCACGGCCCGGCGCGCGACATCCTGCGCCGGATCCTGGGCAGGCCGGGCGGCGGTCGCGGGGCTGGCCAGGGCCAGCAGCAGGGGCAGGGCGAACAGCAGCGTCACGGGGGAGGGCAGCCATGCGGGGAGGATGGCGCGAGTGTGCCGGTTGCGGCTAACCATTGGCTAACAGCGCCGGCTAAGGGGCTGTTAACCGCACCCGGCATCGTGGCGGTGCCGGGATGGTCCGGCATCGAACAGGAGACCCCCCATGTTGAAGTCACTCACCCTCGCCACCGTCACCGCCCTGGCCTTCGCCCCCGCCGTGCAGGCGGCCCCGCTGGGCATGGCCCAGGTCGAGCAGACCCTGCGCAAGGCCGGCTACACCCAGATCCACGAGATCGAGCGCGATGATGGCCTGTGGGAAGCCGATGTCAGCCGTGCCGATGGTCGCTTCAGCGAGGTATATGTCGACCCGAAGACCGGCGAGATCTTCGACGAACACGATGGCCGCGCGCTGCTGGGCACCGAGCAGGTGCTGGCCAAGGCACAGGCGCACGGGCTGCGCGAGATCCATTCGCTGGAACGCGATGGCGCGACCTGGTCGCTGGAAGCACGCAACGCCCGCAACCAGCGCGTGGAAGTGCGCCTGAGCGGCCATGACGGGCGGATCCTCCACAGCGAGCGCGATGGCTGGCTGGATTGAGGTCGGTAACGGCGGGGCGATGTGCAGCCGAGCGTGGGCTCTGACGGTAGCGCCGGGCCATGCCCGGCGAGCGCAGCGGGAGCTGTTTACCAGCCATAAGGCGGCGGGTAATCCCAGTAACCCGGGCCACCGCCGCCATAGAAACCACCACCATACGGGCCGAAGCCCGGGCCCTTGCCTTCGCTGACATGGATGTTGACGTTGACCCCGTGGGTCTTGCCCTCATCGGTGGTGTAGTTCTTGCTGAGGTTGAGCGTGGCGGCGTTGTAGTGCGAGTTGCCGTAGCCCTTCGAATAACCGATGCCGGTGGTGAAGCTGCCGGACACCTTCAGCTTGTCGTCGGTCACGTCGGCGATGCGGGCGTCGTCGTGCACGCGCGGGCCGCTCTTGTCGCCGTAGTAGGTGCCCGGCGGGTCCTGCTGCACGGTCGGGTCGTTGAGATAGCGCATCGGTGCCTGCGGCACGGACAGGTCCAGACCGGGCGACTGCGGTGCCGTGGCACCCGCAGCGGACTGGGCAAGGACGGTCCCGGGAAGGCTGGCCAGGCACAGCAGCAGGGTCAGGGGACGGATCATCGCGATGCTCCAACGGGCAGGGACCGCGCCACGCGCGGCGGTACAGGCCGACGCTAACAGGCGTTGCTTGAATGATGCCTGTCGCCGCGGGCTTGTGGTAGATCCGGGCCAGGCCCGGATCCCCTTAGACCCGGCCGAACCCGAAAAGGTCCTGCAGCGGATGCCGGCGCCGCTCGATCCGCGCCCGCAGCAGCCCGGCACCGATCATCGAGTAGGTGATGCCGTTGCCGCCGTAGGCCATGGCCAGGTGCACACGCGGCCCCCACTGCGGGTGCGGGCCGAAGAACGGCAGGCCGTCAGCGGTCTCGGCGAAGGTGCCCGCCCAGGAAAACGCCGGGGTCGGGTCCAGCTGCGGGAACCAGTGCTGCAGCTGCTTCATCAGCTGCTTCGCCTTGCCCTCCACTCGCCGGTCGCGGCGCGCCGGGATGTCGATGGCATCGTCCAGCCCGCCCACCAGCAGCCGGCCTTCGCCGGTGGCCCGCAGGTACAGGTAGGGGCGCGCGCTCTCCCACACCATCGTGCGCTGCAGCGGGCCCAGCACGTCGGCACCGATGGGGTCGGTGATGAACGCGTAGCTGCTGCGGTTGCGCGCCACCCGTTGGTCGATCCAGCGCTGGTTGGCGTAGCCCATCGCGAGCACGACGTGGCGCGCACGGATGGCGGCCCCCGCCTCGGTACGCGCGGTCACGCCGCGTGAGGTGGCGTCCAGGCGGTGCAGCACGGTGCGGTCATGCACATGGCCGCCGCGGCGGCGCACGCGCTTGAGCAGGCCATAGGTGAGGCAGTAGGGATCGACCCGCGCGGCCTGGCGGGTCAGCAGCGCGCCACCGGCGTCCACGCCGAAGCGCTGCTGCAGGTCGTCCGGCTGCAGCCAGCGGGCGTCCAGTCCGGCCTGGCGGCGTGCGGCACCCTCGGCCATCAGCACCGGCACGTCGCGATGGCGGCTGGCCAGATAGAGGCTGTCCATGCGCTGGAAATCGACGTTCTTCAGCCCGCGCGCCACTTCGCCCAGGGCCGGGATGGCCTCTGCGCAGGCGCGGTAGGCCAGTTCCGCAGCATCGGTGCCGTACTGGCGGGCCAGGTCCAGCAGGTGGGTGTCGATCTCGTACTGCAGCAGGGCGGTGCTGGCCGCGGTGCTGCCCCAGCCGATGTCGCGCTGCTCGATCACCGCGACCTCGTGGCCGTGGCCGGACAGCTCATCGGCAATCAGCGCGCCGGTGACACCGCCGCCCACCACCAGGACATCGCAACGCAGGTCCTGCTGCAGCGACGGGAAGGCCTGGATCAGCCCATTGCTCACGGCCCACCAGGGGTAGCCGCTCTTCAGGTCCATGGGGTGGGCTCAGGCCGTGGGGTTGCCGGTATGCGGGGTGTGGATCAGTTCGGACAGATCGAAGCCCTGCTGCTGCGCCGTGGCCAGATAATGGTCGCGCACGGTGGCATCCAGCTGCGGTTCGCGGGCCAGCAGCCACAGGAATTTCCGGTCGGGGCTGCCGACCAGGGCAACGCTGTAGTCCGGGGCCACCTGGATCACCCAGTAGTCGCCCTTGGTGAAGGGCAGCCAGCGCAGGCCCTTGGGAAGGAAGCTCACGGCCAAACGCGCGCTGTCATTGTCCACCGGGCTGGCTTCGCCGATGGCCTCTTCCACCTCGCCGTCCATGCGGCAGCGGTTGTGCACCTGCACGTTGCCGTTGTCGAGCAGGCTGTAGTGCGCCGACACGTCGGTGCAGCCCTCCGGCTCGTGGCGCATGGGCAGGCGGGCGATCTCGTACCAGGTGCCCAGGTAGCGGGGCAGCTTGAGGTCGGCGACGGTCTTCAGCGGGGGGTGGTCGGTCATGGACAGGCAGTTTGGGAACGGACCTCCACCATGCCGTCGGGCTCGCCATGGGCAGGTGAAGCCGGGGCGAGGCCCACGTCCAGAACAATGCGTCGCCCGCGCGGCGGCGCAGCTGTCGCCGGCGCAGCGCTATCCTTGCGTCAGCGCCGGGTTTTTTCCCCATACAAGCGAAGTGGAGGTGCCGATGTACCAGGTGATCCTGTTGAAGAGTGAAACCGCGTTTGCCCGCGAGCAGTGGCCGCAGGTGGACGACGTGGTGGATTACGAGGGCGTCAGCTACAGCCTGCGCGCGGGCCCGCGCCAGCCGCTGCCGACCGACCACGACTGGCACCCCATCGCCGTGTACGCGCCGGATGAGATCAGCGAAGAGGAATTCCAGGATTGGTACGCGCTGCAGCAGCCGCAGGTGGAAGAGCTGCGCTTGAAGTACTGAGGGCTTGGGTAGAGTCGACCGCTGGTCGACTGCATTTCGCGTAGCGAATGGCATCACGCCAGTCGAGCAAGCTCGACTCTACGCGGGCGTGACCAGCCGTGCCGTATAGTCGCGCGCAGGCGCGGTGGTCCGCGCGAACCGGTGTGGCTGGCTTGCTTTCCTTCCTCCGAACGATCCTGATGCGTGGCCCGTCGCTGGCGCTGCTGCTGTGTGGTGCGCTGCTGCTGGCCGCGCCGGTGCTGGCCCAGGTCGACGACCCGACGCCGAAGCAGCAGCTGGCCCAGTTCGATGCCAGCCTGAAGGACGTGGAGCGCAAGCGCGATTCCGCCGAGGCCACCGAAACGCTGGCGATGCTGTCCGAGACCGCATCGCAGGTGCGCCGCGATGCCGAGGCGCTGGACAAGAGCCTGCAGCCGCAGCTGGACCAGTTGACCGAGCAGTTGGCCCAGCTGGGCACGGCGCCGGAGGGCACCACCGAGCTGCCCGAGCTGGCGGCGCAGCGCCGCAACCTCACCCGCCAGCGTGATGCGCTGGCGTCTTCGGTCGCGCAGGCCAAGTCCAGTGCCGTGCGTGCCGGCCAGCTTGCCAACGATATCGAGAAGCAGCGCACCGCGCAGCGCACCGAGGAACTGGGCCAGAAGGTCGATTCGCCGCTGTCGCCCGCGCTGTGGCGGAAGGTCGCCAAGCAGCTGCCGGTGGATATCGCCCGGGTCACGCCGCTGGCCGCGCAGGGCCGCGATGCCTTGGTGGCCGCCCTGGACAAGGAAGGCTGGGGCACGCCGCTGCTGGGCCTGCTGGCCGCGCTGGTGATGATGTTCCCGCTGCGCCTGTGGCTGCGCGCGCTGGGCCGCCGCTTCGCCGCCTCCGAGCGCGCGCCCGATGGCCGCCTGCGCCGTTCCGGCCTGGCCATGTGGCTGCTGCTGGTCGGCACTCTGCTGCCGGGCTACGCGGTGGTGGTGTTCATCGCCTCGCTCAATGCCATTGGCGGTATCGCCCCGCGCCTGCAGACCGTGGCCGACGGCGTGCAGCAGGCCAGCTTCGCTGCCGCCTTCATTGCCGCGCTCAGCGCCTGCCTGCTGGTGCCCAAGCGGCCCTCGTGGCGCCTGTTGAACCTGGATGACACCGCCGCGCTGAAGCTGCGCAAGTACGCTTGGGGCGCGGCCGCGCTGGCCTGGTTCAGCACGGTGCTGGTGGCCATCGACCGGGCCACGCGCACCAGCGATGTGACCACGGTGGCGCTGGACGGCGTGATCGCGCTGACCTACCTCGGGCTGATCATGGCCATGCTGGTTACCCTGTCGCGCCTGCATCGCCGCCAGACTGCCGAAGCCGAGGCCAAGCTGGAGGCGCAGGCCGACGGCGTGGGCGCGGCGGTGCCGGTACGTCGCAGCAGCTGGCTGGTGCTGGCCCGCGTGGCCGGCAACCTCGCGGTTACTGCCGCGATCATCGCCACTTTGCTGGGCTACGTGAACTTCGCCAAGTTCGTGAACCAGCAGCTGATCGGCGGCAGCATCGTGGTGCTGGCGGCGCTGCTGCTGTTCAAATTCGTCGATGACCTCTGCACCTGGCTGCTCAACGCCGACAGCAAGGTGGGCCAGACCATTCTGCTGAGCACCGGCCTGAGCGTGTCGCGGCTGGAGCAGGCCGGCGTGCTGCTGTCGGCGGTGCTGCGCACCCTGGTGGTGCTGATCGCGCTGCTGGCCCTGGCCGCGCCGTTCGGCAACGTCGGCACCATCGTCGAGCGCATCGCCGCCCTGGCCAACGGCATCACGATCAACAAGGACCTGACGCTGCAGCCCGGCCGCATCGCCACCGGCGTGCTGGTGCTGCTGATCGGCGTGGGCTTGACCCAGCTGATGCAGCGCTGGCTGACCGACACCTACCTGCCCAAGACCGAGCTGGACCTGGGCGCGCGCAACTCGATCAGCACCATCGCCGGTTACGTCGGCATCATCCTGGTGGGCCTGTGGGCGCTGACCGCGATGGGCCTGGACATGAAGAACCTGGCGCTGCTGGCCAGCGCGCTGTCGGTGGGTATTGGTTTCGGCCTGCAGGCGATCATCCAGAACTTCGTCTCGGGCCTGATCCTGCTGGCCGAGCGACCGGTGAAGATCGGCGACTGGGTGAAGCTGGGTGACCAGGAAGGCGACATCCGCCGCATCAACGTGCGTTCGACCGAGATCCAGGTGGGCGACAAGTCGACGCTGATCGTGCCGAACTCGGAGCTGATCACCAAGACCATCCGCAACATGACGATGGGCAACAACCAGGGCCGCATCCAGATCCAGTTCGCGGTGCCGACCAGCACCGACGTGGCGGGCCTGAAGCAGGCGCTGCTGGATGCCTATGGTGCGCACCAGGCGGTGCTGCAGCAGCCGGCGCCGTCGGTGTTCATCGACAGCATTGGCGGCGGCCAGATCACGTTCAACAGCTTCGCCTACGTGGCGAGCCCGCGGCAGGTGTACGGCACGCGCAGTGATCTGTATTTCAGCCTGCTGCAGATACTGGCCGAGCGGGACATCCCGCTGTCGACCCCGACCGACATCCACCTGGTACGCGACACCCCTCCGGAGTAATTGAGGTTTTCTGCAGGGCTTGCAGCCCTGCACCTGCTTCAAGCCGAAGCCAAAGCAACAGCAGAAGCTGGTTTGCTGAGGGTTGGCGGGGCGGGTCCGGTTGAGGGGGACGCCGTAAATACGTCCATGTAGGCTTGGTCGCGGCATCCATGCCGCTCACACCCCCTCAACCGGACCCACCCCGCCTTCGACAGTTCTCCGCGATCTGTCGGAACGGCATGATGCTGCTGTTGGTGGGCGCCGACCGTTGGTCGGCACGGGGTCGGATATCGATATCTGACAGATGTGCCGACCAACGGTCGCCACCCACCTACAGCCACCGGCCAACTGTCGAAGGCGGGGCACTGTGGGTTTGCGGGGTGCGAGCCGCATGGGCCCGAGGCATGCCTCGGGCGGGTTCGGCAGGACGCCCAACCCCGGTCTTGCCGTGTGCGCAGGACAGCGCACACGAGCAAGCGGCGACCAAGCCTACAGGGACGTATTTACGGCGTCCGCGCAAACCCACAGTGCCCCGCCATCCCACGGAATGCCCGTCGTTGCCGTTGCCGTTACCGTTGCCCTTGCCGTTGCTTCTGCGGGTGCAGGGCTGCAAGCCCGGCAGAAGAAAAACCCTCTACCCCCGCGGTCGTGCGCGCGACGGCACTAGCGCAAACGTATCCACCGCCAGCTTCTCGGCATGGTTCAACCACGCCCGGATCTCCAGATCATCCACCTCGTGGTCCAGCCCGAACGAGACGTTGATCTTGCCGTCCGCATCCGGCTGCACCCACTGCTGGGCCAGCACCACCTTGCGCTGCGACGACACCGCCTCGATCCAGAAACCGCGGTCCGGGCGTTGGCTCGCCACCAGTTCCAGCATGTACTGGCCCGCACGGGTGCGGCGGCCCTTCTGGGTGATCATGTGCGCCTGGCGCACGCTCGGGCGCGGGCCCTGGAACGATTCCAGCGGTGCATCCACCGCGATGCCGCCACGCAGGTCGTCATCGCGGAACAGCTTGATGCCGTTGTCGCGGTTCACCAGCAGCGCGCACCAGTCGCCGTCGGCCGAGCCGTCCTCGAACGCCGTGCAGCGATCCACATAGGCCAGCGTGTTGTCCGGGTCGGCATCGTCGAACTGGCGCGAGGTGTTTTCCAGATATACCGACTTCAGGCCCCAGTCCTTGTCGTACTCCAGCAGCACCGGCGGCTGCACGTGCTGCAGGCCGACCACCACCTGGTCATCTCCATCGATCTTCAGTTCGCGGGTCGGCTCGCCCAGCCACAACGAGCGGGCGAAGGCCAGGTACTGCGGATAATCGCGGCCGCCATCGCGCTGGGTCGCCACGCTGGCGCTGGGCGCGCGCTGGGTGTCGATCAGCGAACGACCGAAGCCCATCGTCTTCAGCTGCGGGTCCAGCAGGTTGAGCAGGGTCGCACCCGAATCCAGCGTGGTGCCTGCGTCGGCCTTCAGCTGCTGCGGGGCAATGCCATCGCCGAGGAACAGCAGCAGGTTCTCGCGCTTCTGTTTCGTCAGGATGTCGGTGAGGTCGTTGGGCATCGCCAGATGGTCCGAGGCGATCACGATCAGCGTGTCCTTGCCATAGGGGCTGGCCTGGATGCGCTGCACCAGCTGCGAGATCAGCCGGTCGCTGCACTTCAGTGCATTGAGCATGTTGATGTTGCCGTACTTGCTTTCATAGCGCTGGCCTTTGCACGCCACCGGCAGATGGCCGGCCGGGTGGTGGGTGTCCATGGTCAGCGTGGTCAGCATGAACGGCTCGCCCTTGCGCGAGAGCTGTTCGAAACGCTGGTAGGCGGTGTCCAGCAGCACGTCGTCATGCACGCCCCACGGCGAGTAATGCGCGCGGCCGATCTTCTTCTGCTGCTTGAACCATTCCAGATCGTGCACTTCATCGAAACCGTGGCTGGCCAGGAACTGGCCCTTGCCGGCGAAGCGGCCGCTGGCACCGCCCAGGTAATGATTGGTGTAACCCTGCTGCTTGAGGTAGTCGCCCAGGCACACGGCCTTGGGCAGGAACGTGCCCATGCGGTCCATGCTGTTTTCATCGCCCTGCGAGGTGGTCAGCGGCACGCCGCACATCGACGACACCAGCCCGGCGATGGTCCAGCCGCTGCCTTCGGCCGAGGCCAGCCCGCGCACGTCCAGCGACTGGCTGGTGAGACGGTTGATGTTGGGCATCAGGCCCGGGAACACGTTTTCGTCCAGATAGGTGCGTTCCAGGCTTTCGCCGTATATCCAGACGATGTTGCGCGGGCGCTGCAGCGGCTGCGTCGGCACCTGGTACTCCGGCGCGATGCGGGCGAAATCGACCGGGCGCAGCTGCTGGTACAGGCGCTGGCCATCACGTGCCAGCGGGCTGATCATGATCGTGGTGATCCACACCACCGCGAAGCCGGCGAACCATGCGCCACCGCGGCCCGGACGACGCCAGCGCTTCACCCGCGTGGCAAACAGCGGCAGCAGCGACACCAGGACAAGCGCGATGTAGCCGGCGATATAGCCCTTGAAGTCCGCGATGCCGGCGCCTTCCATGTCGGCGCCCAGGTGGTAGAGCGTTGCGGCATTCAGGCCATCCCCGGACAGCTTGTCGATCAACCACCACGTGCTGAGGGAGAGCAGCAGCAGCGAAAACGTGCTCGCTTTCCACCACACCCATTTATCGGAAGCGAGGAACAGCCAGGCCAACAGCAACAGCGACAGCAGCAGGATCCAGAGCATAAGCGGCTTCGGCAGTGACGGG
The DNA here is from genome assembly GCF_024499815.1 of Stenotrophomonas testudinis. Taxonomy (NCBI): domain Bacteria; kingdom Pseudomonadati; phylum Pseudomonadota; class Gammaproteobacteria; order Lysobacterales; family Lysobacteraceae; genus Stenotrophomonas; species Stenotrophomonas testudinis. The sequence continues at coordinate 2,010 of NZ_JAMOKY010000029.1, read as the reverse complement.
AGGTGGTGATGGACGTCGTACCGACGCGTGTCCATCCGACCAGCGCTGCCTCAAGCACACGTGCATGACAGGCTGATGACCCGATAGTGCATGCACGAACCTGACTGAAATGTTTGTTTGTTACATGAGGTGAAATCGCGCGTTTCAAGTAAAACCAGCGTGAAACCCGCGACGCGATTTCATTAAAAAAACGGCGTGATTTCCCGCTTCTTCAACGATGCCCGCGTTCCTCGCGCGCACGTGCACGCCGATCGAACAGCAATGCACTGGTCACGATGCCCAGTCCGAGCACGACGCCGATCAGCATCAGGAACAGCGCGATGGCCGGGTAGCCGAAGATGTGCCAGCCGCTCTCCAGCTTCATCATCAGCGAGGCGGCCATGATCAGCGCTGCACTGATGATGCCAGCCGCCACGCGGTTGGCGATCTTCTGCAGGTTTTCCATCAGCCGCGATTCTTCCAGGCCGGTCACCTTCATCTGCAGGCGGTTCTCGGCCAGCAACGCCATGATGTCGGTCAGCTTGCGCGGCCCATCGCGCAGCAGCTGCTGCAGCTCCATCGCCTCGCTTGCCAGGTTGGGCATCGAGAGTGACTTCTTCAGGCGTGCCCGCATCACGTGCTGCAGCTGTCGTTCGACGATGCGGCGGGTGTCCAGTTCCGGTGCCAGCAGCAGGCAGACGCTCTCCAGGTTCAGCAGCGCCTTGCCCATCAGGCTCAGTTCCGGCGGTGTGCGCAGGCCGCAGGCGGTGGCGATGCGCACCATGTCCAACACCACCTTGCCCTCGGTGAAGCTGCCGCTGGCCGCATATCGGGCAATCAGTTGCCCGGTCTCACGCAGGTAGCGCTCCTCGTCAAATGACTCCAGGCGTGTACTGATGCTGATCAGGTCGTCGGCCACCTCCTCGCCTCGTCCATCCACGGCAGCGAACAGGATCTTCAGCATGCGCTCGCGAAGGCGCGGCGGCATGTGCGCGACCATGCCCAGGTCGAAGATCGCGAGGCGGCCATCGGGCGTCACCCGCAGGTTGCCGGGATGCGGATCGGCATGGATCTCGCCATGCACGAAGATCTGGTCCAGATAGCCCCGGATCAGCGCGGCAGCCAGGGGGTCCATCGGCTGCTCGGTACGGCGCACGGCGGGGATTGCATCGACGCGAACGCCGTTGACCAGTTCCATCGTCAATACGCGCTGGCTGCAGTAATCCCACAGCGGCTGGGGCACCCACAACCGCTTGAAGGGCGAGAGGTGGCGGCCGAAGCGGGCCAGATTCTCCGCCTCGGTGCGGTAGTCCAACTCCTGCATCAGCGTCTTGCCGAACTCATTGAGCCAGTCGCGCAGGCGTACTCGGCGGCCAACCTGGGTGAGATGGTCGGCGGCCAGGGCGAAGCTGCGCAGCGCATCAAGGTCCGAACGCAGCTGCGCGGCGACCTCCGGCTTCTGCACCTTGACCGCCACCAGTCGTCCGTCGTGCAGGACCGCGCGGTGAACCTGAGCGATCGAGGCGCAGCCCAACGGCTCTGGGTCGAACGAAGCAAACAGCTTGTTGACCCCGGCGCCCAGTTCCTGCTCGATGACGGCATGGATGCGCTCGACCGGGATGGGCGCCACATTCTCCTGCATGCGTTCCAAGGCCGTGGCGAACTCGGCCGGGATCATGTCCGGGCGCGTGGAGAGCATCTGCCCAAGCTTGACGAAGGTCGGCCCCAGTGCCTCCAGGTCGCTGACGAACTGGTCAGGGTTCCCGTCGGCCGGGATATCGGTGTGGGGGCCGGAGGCTTCCAGGTTCATCCCGGAAAAAACGCCCGAATGGCGGTAGCGCATCAGCAGGCGCAGGATCTGGCTGCGCCGGTTCATGCCCTTGACCAGCGGGGGATTGGCCGTGGCGGTGGACGGATTGCTCAAGCGGAACTCCCATGCAGGCAAGACAGGGGTGGTGGGGGGGGGGGGGGGGGGGGGGGGGGGGGGGGGGGGGGGGGGGGGGGGGGGGGGGGGGGGGGGGGGGGGGGGGG
>NZ_JAMOKY010000028.1:0-50481 GCF_024499815.1 Stenotrophomonas testudinis | reverse complement strand
GGGGGGGGGGGGGTGGGGGGGGGGGGGGGGGGGGGGGCGGGGGCGGGCGGCGCCGCCGCCGGTTTTTTTGTTTGGGGGCCCCCCCCCCCCCCCCCCCCCCCCCCGACCCAAACACATGAATCATCCGCGACAACCCACGAGGGGCTGCGCTGTTGGCTGGAAATCCTACGCCGCAGCCTCGACCAGCAGCACGCTGCCCTGCACCGCCACCACCCTCACCCGCGCACCCGCCGGCAGGTCGGGCCCGCTCACCTGCCACGACGCATCATCGATGCTGACCCTGCCCTGCCCGTCGATGATCGCCTGCGGCAACGCCACCACCCGGCCGACCAGCTGCTCGGCGCGGCGGTTCAGCAGCGGCTTGTCGCTTGCCCGCGCATGCGGCTTGCCCCAGCGCCGGTAGCACTGGATCGACAGCACGCTCAGCACCACGAACGCGACCACCTGCCACAGCAGCGGGATATCGGCGAACACCGCCACCAGCACGAACACCGCGGCGGCACCGATGCCGATCCACAGCATGAACGCGCCCGGTGCCAGCGCCTCGGCGGCGAACAGCAGCAACGCCAGCGCTCCCCACGCGACGACTTCCCAGCGCATGTCAGCCTCCGAACGGCGGCGGGCCCTTACGGGCCGGCTTGGATTCCTGGTTGGCCAGGGCCTGCTTGGCCAGTTCGGCGACACCGGCGATCGAGCCGATCACGCCACTGGCTTCCATCGGCATCAGCACCAGTTTCTGGTTCGGCGAGCTCGCCAGTTCCTTGAAGGCCTCGACGTACTTCTGCGCGACGAAATAGTTGATCGCCTGCACATCGCCTTCGGCGATCGCCGCAGAGACCACCTGGGTGGCCTTCGCTTCGGCCTCGGCCAGGCGTTCGCGGGCCTCGGCGTCGCGGAAGGCGGCTTCGCGGCGGCCTTCGGCTTCCAGCACGGTGGCCTGCTTCTCACCTTCGGCGCGCAGGATCTCCGACTGCCGCGAACCTTCCGCTTCCAGGATCTGCGCGCGCTTCTCGCGCTCGGCCTTCATCTGCCGCGCCATTGCATCGAGCAGGTCGCGCGGCGGCTGGATGTCGCGGATCTCGATGCGGTTGACCTTCACGCCCCACGGGTTGGTGGCATGGTCGACCACGCTCAGCAGCTTGGCGTTGATCACCTCGCGCTGGCTGAGCGATTCATCCAGGTCCATCGAGCCGATCACGGTACGGATGTTGGTCTGCACCAGGGCGATCATCGCCACTTCCAGCACCGCCACCTCGTAGGCGGCCTTGGCCGCGTCCAGCACCTGGAAGAACACCACGCCATCGACGCGCACCGCGGCGTTGTCCTTGGTGATCACTTCCTGGCCCGGCACGTCCAGCACCTGCTCCATCATGTTCACCTTGCGCCCCACCCCGTACACGATGGGGATGAGGAAATGCAGGCCGGGCGACATGGTGTGGGTGTAGCGGCCGAAGCGCTCCACGGTCCATTCGTAGCCCTGCGGCACCATGCGCACGGCCTTGAACAGGATGATGACGGCCACCACGGCCAGCACCAGGGTGAAAAACACGGTCGGGAACATCACGCTTTCCTTTCCTCAGACGTCCAGCGGCCAGCATAGCGCGCGCACGCTGCTGCAGTGCGGCAGCGCAGCCGGCAGTGGTACGGCTCAGATCCGGGTCGTGGCCAGGAAGCGCTCGCGGTCCTGCTGGGTGCGCCGGCGGATTTCTTCCAGCGCCTGGCTTTCGGTCGCTTCCAGCATCGCCTCGAACAGGCGCTGGAAGTGGTAGCGCATGGCATTGCGCGCGGCCACCGGGTCGCGGCTGCGCAGCGCCTCGAAGATCGCCATGTGCTCGTCGGCGCGGCTGGCACCGTCGTCGTGGCAGACCCGCGCGTAGACCTCGGCCACCCGCGGCAGGTCGCTGCGCATGCGCCAGATCTGCTGGATGAAGTACTCCACCACCGGATTGCCGGACAGGCGGGCGATGGTCAGGTGGAAGCGGCGGTCGAAGTCGCCGGCCTCCTCATCGGTCAGGTCGCGGCGGCACAGGGCCTGGGCCAGCACCTGCAGTTCGGCGATGCCGGCCTCGTCGATGTTGCTGGCGGCCAGCGCCGCGGCCTCGGCCTCGAACACCGCGCGGGCGGCGGTCAGGTCGAACGCGCTGACATCGGGCAGGCCACCGGAGGCCTGCGTCGGGCGTGGCTTGACATACACACCCGAGCCAATGCGGATGGCGATCCAGCCCTGGGCTTCCAGGGCGATCTCGGCTTCACGCACGGTCACCCGGCTGACGCCGAATCGTTCGGCCAGCTCACGCTCGCCCGGCAGGCGCGAGCCCGGCGGGAATTCGCCGTCCTCGATCAGCTTGCGGAGCTTGGCGGCGATGGTCTGGTAGAGGCGGTTGGCGGACATGCGGCTGACCCTTGGCGGTTCCCTCCGGGCCCGTCCCGGGCCACCGTGCGCGGTGCGGGTCCGGATGGAGCGACGGCGCGACCACTGGCCGCGCCGCCCTGTTCAGAACTTGTATCGTACACCGAAATACGCACGCCGCCCGTAGGTCACCACTTCACGGAAATTGCCGTAAAGCGGCTGGTACGCCACGCGCGGTTCGTTGGTCAGGTTCATCAGCTCCAGCGACAGCGACAACTGCTTGTTGACCTTGTAACGCATGCGCAGGTCGACGCTGGTGTTGTCGTCGTAGTAGCGGTTCTGCTGCGCGGTGTTGCCGGTGAAGTCCTGGTAGTAGTGCGAGCGGAACTTGCCGATGGCCTGGATGTTGAAGCGGCCCACGTCCCAGTAGATCGAACCGGACAGCACGTGCCGCGAGAAACCGCTGAGACCGGCCGGCGGCACGATGGCCGGGATGACGGTGCCATCGGCGGCAAGCTGCTCGCCCAGTCGCGAATCCTGGGTCTCGTAGTCGGCGTCGGCGTAGTTGTAGCTGAGCTTGAAGCCCAGCCCATCGAACGGCTTGGGCAGGTAGGACAGGCGATGGGTGACGCTCAGCTCCAGGCCGGTCAGGGTGCTGTCATCGTCGGTGGTCACCTGCTGGCGCACCGGCACGGTCACGGTCTGCCCGTTGATGGTGTAGGTCTCCGGCACCAGCGCGGTGGCGGTGCCGCCGTTGAACTGCTTCCAGTACACCGCACCAGCCAGCAGGGTGTCCGGGTTCGGGTACCACTCCAGCGACAGGTCGCCGTTCCAGGACATCAGCGGCTGCGCGGCCGGGTTGCCGCTGGCACTGATGTCGTCCAGCGCGTCAGCCAGGTTGCCGTAGGTGGCATCGCTGCTGACATTGATGGTGCGGCCGGCACCCAGCGCCGCGATGTCCGGGCGCGACATGGCGCGATAGGCACCGACGCGCAGCAGCGCGTCCGGACGCAGTTCGAAGGCCGCGTTCAGGCTGGGCAGCAGCTTGTCATTGCCGGCCTTGAACACCTGGGTGGTGTAGTTGCCGGTCGGCTGCAGGCGGATCGTGCCATCGCCGTTGTCCTCGATCCGCAGGTCGGTGCGCACGCCCTCCGAACGCACATCGGTCTTGACCCAGCGCAGGCCGACGTTGCCGGTCACCGGCAGCCCGAACAGGCTGCTGCTGAACTCGCCCAGCAGGTACAGCGCGCGCGTCGTCTCGGTGATGTCGACGTTGTTGGGATCCTGGAAATCCGGATCCAGGCCGCTGTCGAGGCTGCCACGGAAGGACTGGTACAGGCAGTTGGGATCGAAGTAGGCCCACGAAGAGATCGTGTTGCCGCTGGCGGCATCCATGAAATCGCTCTGCGGGAACGGCGCGCGGCAGGCCTGGTTGGCGGCGATGATCTTTGCCTTGTCGGCGGCGACGCGCTGGTCGTAGTCGGTCACCAGGGTGTTGTCGCGCAGGCGGTAGTCGGCCTGGCTGGCGCGCACGCCGCCCTTGATGCGCGTGAAGAAGCCCGACTCCGGCATGAAGCTGGCGTCGAAGCGGCCGGCCTTGATCCTGTGGTCGTTCTCGGTCGCGCTGGAGGTGACGCGGGCCGCCCCGGAGTACGCATCCCAGTTCTGCACGTCGAAGTTCGGCGCCAGGGCCACGCTCGGCACTTCGCCATGCCAGTCCCAGTCATAGTCGACATAACCGGTGGCGCCGCTGCTGATGCCCGGCACGACGGCATTGTTGATGTCGCGCTGGTTGGCCCGCAGGCGGGTCATTCGCTCGCTGTCCAGGCGGTTGGTATGCGAGTAGGACAGATCGGTGGACAGTTCCCAGGCCGGGCTCGGCCGCACGATCAGGTTCAGGCCGCCACCGGTGTACTCCTCGCCGCGCCAGTAGCGGTTGGAGGTGGAGTCGATCGAGGTGCTGCCATGCAGGTGGCGGACGATGCCATTCTCGTCCACCTCGCGCTGGGTGATGCCGCGACGCGCGTTGGACAGGCTCAGGTCGCTGCGGTTTTCATACCAGTTGCGCTGGGTATGCTCGAAGTCGACGTTCACTTCGACCACATCGTTGGGCCGCCACTGCACCGCGGCGAACTCGCTCTGGCGGTCGTTGCGTTCCTGCTTCAGGCGGTAGATGCGGCTGCTCGGCACCAGGTAGTACGGCGCACCGTTGGCGATGGCCTGCGCGCCGACTTCGGAACAGTTGGCATTGGCCGCGTTCTGGTTGCCATCGCAGGCGTACCAGGTGGAACCGCTGGTGATGCTCTCTTCCGGGTCAGTGCCGTCCAAGCGCTGGAAGCCCAGCGAGATACCCAGCTTCTGGCCGTCGCCGAACTCGAACTGGTCGATGTAGCTGGCGGTGCCGCGGTAGCCGATGCCATCGTCATCGCGGTACTTCTTGTCATACTCGGCCCAGCTGCCGCGCAGGTCGAACTGCACCGAGCGCTTGCCGTATTCCAGCGGTTTCACCGTCTCCAGGCCGATGGTGCCGGCCACGCCGCCTTCGATGATGTCGGCGCGCTGGGTCTTGTAGATGGCCACCGTATTGATCAGCTCGGCCGGGAACATGTTGAAGTTCACCGAGCGGTCGCCGCTGCCGTTGGTGATCTCGCGGCCATTGAAATTGGTGCTGCTGAGGAAGGCGCCGAGGCCGCGGATGGAAATCTCCGAGGCACCGGTCTTGTCGCGGGTCGAGGCGGCGCCGGTCAGCGTTTCGATCGCATCGGCCAGCGACGGTGCCGGCAGGTCGCCGATGTCGTCGGCCGAGAGCACGTCGGCGATGACCGTATCGTCGCGCTTCTTGTTGATCGAACTCTGCATCGATTCGCGGATGCCGGTGACCTGCACCTGGTCCAGCGTGGTGGCGTCCTGCCCGGCACTGCCGGTGGTGGACTGCGCCTGCGCCAGCGGAGCGGCGGCAAGCGCGGCAAGCAAGGCCACGACGAGGGGCGTGGGTGACAGCGTGATGGTGCGTACAGCTCCGGCAGATTGCCGCATGGTTTCCTCCTCCCAAAGGATCGCCTGGTTGGCAGGCGTGGACGCAGCTTCGACATGCGGACCTACAAATGTCAACCAACTGGACTGGATTTTTCTTAATACCTTTGTTTCATACCACTTGGCCGTCATTAAATGTGCTGATGCAGCATGACTTTGCGCGAAAGCTGGCTTACAACAGGCCCCGCAAGTGGTATGCACACCCACCCGAAACGACGGCCCGGCCGTCCCTGGAAGGACTTCATGCGCACCGAATCGACTTCGTACCGCCCTTCCAACAGGCTTCCCGGATCATTCCTTGCAACTGGTCTGGCAATCTGCCTGACCACTTCACCGGCACAGGCCGCCAGCTGGCTGGTGCACGATGCCGCCGAGTTCACCACCGCCGCGGCCGCCCTGCAGCCAGGCGACGAAATCGTGCTGGCCGACGGCACCTGGGCCGACACCCGCCTGCTGCTGAAGGGTCAGGGCACCGAGGCCGCGCCGATCACCCTGCGCGCGCAGACCCCGGGCAAGGTGATCCTCAGCGGGCGCTCGGACCTGCGCCTGGCCGGCAGCTACCTGCAGGTCTCCAACCTGGTGTTCCGCAACGGCTATGCGCCGGGCGACGCGGTGGTGGCCTTCCGCGAATCGAGCAAGGCGGTGGCCAGCCACAGCCGGGTGACCGGCCTGGTCATCGACGACTACACCAACCCCGATGCCAGCGACCAGGACTATTGGGTGTCGCTGTACGGCAGCCACAACCGCCTCGACCACAGCCAGCTGCGCGGCAAGACCAATGCCGGGCCGACCGTGGTGGTGGTGCGCGATGCCACCCAGGGCCTGGACAACCAGCACCGCATCGACCACAACTGGTTCGGGCCGCGCCCGCTGCTCGGCGTCAACGGCGGCGAAACGATCCGCGTCGGCACCAGCGATACCTCGCTGAGCGATTCCAACAGCACCGTGGAAAACAACTGGTTCGAAGGCTGCGACGGCGAGACCGAGATCGTCTCCAACAAGTCCGGTGGCAACACCTACCGCGGCAACGTCTTCTATCGCTCGGCCGGCGCGCTGACCCTGCGCCACGGCAACGGCAACCGGGTGCTCGACAACGTCTTCCTCGGCGACGACAAGGCCGGCACCGGCGGCGTGCGCATCATCAACACCGACCAGACCGTCAGCAACAACTACTTCGAGCGCCTGGCCGGTTCCAGCAACCGCTCGGCGCTGGCGATCATGGACGCGCAGGCCGATCCGCCGCTGTCCGGCTATGCGCCGGTGGTCAACGCCACCATCAGCCGCAACACGTTCGTGGATGTGGCGAAGATCAGCTTCGGCGTGGGCCACGACGCTGCCAAGGGCATCGACGTGGCCGCCAGCAACAGCCGCTTCAGCGCCAACCTGATCGTCAACCGCACCAGCAAGAACCCGCCCACCGCCGCCAGTTCGCTGGCCGGCATCGCCTTCAGCGGCAACGTGCAGTCGCCGCAGGCAAGCACCGTGTTCCCCAGCGGCGTCGAAAGCCGCAGCGTGACCCTGCAGCAGGCCGCCAGCGGCCTGTGGACGCCCACCCCTGCCCTGCCCGCCACCGGTGCCGATCCGGCGCTGGCGATGACCGCGCGCGAGGCCACGGGGGTGGACTGGTATCCCAAGGTGGGCGAGGTTGCCCTGTCCCGCACCAGCACCGGAGTTGATCGATGAGGTTGCAGCCGCTATTCGTTTCCTTGGCCCTGGCCGTCCCCTTTGCCCTGCTGCCGGCCGCGCCGCTGCTGGCGGCCCCGGCCGCCACCGCGCGCCAGGCCGACACCGCACCCGTGCTGGTGACCGCCGCACAGTGGCAGCGGATGGCCAGCGAAGGCAGCCGCTACCCGTGGTTCGCCAAGGAGCAGGCGCGCACCGAGGCGTCGCTGAAGAAGATGATGAAGGCCGGCATCGACGTGCCGGTACCCAAGGACAAGGGCGGCGGTCGCACCCATGAACAGCACAAGCGCAACTACCAGGCGCTGCTGGCGGCCGGCACGCTGTACCGGCTGACCGGCGACAAGGCCTATGTTGATTACTCGCGCGACATGCTGCTGCAGTACGCCAAGCTCTACCCGACGCTGGGCCCGCACCCGGAAGGCCGCGGACAGATTCCCGGCCGCGTGTTCTGGCAGGTGCTGAACGATTCGGTGTGGCTGGTCAACGCCATCCAGGGCTACGACGCGATCCGCGACGCGTTGTCCGCGCAGGACCGGCAGATCATCGATTCGAAGCTGTTCCGGCCGATGGCCGAATTCCTGATCAGCGAGCCGAAGAACTACGACCAGATCCACAACCATGCGACCTGGGCGGTGGCCGCGACCGGCATGACCGGCTACGTGCTGCGTGACCAGGAGCTGGTGGAGAAATCCCTGCGCGGCAGCCAGAACGACGACAAATTCGGCTTCCTGCGGCAGATCGACCTGCTGTTCTCCCCCGATGGATATTACGAGGAAGGGCCGTATTACCAGCGCTATGCGCTGGCGCCGTTCCTGCTGTTCGCCAACGCCATCGAACGCAACGAGCCGCAGCGGAAGATCTTCGCGCGCCGCGACGGCGTGCTGCTGAAGGCCGTGGATGTGCTGGTGCAGACCAGCTACGACGGCCTGTTCTTCCCGATCAACGATGCGATCCTCGACAAGGGCATCGACACCGAGGAGCTGGTGGCCGGCATCGGCATCGCCTATGCACGCACCGGTGATGACCACCTGCTGTCGGTCGCCCAGCAGCAGAAACGCCTGCTGCTCTCGCCCGAAGGCCTGCAGGTGGCGCAGGCGCTGGCGGCCAACAAGGCCAAACCCTTCGATTACAAGCCCATGCTGCTGCGCGACGGCCCCGACGGCGACCGCGGCGGCCTGGCGATCCTGCGCATGAACGGCGAGGACGGCCAGGCGCTGGTGCAGAAAGACACCATGCAGGGCATGGGCCACGGCCACTTCGACAAGCTCAACTGGCTGTTCTACGACAACGGCAAGGCCGTGGTGACCGACTACGGCGCGGCGCGCTTCCTCAACGTGGAAGCCAAGCGCGGCGGCATCTACCTCGCCGAGAACCGCAGCTGGGCCAAGCAGACCGTGGCCCACAACACCCTGGTAGTGGACGAGCAGAGCCACTTCAAGGGCGACTGGAAGCGCGGCGAGGAGCATGCGCCGCAGGTGCGTTTCTTCCAGGCCGACACCGATACCCAGATCGCCTCGGCGACCATGCGCGACGCCTACCCCGGCGTGGTGTTCACCCGCACCCAGGCGCTGCTGCGCCACCCCGAACTGGGCCTGCCGGTGGTGCTGGACCTGCTGCAGGTGCACGGTGACAACGCCGCGCGCTACGACCTGCCGCTGCATTTCAACGGCCACATCGTCACCACCGGTTTCGAGGCCGAGCACTTCACCAGCCAGCGCCCGGTGCTGGGCAAGGACAACGGCTACCAGCACCTGTGGCTGGACGCGCGCAGCAAGCCCGGCAGCGAGCCGCGCACGCTGGCCTGGCTGCTGGATGGCCGCTTCTACACCTATCGCTTCGGCAGCAGCGCACCTGCGCAGGCAATGCTGGTGGAAAGCGGTGCCAACGATCCCGAATTCAACCTGCGCCGCGAGCCGGCCCTGCTGCAGCGCGTGGAAGGCCAGAAGGACGTGACCTTCTTCAGCGTGCTGGAGCCGCATGGCGAGTACAACGGCACCGCCGAGTACGTGCACGGCGCCGACAGCCGCATCAAGAACATCGTGCGCACCCGCGGCAACGATGCCGAGGTGATCGAGCTGCGCCTGGCCAGCGGTGCACGCATCGCCCTGGGTGTGGCCGATGACAGCGCCGCCAAGGGCGAGCACAGCGTGACCGTCGATGGCTACGCCTACCGCTGGAGCGGCAGCCACGCGCGCATGGACCGCAGCAAGGGTGACGCGAAGTGAACGGCCCTGCAGTGGTGAGCCAACTGCGCAAGGTACCGGTGCGCTCGGCCGTGCGCTGGCTGATCGTCGGCCTGATCGCCGTGGCCACGGTCATCAACTACATCGACCGCAATGCACTGGCGGTGATGTGGCCGGAAATCGCCAAGGAAGTGGGCGCGACCAAGGATGACTACGCGCTGCTGGTGACCGTGTTCATGCTGTTCTACGCCGCCGGGCAGTTCCTGTTCGGCCGCCTGTTCGACATGATCGGCACGCGCTTGGGCTTTGCCCTGTCGATCAGCGTGTGGTCGATCTCCATCGCCCTGCATTCGGTCACCCATTCGATGCTGTCCTTCAGCCTGGTGCGGGCGATGCTCGGCATCAGTGAGGCCGGTGCCTGGCCGGGCGCGGTGAAGGCCAATGCCGAGTGGTTCCCGGCGCGCGAACGCGCACTCGCGCAGGGCGTGTTCAACGCCGGCGCGTCGATCGGCGCAATCGTGTCCGCACCGGCCATCGCCGGCCTGTACCTGTGGCTGGGCTGGCGCGGCACCTTCGTGCTGGTCGGTGCCATCGGCTTCCTGTGGCTGCTGCCGTGGTTGTTCGTCTACCGCGCCGGCCCGGACAAGCACCCGTGGGTGAGCGACGCCGAACGCCGCCTGATCATGGAAGACCAGGCCGGGCAGCAGGATGCCGCCGCGCCGAAGGTGAGCGTGCGCTCGCTGCTGGCCCACCGGCAGAGCTGGGGCATGCTCGCCTGCCGCTTCCTGCTGGACCCGATCTGGTGGCTTTTCGTGTCCTGGCTGCCGATCTACCTGGCCGAGACCTTCGGCTTCGACATCAAGCAGATCGGCCTGTTCGCCTGGGTGCCGTTCGTGGGCGCGATGCTCGGCAGCCTCAGCGGCGGCTGGCTGTCCGGACGCCTGATCCGTGCCGGGCAGAGCGTTGACCGCGCACGCAAGCTGTCCATCACCCTGGGCTGCGTGATCATGGCCCCTGCCCTGCTGGGCGCGGTGCTGGCCAATCAGCCGTTGTTCGCAGTGCTGGCGATTGCCGCGGTGCTGTTCGGTTTCCAGGTCGCCATCGGCAACATCCAGACCCTTCCGGGTGATCTGTTCGATGGCCGCTCGGTCGGCACCCTCGCCGGCCTCGGTGGCCTGGCTGCGGTGGCCGGCACGCTGATCACCACCTGGCTGGTGCCGGTGCTGACCCGCCATTCCTACGCTCCGATTTTCATCCTCGTCGCCGCGCTGGTGCCGCTGTCGCTGGCCGCGCTGTGGTGGTGGACCGGACCGATCCACAAGCTTGACCGCCGTGGCGGCTGAGCACGCATTTCCCTTTCATTCCCCCGCAAACCAAGGAGTTTCCCGCATGTCGTTCCAGGACAAGGTGGCCATCGTCACCGGTGGTGGCCGTGATATCGGCCGAGCCGTCTCGATCAAGCTGGCCGCTGCCGGCGCACGCGTCTGCATCAACTACGCCAACGATGAGGCCAGCGCCAACGAAACGCTGGCGCAGATCCAGGCCGCCGGTGGCCAGGCCATCGTGCACCGCGCCGACGTCACCGATGCCGCGGCCGTGGCCGGCCTCGTTGCCGCGACCCAGGCAGCGTTCGGTGATCGCATCGATCTGCTGGTGAACGTGGCCGGCGGCATGGTGCAGCGTCGCCCGCTGGCCGAGATCGACCCGGCGTTCTTCCACACGGTGATGGACCTCAACCTGACCTCGACCTACCTGACCACCCACGCGGTGGTGCCGCACATGGGCGAAGGCGCGGCCATCGTCAATTTCGCTTCGCAGGCCGGCCGCGATGGTGGTGGCCCGGGCGCGTCGATCTACGCCACCGCCAAGGCCGCAGTGATGACCTTCACCCGCGCCATGGCCAAGGAACTGGGTCCGAAGGGCATCCGCGTGAACGCGCTGTGCTGCGGCATGATCGCCACCCGCTTCCATGACGAATTCACCAAGCCGGAAGTGCGCGCCGCCGTTGCCGGCAACACCCCGCTGCGCCGGCAGGGCAAGCCGGACGAAGCCGCCGATGCGGCGGTGTTCCTGGCCTCCGATGCAGCGGCGTTCATCACCGGTGCGAACCTGGACGTCAACGGCGGCACCTACTTCTCCTGACCTGAGCGGACACCTGCCATGCAGCGCTGGATCACCCTGCTTTCGCTGGCCATCGGCGCTGCCGTGGCCGCCCCCGTCGCCCAGGCCGCTCCGGTCTGGGTGACCGCCTGGACCGCTTCACCGGCACCGGACCGCAAGGACGGGAAGCCGGAGGCACCGGTACAGTTCGCCGCGCAGACCGTGCGCCAGGACATCCGGGTCGGCAGCCGTGGCGAGGCGTTGCGCCTGCGCATCAGCAACGAGCTGGGCGATGCACCGCTGCATGTGGAAGACATCCGCGTGCGCCTGAAGGATGGCAGGGCTGCGGCGCTGCCGGTCACCGTCGATGGCCGCCGTGCCATCGACGTACCGGTGGGTGCCGCGCTGCTGAGTGATCCGGTGGTACTGCCGGTGGCGGCATTGCAGGAGATCAGCGTGACCGCGTACTTCCCGCAGCCGACCCGGCCGGCGGTGCGGCGTACCGTGGTGCGCGTGGTCGATGGCAGGCAGGAGGCGGTAGCCGACACGGTGCGCGTCAGCTACCAGCAGAATGTGTTTTCGGCGCTGATGGTGCAGCGTGAGCAGCGGCCGTCGGTCATTGTTGCGTTGGGTGATTCGATCACCGAAGGCGCGACCGCCACGCGCGGTTCGTTCAACCAGTGGCCGGAGCGGCTGGCGCAGCGCCTGCAGCAGGCCTGCCCGGACCGCTTCGTGGTGCTCAACCAGGGCATCAGCGGCAACAAGGTGCTGGACCATGGCCGCAGCCACAGTGCGCTGTCACGCCTGGACCGCGACGCGATCGCGGTGGCCGACGCCGACCAGGTGATCCTGTTCGAAGGCATCAATGACATCCGCCACGGCGGCGGTGCGCAGCCGCTGCCCGGGCGCAACGCACCGGACATGCTGCTGGGTTACCAGCAGGTGGCCGCGCGCCTGCACGCGCATGGCATCCGCGCCTACCTCGGCACGCTGACGCCGTTCGGCGGCTCCGAGCGCTACGAGCCGGTCTCGGCCACCACCCGCGCCTCGATCAACCAGTGGGCGCGCGGCAAGGACAGCGGCTTCGATGGCGTGGTCGATTTCGATGCGGCGCTGCGCGACCCGAAGCAGCCGGAATCGCTGCCGGCCAACATCACCCGCGATCACCTGCATCCGAACGACGAAGGCTACCGGCGCATGGCCGAAGCCATCGACCTGAAGATGCTGGGGTGCGAGGCCCCGCGGTAGAACGCTTCCTGTAGAGCCGAGCCGTGCTCGGCTGCCTCTGCCAAAAACAGTCGAGCATGGCTCGACTCTACAGAAGATCAAAAACAGTCGAGCATGGCTCGGCTCTACAGAAGATCAACAGCCGCCGGGCATCATACCGGCTGGCGCGGCCCGAACATGATCACGGCCATGCCGGCCAGGCACAGGGCGGCGCCCAGCAGATCCCAGCGGCTGGGACGGATGCCATCGACCAGCCACAGCCAGAACAACGCAGTGCCGATGTAGACGCCACCGTAGGCGGCATACACGCGGCCGCTGGCGGTGGGGTGCAGGGTCAGCAGCCAGGCGAACAGGGCCAAGCTTGCCGCGGCCGGCAGCAGCAGCCAGACGCTGCCGCCCTTGCGCAGCCACAGCCACGGCAGGTAGCAGCCCACGATCTCGGCCAGCGCAGTCAGCAGGAACAGGGCAAGGGTCTTCACGCCTTCTCCGCAGCCTTGGCGTGCTGCCACAGTGCTTCCTGTGCATCCAGGTCCAGCGCGGCCAGGCGTTCGCCCTGCGCGTCCGCCTGCGCTTCCATGGCGCGGAAGCGGCGTTCGAACTTGTGGTTGGCACCACGCAGCGCCGCGCCCAGGTCGATATCGGCATGACGGGCCAGGTTGGCACAGACGAACAGCAGGTCACCCAGTTCTTCCTGAAGCCGCGCCTTGTTGCCGGCGATGTCGCCACGCTCGAATTCCTCGCGCAGCTCCTGCAGTTCTTCGGCCGCCTTGTCCAGCACCGGCAGTGGGCCGGGCCAGTCGAAGCCGACCTTGGCCGCGCGCGACTGCAGCTTCACCGCACGCTGCCATTCGGGCAGCCCGCGGGAGATGCCCGCCAGCGCCGACGTGTCCGGGTCGCCCTTGGCGGCGCGCTCGGCGCGCTTGATCGCATCCCAGTTGCGCATCACGCCATCGGCGTCGTCCACGCTGACATCGGCGAACACATGCGGATGCCGGCGCTGCATCTTGTCACTGATCGCACGGGCCACATCGGCGAAGGCGAATGACCCCTGCTCTTCCGCCATGCGCGCATGGAACACGACCTGCAGCAGCAGGTCGCCGAGTTCGTCGCACAGGTCATCCAGGTCGCCGCGGTCGATCGCATCGGCGACCTCGTAGGCCTCTTCGATGGTGTACGGGGCGATGGTGGCGAAGGTCTGCTCAAGATCCCAGGGGCAGCCCCCCTGCGGATCGCGCAGGCGCGCCATGATCGCCAGCAGGCGCTCCAGTTCGGTGCTGGCGGCACTGCCGGCGGTGGGGGTATCGCTCATGCGGGCTCCAAGGGTCAGTCGGACAGCCAATCACGCCACGGCAGGCGGGTATCGCCAAGGGCGATGAAATCACCGTTCAGCAGCGTGGTACGGCGGTTGTAGCGGAACGGCTTGCCGGTGCTGGCCGACAGCACCGCGCCACCTGCGGCGTGCAGTATGCACTGACCCGCTGCGGTGTCCCATTCGGAGGTCGGGCCTAGCCGCGGGTACACATCCAGCCCGCCTTCGGCAATGCGGCAGAATTTCAGCGAAGAGCCCTGCGCCACCGTTTCGATGTCGCCCATGCGTTCGAGCAGGGCAATGGTTTCCGGCGAGCGGTGCGAGCGGCTGGCCGCCACCCGCAGCGGTGCGGTGGCAGGCGTGCGGGTACGCAGCACGCTGTCGTGCAGGCCCTGGCGGCGGTAGGCCAGCTCGCCACGCATGGCGTGCCAGACGATGCCGGTCACCGGTGCCTGGACCACGCCGAAGGCCGGCGCGCCCTGGTAGATCAGCGCGATGTTGACGCTGAACTCACCGTTACGCTTGACGAATTCGCGGGTGCCATCCAGCGGGTCGACCAGCCAGTAGGCGCCCCAGTGCTGGCGCTGTTCCCACGGCACCAGCGCCGATTCCTCGGAGAGGATCGGCAGGTCGGGGGTCAGCTGGCGCAGGCCCTGCTGAATGACCCGGTCGGCGGCGAGATCGGCGGCGGTCACCGGGCTGTCGTCGGCTTTCAGGGTGACGTCGAAACCATCGCTGTAGACCTGCATGATCGCCTGCCCCGCTTGCTGGGCGATCGCGATCGTGGTCTCGCGCAGCTCGGTGGTCAGCTTGATCATCGGCGCCCCTGCAGCCACTGACGCGCGATGAACAACGCGGCCAGCGAGCGCCCTTCCGAGAAGTCCTCGCGCAGCATCAGCTGGTCCAGCTCGGCCAGCTTCCACGGCACCACTTCCAGCTCTTCCGGCTCGTCGCCGGCCAGCTTTTCCGGGTACAGGTCGCGCGCCACAACCAGCCACGACTGGTGGCTCATGTAGGTCGGCGCCAGGGTCATCGCGCGCAGCACGTCGACCTGGCGCGCGCCGTAGCCGGCCTCTTCCTTCAGTTCGCGGTCGGCAGCCTGTTCAGGCGTTTCACCGGCATCGATGCGGCCCTTGACCAGGCCCAGCTCGTAGCGGTGCACGCCGGCGGCGTATTCACGCACCAGCAGCACGGTCTCCTCGTCCAGCATCGGCACCACCACCACGGCACCATGGCCACGGCTGACCAGGCGCTCGAAACGCCGGTGTTCCCCGTTGGAGAACTCCAGGTCCAGGTGCTGGCGCTGGAAAGGGCCGTTCTCCTCGTCGGTGATCCGGTGGATGATCGGCAGGCGACGGCCGCTGCGGTCGTCGTTCATGCGGAATCTCCGCGGCGGCCGGCGCGTGCGCCGGGGCCGATAGAATGTGCAGGCAGCAACATGTTCATGAGCCCGAAATGCTAGCAGACCCAACCCCCTCCCCGCTGGCCCGGCAGTGGCAGCAACGCGATCTGCAGGTGCTGTGGCACCCGTGCACGCAGATGCGCGAGCATCCGGACACCCTGCCGCTGGTGCCGATCGCGCGTGGCCAGGGCGCCTGGCTGATCGACCACGACGGCAACCGCTATCTGGACGCGGTCAGCAGCTGGTGGACGAATCTGTTCGGTCATGCCGAGCCGCGCATCGGCGCGGCCATCGCCGCCCAGGCCGGGCAGCTGGAACAGGTGATGCTGGCCGGATTCAGCCATGAGCCGGCAATCACCCTGGCCGAACGCCTGCTGACGCTGGCACCGCGCCAGCCCGGTCGCGCGCCGCTGGCCAAGGTGTTCTACGCCGACAATGGCTCGGCCGGGGTGGAAGTGGCGCTGAAGATGGCCTTCCAGTACTTCCAGAACCGCGGCGAGACCCGGCGCACGCGCTTCATCGCGCTGGAGAACGGCTACCACGGCGAGACCCTGGGCGCGCTGGCGCTGGGCGACATCCCGCTGTACCGCCGCGTGTACGCGCCGCTGCTGGCCGAGGGCCTGTTCGCGCCCTCCCCCGATGCCTACCTGGCCGAACCGGGGCAAAGCGCGGCCGACCGTGCGCGACAGGCCGCCGATGGGCTGGCGACCCTGTTCGACCAGCACCCCGGCGAAATCTGCGCGGTGATCCTGGAACCGCGCCTGCAGTGCGCAGGCGGCATGCGCATGCATGACCCGGTGTACCTGCAGCGCGTGCGCGAGCTGTGCGATGCGCACGGCGCGTTCATGATCGCCGACGAGATCGCCACCGGCTTCGGCCGCACCGGCACGATGTTCGCCTGCGAACAGGCCGGGGTGATGCCCGACCTGATGTGCCTGTCCAAGGGCCTGACCGGCGGCTTCCTGCCGCTGGCCGCGGTGCTGGCTACGCAGGCGCTGTACGACGCCTTCCTCGACGATTCGCGCGAGCGCGCGTTCCTGCATTCGCACAGCTACACCGGCAACCCGCTGGCGTGTGCGGCGGCCCTGGCCACGCTGGACATCTTCCGCGACGAGGACGTGATCGCGCGCAACCGTGGCACCGCCGCGGTGATGGGCACGCTGGCCGCACCCTTCGCCGACCATGCGCACGTGGCCGACGTGCGCCAGGCCGGCATGGTGGTGGCCTTCGAGCTGTCGCGCGACGGCAACCGGCGCACCCCGTTCAACCCGGCGCTGCGGCTTGGCCTGCACGCCTACAAGGCCGCGCTGAAGCGCGGCGTGGTACTGCGCCCGCTGGGCGACGTGCTGTACTGGATGCCACCTTACAGCGTGGATGACGAACAACTGGAGCTGCTGGCACATACCACGCTGGCAGCCATCGACGAGGCGATTGCATGCGCGTGACCCGCTGCCCCATCGACCTGGCGCTGCACAGCGGCCAGACCGTGACCCTGCCGGAAGAGACGGCCAACCACCTGGTGCGGGTGATGCGCCTGCGCGAAGGCGATACCTGCGTGCTGTTCAACGGCGATGGCCACGACTACAGCGCGACGCTGACCGTTGCCGGCAAGCGCGAAGTGCAGGTACGCATCGACGCGGTGCAGGCGGTGGACAACGAATCGCCGCTGGCCATCACCCTGCTGCAGGGCATTGCGCGTGGCGAGAAGATGGACCTGATCCTGCAGAAAGCCACCGAACTGGGCGTGAGCGCCATCGTGCCGGTCAACGCCGAGCGCACCGAGGTGAAGCTGGACGCGGCGCGTGCCGAGAAGCGCGTGGCGCACTGGAACAACGTGGTGACGTCGGCCTGCGGGCAGTCCGGGCGCGCGCGCATTCCACAGGTGGGTCCGCCGCTGTCGCTGGTGCAGGCATCAGCCGCGCTGCCGGCCGATACGCTGCGGCTGACCCTGGACCCGCTGGGCGCACACCGGCTGTCGACGCTGGAAGCTGCGCCGGCGGGTGGCATCGTGATTGCGATCGGTCCGGAAGGTGGCTGGTCGCCGCGTGACCGTGACCAGCTCGCCACCGCAGGCTTCCAGGGCCTGCAGCTGGGGCCGCGCATCCTGCGCACGGAAACCGCCGGTCTGGCCGCGATCGCGGCGCTGCAGGCGCGGTTGGGGGATCTGGGGTAAGGCGAAGGATCACCGTGACCGCTGCGCTCGCCGTGCATGGCCCGGCGCTACCGTCCGCAATCACCCGGCGCAGCCTGGTAGCGCCGGGCCATGCCCGGCGGATGATCAGGCGGCCAGCGAATCCAGCGCCGATTCCAGTGCGTCCAGGTTCGGCAGCAGCGCGCTCTTTTCACCCAGCAGCACGCGCATGTGCACGATCTCCGGCAGGGTTTCTTCCGAAGCGTCGGCCAGCAGGCCGTCGCGCGGCACCGAGATCAGCTGCGGGAAGTTCTGCGTCAGCAGCGCGTAGTACGGGCGCTGTGCATTGCCGCTGAGAGCCTTCAGCACCACCACCTTGTTGTGCCCGCCCACCACTTCATCGCCCAGCCCGGACAGGCGGGCGAAGGACAGCAGCGGCACCTGCCAGCCGTGCCAGGCGATCTGCCCGACCAGCCAGCGCGGCGCATCGGCCACCGGTTCCACCGCCACGCGCGACATCATTTCGGCCACCGTTGCATTGGGCAGCAGCACGCGCTCGCCACCGGACTGGATCAGGACGCCACGGATCTCATCGTTGTTCGCGTAGCTCATGGCGTCTCTCCGTTGTCCTCGTCCAAGGCCCAGCGCGCGGCGATGGCCTGTGCCAGTTCCTGCGGTTCACCGGCCACCATGCCGGCAGCGACCACGGCGGTTGCCGCGGCGGGGTCATAGCAGCCCTCACCCACCTGCCCTGCCACCCAGGCACCGGCCTCGGCCAGGTCCAGGGCCGGGCCAACATGGGCCAGGTCGGCGCCACTGAGCAGGACGAGGGCGCTGTGTTCGGCCGGCAGCGTGGCAATCGAGATACCCAGCGGGTCGGTCTGGAAATGCAGGCCATCGGCCGCGGCACGCACGCCGATGTCGTCGGACAGGATGTGGACCTCGCCCGGCGTCGCGCGGCGGCCGGCCTCGGCCAACTGCACCGGCAGCGGCGATACCCGTGCCATCTGCTTGACCAGGTTGCCGTAGCGGCCCCCGTCCAGGCGCATGTGCACCAGCACCGGCACGGCCAGCCCGGTCGGCAGCGCGCCCAGCAGGCGGCGCAGCGCATCGGGTCCACCGATGCCGGCCAGCACCAGCAGTGCCCCGGCGCGTGCACCGGCAGGGAGGCCGGCATCCAGGTCGACCAGACTCAGGCGGCCGGTGTCGAAGGACGGTGCGGCTACCGGCTCGTCGCGCGTGGGCGGGGCGGCGGCCGGTGTGTCGGCGGCCTCGTCGACCAGCGACCAGGCAGTGTGATCGAAGGACACCGGCGGCGGCACGAGCGCATCGTCCGCCGGCGCCTCCACTGCATCGGCAGCGGGCTCCGGCGTCTGCGCCTGCAACGCGGCCAGGTGCTGTTCCAGCGACATCGGTTCAGCGAACGTCAGCGGCGATGCAGGTGTGGTGTACAGGCTGTCGGCCGGCACGTCGCCGGCCCAGTCCTGGGCCTGCTCCATGTGCGCGTACAGGACTTCATCCTTCGGCGGTACCGGCGGCGGCGAAGGCCGGCCCGGTTCCAGCTGCAGGCTGGGTTCGTCTTCGGCGCCCGGCGGCAGCACCTGCTGGTGGCCGTGCAGCTTGGCCGACAGATGGCGGCCCCAGCGCTGCGCTTCCCAACCGTCGCGGCGCGCGGCCAGTTCGGCTTCGTCGAACACCAGGGTCAGGCTCGGTGCCGACAGTGCCGGCTCCAGCCGCTCCAGCGCGTCCTCGATGGCCGCTTCCAGGGCGATCACCACGAACTGCGGATGCGCATCGGCCAGCGCCTGCGGCTCCAGCGTGGTCGGGTCATCTTCCAGCACGATCTGCACATCGGCATGCGCCAGCGCCTCGCGCAGGCGCTCCCGAGCAGCGCCCGGACGGGCCAGCAGGGCAACGGCCGGAACCGGATTGACGTCACTCACGGACACGGGCGATCCCCAGCAGGTCGTACACGTTACGCATCAGGTCCAGCTCCTGGTACGGCTTGCCCAGGTAGCGCTGCACGCCGATCTCGAAGGCGCGCTGGCGATGCTTGTCACCGCTGCGCGAGGTGATCATCACGATCGGCACATCCTTGTAGCGCGGGTCGGCACGCATCGCGGTGGCCAGCTCGTAACCGTCCATGCGCGGCATTTCGATGTCCAGCAGCATCAGGTCGGGCACGCGCTCTTCCAGCTGCTCCAGGGCCTCGACGCCGTCGCGGGCGACGCTGACCTCGAAGTTGTGGCGTTCCAGGATGCGGCCGGTCACCTTGCGCATGGTCAGCGAATCGTCGACCACCATCACCAGCGGAACCTGGCGCTCCAGGCGCGGCGCGTTGTCCTGCACCGGCGCGATCGGGTTGGCCAGGTAACGGCGCACCAGCGGGGCCACGTCGAGGATGACCACCACGCGGCCATCGCCGGTGATGGTGGCACCGTAGATGCCAGGCACCGAGGCGATCTGCAGGCCGACCGGCTTCACCACGATTTCGCGGTTGCCCAGCACCTGGTCGATCGCCACGGCGGCACGCAGGTCGCCGGCGCGGACCAGCAGCAGCGGCACCTGGTCCTGGCCGTCGGCACGCGCCGGGGCCTGGCCGACCAGGCTGCCCAGGTCGTACAGCGGATAGTCTTCGCCGCTGTAGCGGTAACTGCTGTCGGCGGCTTCGAAACGCTCGCGCGACAGGCGGCCGATACCACTGACCGACGCCACCGGCACGGCAAACGTGGTTTCGCCGATCTGCACGAACACGGCCTGGGTGACGGCCAGGGTCTGCGGCAGGCGCAGGGTGAAGCGCACGCCCTGGCCACGCACCGACTGGATGTCGACCGAGCCACCGAGCTGGCGCACTTCGTTGCGCACCACGTCCATGCCCACGCCGCGGCCGGCCAGCTGGCTGACCTGGTCGGCGGTGGAGAAGCCGGCGGCGAAGATCAGGCTGTCCAGTTCCTGTTCGTTCGGCGACGCATCGGCGGCCAGCAGGCCACGGTCGATGGCGCGGCGACGGATCGCCTCGCGGTCCAGGCCGGCACCGTCATCGGCCACCTCCAGCACGATTTCCGAGCCTTCGCGGTGCAGGCGGATGGCGATCTCGCCTTCTTCCGGCTTGCCGGCGGCGCGACGCTGTTCCGGTGCTTCCAGGCCGTGGGCCACGGAGTTGCGCAGCATGTGTTCCAGCGGCGCGACCATGCGGTCCAGGACGTTGCGGTCCAGTTCGCCGTGGGTACCTTCCAGGGTCAGATGCACCTGCTTGCTGGTGTCCATACCGGCCTGGCGGACGACACGGCGCAGGCGCGGCACCAGGCCATCGAACGGCACCATGCGCGCACGCATCAGGCCGTCCTGTAGCTCCGAGCTGACGCGCGACTGCTGCTGCAGCAGCGAGTCGTACTGGCGCGACAGATCGTCCAGCACGCCCTGCAGGCCGCCAAGGTCGGCTGCCGATTCGTTCAGCGCACGGCTGAGCTGCTGCAGGGTGGAGAAACGGTCCAGTTCCAGCGGATCGAACTTCTGGTCGGCCTGGTCCTGCTCGCGCTGGTAGCGGGCGACGATCTGCGCCTCGGTTTCCAGGTCGAGTCGACGCAGCTGGTCGCGCAGTCGCGCATTGGTGCGCTCCAGTTCGCCCATGGCGCCACGGAAGGCACCCAGCTGCTGCTCCAGGCGCGAGCGGTAGATCGCCACTTCACCGGCGTGGTTGACCAGGCGGTCGAGCAGGTCGGCGCGCACGCGCACCTGTTCCTGCTGCGGACGCGCCAGCGGATCTTCCTCAGGCGCGCCTTCCACCGGCAGCGGTGCCGACAGCGGCGCATCAGCCAGGGCCAGCGGCACGGTCGCCACCGGTGCCTCGTCAGCCGGGTCGGTGCTGGCTGCAGCAGCCTTGGCAGCAGCGGCAGCCTCGCTGCGGGTGCGCGCTTCAAACGCCTCCACCAGATCCTGCGGCGGCTCGACCACGCGGTGGTCGCCGGTACGGGTCAGCAGCTGGTGCAGGCGGTCGAAACCACGCTCCAGCAGCTGCACGTCAGGACGCTCGATTTCGGTGCGGCCAGCGGCCACGGCTTCCAGCAGCGATTCGATGCTGTGGCCGAGGTCGCCGATGGCGTTGATGCCGGCCATGCGTGCACCGCCCTTGAGCGTGTGCAGGTCGCGCTGCAGGCCGGCCACCACTTCGCGGTCCTGCGGTGCATCGCGCAGTTCGCTGATCAGGCCATCGCAATGGTCGAGCAGGTCCTTGCCTTCCTCGACGAAGATGTCGACCAGCTCGCGATCGTAGACAGTGAAGTCGAGCTGATCGGCTTCGGCTTCGACGGATTCGGCTTCGATGGCTTCCGGTTCAACGGCTTCGACTGCGACGACCGCGACTTCGGCGGCGTCCTGGCTGTGGCCCGGCGCCTCTTCCATCTCGAACAGACGCACCGGTGCGGCCACCTCATCGGTCGCGTCGTCAACCAACACGTCGTCATTCACCGTCGCCGGGGACGGCAGGTCGGCGCTCTCTCCTTCACCGACCGCCGCCTCCCCGCCGACGTCCGCATCCTCGGCAAAGGCTTCCGCCTCGCCCGGCGCGAGTTCGCTGGCCTGCAGGCCGAGCACCGGCCACTGGCCGTCCTCGTCCTGCGCCTGTTCGTCCTCGATCACGTGCAGGCCGGCTTCGAGCGCGGCCTCCAGCGTGACCGGTTCTGCGAAGCCCGGCACAGCCATTTCATCCTGAAGGCTGGTTGCGTCGCTGTCGAGCGCCAATGGCTCGATGTCTTCGTCAACCGCCTCGACGGCCGGCGACTGCGGCAGCGAGCTTAGGGCAATTGCGTCATCTTCCGCCGCAACCACGGCGTCTTCCAGATCACGGTCATCCACCGGCAGCGCGCTGGCGTCCAGGTACGGCGACAGATCGTCGACGGCGGTCAGGCCGGCGGCGTCCACATCGATCGCAACTGGCGCGACTTCAGCAGTGTCCCGGGCGGTTTCAGCGGTTTCAGCAACGCCATCGGCTTCGATGGCTTCAACGGCAGCGTCCGCTTCGATCACCGTCGGCAGCGAGGCAGCGGCCTCCGGCATCGACGGCCAGCCGGCGTCGAAGTAGCGCGACAGGTCTTCGCCACCAGTCAGTTCGGCAGCCTCCAGACCGGCTTCGGCTTCGGCTTCGGCTTCGTCGAAATCTTCGTCGCCCATTTCCAGACCGACCATCGGCCAGCGCGCTTCCGGCAGTTCACCGGCCAGCGCCTGCAGGCGCTGTACCAGCTCGGCCTGCGGCGCGATGCGCGGTTGTTCGGCCTGCAGCGCGTCCATGGTGGAACTGATCGCCTGCGCGGTGGCCTCCAGCGCACCCAGCGCCTCGGCACCCGGCACCACTTCGGCGGCCAGCGCACGCTTGATGTAGGACTCGGCGGCACCGGTAACGGCGGTGATCTCCGGCACTTCGGTCATCGCGAAGGCGCCGTTCATGGTGTGCACCGCGCGCAGCAGCGCATCGTTCACCGGCTGCTCGGCCTGCTGCGCCGACTGCAGCCACTGCTGCAGGGTCGCCAAGTGGACTTCCACCTCGGCTTCCAGGATCTCGCGCAGCACGCTGTCGATGTTGGCTGGCGTACCGACCAGCTCGGCCACGGTGTCGGCGGCAAGCGCCTCTTCCACGGCAGCGGCGTCGTCCAGCACCGGCACGTCGGCCACAACTTCGGCCTGCGCCACCGGCTGCGGTGCGGCGGCCACCGGCAGCGGCACGTAGAAGGTTTCCTCACCGGCGGCCACGCGGTCGGCGATGGCCTGCATCGCCTGCAGGTCCACGGTCACGCGCTGGCCATCGCGCAGCGCGGCATTCAGCTGCGGCAGCGCGGTGTTGGCATGGTCGACCATCGCCAGCACGGCCGGGGTGGCCGCACGGCTGCCATCGAGCACGCGGTTGAGCATGCCCTCGATCTTCCAGGCGAACTCGCCGAGGGTGCGGGCGCCGACCAGGCGGCCACTGCCCTTGAGGGTGTGGAAGATGCGGCGGATCGGACGCAGCCGGTCCATGTTGTCCGGTTGCATGCGCCAGGCCGGCAGCAGCGTGCCGAGATTGCCCAGCTCGTCATCGAACTCTTCCAGGAACACCTCACGGATGTCCTGGTCGATGTTCTCGGCATCGTCGTCGAAGCCCGCTTCGAAGCCGGCGGCTTCGGCAGCCACGGCAGTGGCTTCCGGTGCCGGAGTGGCCGGCGTGGCCTGCGGATTGAACTCGGCGGCAGCCGCGCTCAGTTCGGCGAAGAACTGCGCATCGGCCTCGCTGAAATCGATCGGCGCGATGGTGTCGACGTCGACCAGGGACACGGTCGCGGCAGGGACGGCGGCAGTGGCCAGGACCTCGTCGGCGCCGGTCTCGGCGGCGGCCAGGGCCTCGATCATTTCAACCGGCGCCGCTTCGGCAACCACATCGGCCATGTCGATCTGCTCGACGGGCTCGATCGTCGTGGTGGACTCCAGCTCCAGCACCTCGACCGGCGCGGCTTCAACCGCGTCGACGATCTCCAGCACCGGCTGCAGCGCGTCGTCTTCCTCGTCCAGCGACAGCGTTTCCATCGCCTGCAGCGACAGCACGTCGTCGGCGTTGTCCAGTGCGCTATTGTCGAAGTGGAACACCACCTCGTCGGCCAGCACGGCCGGGCCATCATGCTCGGCAGCCACCGGGTCGAACACGGGCACGGCCGCCAGCTCCAGCGAAGCGCCTGCGGCGTCGTCCAGCGCGGCAACGCCGAAGTCCTCGACGCTGTCTTCCAGCACCAGCGCGTCGCCATCATCGGCCTGCGATGCTGCGACGTCGGACAACGACCACTGCGGGGCGACGTTCTGGGCCGTAGCGTCGTGCTCGAAGCTGACCGGATCGAAACTGTTGAAGGTCGGTGCGCGCTCATCGGCGACAGGCGCGGCGTCATGGCCACCCAGCTCCCACTGTGGCACGCTCGGCACCGGTGCGGTGGAGGCGGCGAACAACAACGGTGCCGGTTCGGCCTGCTCCGGCGTGGATGCGGCGATGCCCTGCCCGCCCAGCGCGCCGAACATCAGGCTGTTGTCGGCCACCGGCGCAGCCGGCAGCGGATCGAAGGTGAAGTCCGGCAGCGGCGGCGGTATCTCCCCCGGCGCCGGTGCGGCCGGCTGCACGGCGATCTCCACCGGCTCCAGCTGCAGCGCTGCGGCGGCCAGCGGCACGATCTCGCGCTCGATCGGCTGCAGCGGATCCGCGTCGGCCTCGGTCTCGGCCACCGTGCTGCTGCGCTCGGGCAGCGGCCAGTAGCGCAGGGTTTCCAGGCTGCTGCGGGTAATGTCGAGGATGTCCTCGCGACCCGGGCGGCGGTCACGCAGCGCTTCCAGGTAGTACTCCAGGCTGGCCATGGCATCGGCCAGCGTGTCCAGCTGGCGGCCACTGGGCACGCGCTGGCGGCCGATCAGTTCGGCCTCGATGTACTGCTGCACGCCGCGCAGGTAATCGGCGGCGGTGCCCAGGTCGAGCATGCGCAGCGCACCGGACACGTCGCCCAGCAGGCGCGGCACGTCCTGCAGTTCGGCGTGGTTCCAGCTGGTTTCGATGAAGGCGACGAAGTGCTCGCGGGCGGCGGCGAAATTGGCGATCGCCTCGTGTGCCAGCACTTCCACCGTGCGCCGGTTCTCCACCGCGCTCGGGTCATCCTCGCCACTGCCGCCGGCGCCCAGGTGGGCGACCTGGTCGTCCAGCGAAGCATCGACATAGAGCAGCGCACCGGCAATATCCAGCAGCATGTCTTCATCGATCTGCTGGCGGCCTTCGACCACGGCCAGCAGCGCATCGCGCTGCTGCGCGACCACGCCGCGGGCCGCGCCCAGGCCCATCATGCCCAGCGTGTCGCCGACCGCGCCCAGCTTGGTCACCTGTTCCTGCAGCTGCTGCGGCGCACCGCCGGTACGCAGGTGCAGGTCCAGGGCATCCTTGACCTGCAGCAGTTCTTCCTTGACCGCGCTGCCGACGGTGTCGAGCAGCTCGCGGTTGCGGCCGCTCAGGCTGCCACGGGCGTGGTCCAGCTCGGCCTCGGTGGCGCTGACGCTGTCCGGCGCGAAAGCGAACAGCACGCTGTCATTGACGCCTTCTTCGCCACGCGCGGCACGGATATCGTTCAGCAGCGGCATCAGCACGATGGGAATATCGCGGTGGCCGTTCTGCAGGCGTTCCAGGTAATCGGGCAGCAGTACGCTGCCACGCATCAGCGTGGCGCAGGCTTCATCGCGGTCGGCCACGCGGCCTTCGCCGACGGCCACGGCCAGCTGTTCCAGTTCCTCGGCCACCATCGCCGGGGCATACAGCTCGACCATGCGCAGGGTGCCCTGCACCTGGTGCAGGTAGCCGGCGCAGATGCGCATGCGGCCACCGTCGGCCGGGTCCTCGACGAAGTACTCGACCTCGTGCCGCACCTGGCGCAGGGTCTCGTCCAGCTCCGGCTTGACCCAGCCCAGCGCTGCATGGCTCATCGCATCGCGCAGGCTGCTCATGGACGCGCTCCGGTCGCCGCCGCGCGGAGGCCGCGCGTGTTCTGGCGTGGGAAATGGAAATGCTTCATCGAATGATTCCTTGCTCGCCGCCCTGCCCGCGTCACGCCGGCAGCTTGAAGTCGGCGACCGAACGACGCAGGTCGGCCGCCAACTGCGCCAGGTGGCCGATCGACTCGGCGGTCTGTCCGGCACCCTGCGAGGTCTGGCCGGTGATCTGGCGGATCACGCCCATCGTGCGGGTGATGTCCGAGGCCGCAGCGGACTGCTGCTGGGCGGCGATGGAGATGTTCTTGATGAGGGTGTTCAGGGCGTTGGACACGCGCTCGATCTCGGTCAGCGCGGTACCGGCGTCCTCGGCCAGGCGCGCACCGGAGACCACTTCGGCGGTGGTCTGCTCCATCGAGGTCACCGCTTCGTTGGTATCGGCCTGAATGGCCTGAACCAGGTTTTCGATGCGTCGGGTCGCACCCGAGGTACGTTCTGCCAGGCGCTGCACTTCGTCGGCCACGACCGCGAAACCGCGGCCGGCTTCACCGGCCGACGCGGCCTGCACAGCCGCGTTCAACGCCAGGATGTTGGTCTGCTCGGAAATGTCGTTGATCAGTTCCACGATCGAGCCGATTTCCTGCGAGGACTCACCCAGGCGCTTGATGCGCTTGGAGGTTTCCTGGATCTGGTCGCGGATCTGGTCCATGCCCTGGATGGTCTCGCGGACCACGCCGGCACCCTCGGCGGCGATGACCACCGAGCGCTGCGCCACGTCGGCCGACTCGGCCGAGTTGCGCGACACCTGTTCGATGCTCGCTGCGATTTCGCCGATGCGGTCCGAGGCCGAGGTGATCTGGTTGGCCTGGTGGCCCGCCGCCTCTGCCAGCTGCATGGCGGTGGCCTGGGTTTCCTGGGTGGACACCGCGACCTTGGCCGAGGTGTCGTTGATGGTGGTCACCAGGTGGCGCAGTTCGTCCACGGCGTAGTTGATGGCGTCTGCGATGGCGCCGGTCATGTCCTCGGTCACCGAGGCCTTGACGGTCAGGTCACCCTCACCGAGCGAGGAGATTTCGTCCAGCAGCCGCATGATCGCCTGCTGGTTGCGGCTGTTGAACTCCACCTGGGTCTGGTAGCGCAGTTCCTGTTCACGCGAACGGCTGCGCACGCTGGTGGAAACGAAGCCGATGATCGCGATCAGCGACAGCGCACCGGAGATGACGCCGATCCAGAAGTTCGGGAACAGGCGGGTATCGGACACCGAGCCGAACGAGGAGAACGCCTCGAACAGCTTGCGGCTGTCATCCAGCATGCGCGAGGAGCCCTGGCCCAGCGCGTTGGCGGCGGACTGCGCGGCGAACAGCTGGCGCGAGCTGGCGAGGATCGCGTCGGCGTCCTGCTTCATCGCTTCCCACTTCTGCTGCGACTGTTCCAGCGCAGCGACCGCACCGGCACCGCGCACGGCGGTGATGCCGAGGTCTTCGTTGCCGTTGCGCAGGCCATCGAGCACCTGCGAGAACACGGTGATGTCGCGGGCCAGCGCGTCGCCCGAGGCGGCCGCGGCGGCGCCACCGGCGCGCATTTCGGTCACGCGGCGAGCCATCGAACCGGCCACCACGACCTGCTGCAGGGCGCTGTACACCTGCGATGCGGGTGCACCGGAAGCGGACATCGCGCGCACCAGCTCGTTCAGCTGGGCCTGCAGGCCCGGCACCGCGCCGGTGAAGTTGTTGGCGTTGCCGGCCAGCGCCAGCACCGCCGGCTCGCTGGCGACCAGCTGGCCGGCCTGCTTGCCCAGCGGGGACCAGGTGTCGGACAGCGTGGTGATCGCCTTGGACACGCCCGGCTCGTTGCCGTAGCGGCCCTGCAGCGTGGACACGTTCTGCTCGATGGCGTTGCGGGTGGCCTTGAAGGCAGTGAACGCCTGCGCGTTGCCACCCACCGCATCACGGCCCTGGTTGGCCAGCTGCTGCGAGAGCACCTGCAGGTCGGCGGCCTTGGAACCGGCATCGGCCAGGCGGCTGCCCTGCCAGGTGGAGACGCCGGTGTTCACACCGAACAGGATCATCGACAGGGCCAGCAGGGCCAGCCAGAGGTTGCTGCCGCCCAGCCGCAGCTTGCCGGTCTTGGGGGCGTCCGAAGCAGTACTCATCGTTCAACCTCGATCTTCAATGCAGGGGGCGTTGCCCGGCCTCAGGCCGCGGCTTGCCGGAATTCAGGGGTGCGCGACAGCAACGAGAGCGAGAACACGCCCCAGTCATGGCCATCGGCATGGAAGGCGCGATCGACGAAATGACCGTAGCGGCCTTCGGCCAGGGTGCCGGCCTGGACCTGCTGGCCCAGTTCGAAACTGCGCTGGCCGAACAGCTCGTCGATGGTCAGGGCGACGTCGCCGCCGGCCTGGCGCATGATCAGCACGCGGTGGCCTTCCTGCTGCACGGTGCGCGCGCCTTCCAGGAAGTACTTCAGGTCGACCACCGGGAACAGGTTGCCGCGCAGGTTGCCCACGCCCAGCAGCCAGGGCTGCGCGCAGGGCACCGGGGTCACCGGCGGCATCGGCACGATTTCCACCACTTCGCGGAAATCGGACACCAGCCGGCGCTGGCCCACGCGGAAGCCGACGCCACGCCACAGGTCCTCGGCGAACTGCCGCCCGGGCAGCTGCACCGCATGGGACAGGCTGCGCCGTTCGTAGGCCTCAAGAATGTCGAAGGGCGAACGCATCAGGCCACCAGTTCGTTGATCCGCGCGATCAGGTCTTCTTCGCGCGGCGGCTTGACGATGTAATCGGCTGCGCCCTGGCGCAGGCCCCATGCCTTGTCGGTTTCCATCGCCTTGGTGCTGACGATGATCACCGGGATGTGCTTGATCGCCGCATCGCGCGACATCGCGCGGGTGGCCTGGAAACCGCTCATGCCGGGCAGGACCACGTCCATCAGCACCAGCTGCGGAACCTGGTCACGCACCAGCTGCAGGCCATCCTCGGCGTTGTCCGCTTCCAGCACCTCGTGGCCGGCACGGCGCAGCCACTGGGTGAACACCGCGCGGTCGGTCGGTGAATCCTCGATCAGGACGATACGAGCCATTGTGCCTTTCCCCCCTGGTCAGGCGTTGACGTATGTGCGGATGGCACCCAGCAGTTCTTCCCGCGTGAAAGGCTTGGTCAGGTACTGTTCCGAGCCGACGATGCGTCCGCGGGCCTTGTCGAACAGGCCGTCCTTGGAGGACAGCATGATGACCGGCGTTGCCTTGAACAGCTGGTTGCCCTTGATCAGCGCGCAGGTCTGATACCCGTCGAGACGGGGCATCATGATGTCCACGAAGATGATCTGTGGCTGCTGGTCGGCGATCTTGGCCAAGGCCTCGAAGCCATCGGTCGCGGTCACCACTTCGCAGCCTTCCCGCTTCAACAGGGTTTCCGCAGTCCGGCGGATGGTCTTCGAGTCATCGATGACCATCACCCGGAGTCCTGCGAGCTCCCCGCCCGCAGTCGTGTTTTCAGTC
Organism: Stenotrophomonas testudinis; assembly: GCF_024499815.1. NCBI lineage: Bacteria > Pseudomonadati > Pseudomonadota > Gammaproteobacteria > Lysobacterales > Lysobacteraceae > Stenotrophomonas > Stenotrophomonas testudinis. The sequence continues at coordinate 21,084 of NZ_JAMOKY010000028.1, read as the reverse complement.
ATTGCCTTTCCCCAAGCGCGCGACCCTTCTGTGCTGGGGGCCGCTACGAAGGCGTATCTATATCGCACTTTCCGCGCCCGCTTCAAGCGCCGCCCACGGCGCTTGGGATGCCGGCTTGCTGAACGTGACAGGTTTGGCAATGACTGCGCAGACGGCTGGACGGACGCAGCGTTGCAGCACCCCGGGCAGGCACGCGGGGGGCGTTGCCGCTACCATCAACGCCTTGCCTGACAGGTGCACCCATGCCGTTGAACGTCATCGTGGTGATGGACCCCATCGCCCACATCAAGATCGCCAAGGACACCACCTTCGCCATGCTGCTGGAAGCCCAGCGCCGCGGCCACGCCCTGCACTATGTGCGGCCGGGCGGCCTGGCCCTGGATGGCGGCGTGGCGGTGGCCCAGACCGCCCCGCTGCAGGTCCGCGACGACCCCTCCGACTGGTACGAACTTGGCGCATTCAGCCGCACCGCGTTCGGCCCGGGCCAGATCGTACTGATGCGCAAGGACCCGCCGGTCGATGCCGAATACGTCTATGACACCCAGGTGCTGGACGTGGCCGCCGCCGCCGGTGCCTGCGTGATCAACAACCCGCAGGGCCTGCGCGACTACAACGAGAAGCTGGCCGCCCTGCTGTTCCCGCAGTGCTGCCCGCCGACCCTGGTCAGCCGCGACGCCAAGGCACTGAAGGCCTTCGCCCTGGAACACGGCCAGGCCGTGCTGAAGCCGCTGGACGGCATGGGTGGTCGCTCGATCTTCCGCAGCGGTCAAGGCGATCCGAACCTGAACGTGATCCTGGAAACCCTGACCGACGGCGGCCGCAAGCTGGCGCTGGCCCAGAAGTTCATTCCCGACATCACCGCCGGCGACAAGCGCATCCTGCTGGTCGACGGCGAACCGGTGGACTACTGCCTGGCGCGCATCCCGCAGGGTGACGAGTTCCGCGGCAATCTGGCCGCCGGTGGCCGCGGCGAAGGCCGCCCGCTGAGCGAGCGTGACCGCTGGATCGCCGGCCAGGTCGGGCCGGAGATGAAGCGCCGCGGCATGCGCTTCGTCGGCCTGGACGTGATCGGTGATTACCTGACCGAAGTGAACGTGACCAGCCCGACCTGCGTACGCGAGCTGGACGCGCAGTACGGGCTGAACATCGCCGGCACCCTGTTCGACGCAATCGAGGCCGGCCTGCGCTGATGGACGCCGCGTCCGCCGTGCTCGCCCCGCCGCCGCGCGAAGCGCAGCGGCTGGGGGCCACCCTTGCCCTGTCGGTCATCGTCCACGCCCTGCTGATCCTGGGCGTGGGCTTTGCCGTGAAGGGCGAGGCACCACTGGTGCCGACGCTGGAAGTGATCTTCAGCCAGACCCGCACGGCGCTGACGCCGAAGCAGGCCGATTTCCTGGCCGCGGCCAGCCAGGAAGGCGGCGGCGAGCATGACCGCGCGCAACGGCCGCGCGACAACCAGACCGGCATCGTGCCGCAGGCACAGAGTGGGCTGAGCCCGGTGCCGCAGCAACAGCAGTCGGCCGCGCCGGTGCCGCCGCCGCAGGCGCGGGTTGTCAGCAGCCGCAATGGCGAGGACACCGTGGCGCAGGCGCAGGCCCGCCCCACCCCGCTGGAACCGACCCCGGACGCGGCGCAGACCGCGCGCGAGCAGCGCGACGCGGAAATGGCTCGCCTGGCTGCCGAGGTGCACCTGCGCTCGGCGCAGTACGCCAAGCGTCCAAACCGCAAGTTCGTTTCGGCCAGCACGCGCGAATATGCCTACGCCAACTACCTGCGTGCGTGGGTCGACCGCGCCGAGCAGGTGGGCAACCTGAACTACCCGGACGAAGCGCGTCAGCGCCGGCTGGCTGGCCAGGTGGTGATCAGCGTGGGGGTGCGCCGCGATGGCAGCGTGGAAAGCAGCCGTATCCTGAAAACCAGCGGCACGCCATTGCTCGATGAGGCGGCACTGCGGGTGATCCAGCTGGCGCAGCCGTTCCCGGCGTTGCCGAAGACGGATGATGGCGTGGATATCCTGCAGGTGACCCGCACCTGGGTGTTCCTGCCGGGTGGCGAACTGCGCGACGACCGGTAGGAGTTTTGTTGCCCGGGCCTGCGGCCCGGGACCCACTGAGGCAACGGCCGAAGCAACTGCAGGAGCGAGAGCGGCGGTTGGGCTGTGGGTCTGGCGGGGCGGTATGGCTGGTCAGGACACGCCGTAAACCCGTCCATGGGGGCTCGATGGCGGCATCCATGCCGCCAACGGTCCTGCCCAGCCACACCGCCCCACCTCTGACAGATCGCGGCGCATCTTCGCTCTTGGTAGGTGTCGACCTTGGTCGACACTCATCCACGCAACGCGTGGATGCGAGCGAAGCCATCGGCTTCTGACTTTGATTCTTCTTTTTTGATTTTCCGTGGCGGACGCGCACGGAAACTGTCCGTGGCCGGCGGGTGGGCTGCGCAGGGGCGTGAGCCGCATGGATGCGGCGACCGAGCTTACATGGGTGAGGGCGCCTTGCTTGCGAAGCACTGCTTCGCGAGCGACCGAACGCCCAGCCGCCAGCGGCTGGGCCGGGCCCCGGAGAGGGACTTGCAGCGCCCCCTGCGCAGCCCATCCGCCCGGCCAACCCCACGAATCCGCGATCAGCGAGCCGCCACGAGGGGCTCAGCCGTTGGCTTTCGCCTTCGCCTCGCGGGCGGCCTGCTGCTCGACCAGGGTCAATGCCACGTTGTCCCGCAGGTATGCCGGTTCGACTTTCTCCGCCGCCACGCCTTCGCCACGCGCGAACGCCGGCACCGCCAGCGCCAGCACGTCCGACGCGCGCGGCAATGCCGCTGCATCGAAACCACGCAGGCCCGCCCCCAGCTGCGCCACCAGCGCGCCGTCGGCCGCGGCGAAACCGGTGCCGATGCCGTAGGCCTGCAGCCCGTCCGGCAACGCCACCGCCGCCGGTGCGCACACACGCTCGGCATCGAGGGCCACCGGCAGGCCATCCACGCGCTCGAAGCGCGCCACGTACAACTCGCCCATCCGCGCATCGATCGCCGACAGGATCTGGGTTTCCTCGGCCGGCGCGCGCAGCGCCAGTACCTGCAGCGTCGACACCGGCAGCAGCGGCCGGTCCAGCGCCAGGGCGATGCCCTGCGCGATCGCGATCGCCAGGCGCACCCCCGTGAACGCTCCCGGCCCGCGGCTGAGGGCAATGCCATCGAGCTGGCGGCGGCTGATGCCGGCCTCGGCCAGCAGCGCCTCGGCCCACGGCAGGCTCAGCTCGGCATGGCGACGCGGGGCGATCTCGAAGCGCTCCAGCACCTGCCCATCGACATGCAGGGCAACGGAACAGGCTTCGGTGGCGGTTTCAAAGGCGAGCAGTTTCATCGGACGGAATCAGAACAGGGGGAACGTGGCGCCGGGGGCCGGCTGGGGACCCGGCGCGGGGGCCGGGACGGTCAGGGCGGCAGCGTCGTCGGCCACGGGGGTCCATTGTGGCGCAAAGAAGGCCTGCACATCGGCCAGCGCGCGGGTGCGGCGGAACGGCGGCAGCGAATCGAGGAATACCCGGCCATAGCCGCGGTTGAGCAGGCGCGGGTCGCACAGCACCAGAACGCCGCGGTCGGTCTCGCTGCGGATCAGCCGGCCCACGCCCTGCTTGAGGGCAATCACCGCCTGCGGCAGCTGTTCGTCGCGGAACGGATTGCCGCCCTGGCTGCGGATCGCCTCCAGCCGCGCCTCGTAGACCGGGTCGTCCGGCGCGGCGAACGGCAGCTTGTCGATGACCACCACGCTCAGCGCCTCGCCCACCACGTCCACGCCCTCGCGGAAACTGGCCGAGCCAAGCAGCACGCCATTGCCGGAATCGCGGAAACGCTGCAGCAACGTGGCGCGCGGCGCCTCGCCCTGCACGAACAGGGGCCATGGCCCGTCGCGCAGGGCCTCGGCGGCCTCGCGCAGCGCACGGTGCGAGGCGAACAGCAGGAACGCCCTGCCCTGCGAGGCCTGCAGCACCGGCCGCAGGGCCTGGATGAGCGCGGTGCCGAAGCCGCGCGCAGCGGGATCGGGCAGGCCTTCAGGCAGGTAGCACAGCGCCTGCTCGGGCCAGTTGAACGGGCTGGGCTGGACCAGCGTGTGCGGATCGTCCAGGCCAAGCCGGGTGGCGATGTGGTCGAAGCCACCGCCCACGGTCAGCGTGGCCGAGGTGAAGATCCACGCCGCACGGCTGCGCTCGCGGTGCTCACGCAGCGGCCCGGACACATCCATCGGCGTGCGCTGGCAGCGGAACCCGCGCGGGGTGAGTTCGTACCAGAGCACATCTGCGGCACTGGCCGCACTGGCCGCATCGGCCGGATCGGCATCGAAATCCAGGGTCGGCTCGTCGTCGCCCAGCCAGCGCGACAACCGCGACACCGCTTCGCGCGCACGGGCATGGCAGGCATCGAGGCCGGCGGCGGCTTCGCGAAGCGGCTGCAGCGCCTGTTCAAGCGCCACCAGGCAGGTCATCGCCGTATCGAATCCCTCGCGCACCTGCGGCATCGCCAACGCGCGCCACTGGGTACCGCGTGAAGGCAGCCCTTCCATCGCCAGGCGCAGCGCCAGCAGCGCCTGCTGCAGCTGGTCGACCGGCTCCTGCAGCGCCGACTGCGCACCGCCGACGCCACGCGCCTCGGCCAGGCAGTCGCGGGCCAGCTCCTGCCAAGGGCGCATGCCGAAGCCCTCGCCGAAGAACTGCGCGGCGAGTTCGGGCAGCTGGTGCGCCTCGTCGATGACGAAGGCCTGTGCACCGGGTAGCAGCTCGCCGAAGCCATCCTGCTTGAGCGCCAGATCGGCCAGCAGCAGGTGGTGGTTGACCACCACCACGTCGGCCGCCTGCGCGCGTTGCCGCGCGTGCACGACGAAACAGTCGTCCCAGAACGGGCAGTCGGTGCCCAGGCAGTTGTCGACGGTGGAAGTCACCATCGGCAGCAGCGGCGAATCGTCGGCCAGGCCGTCCAGCTCGGCGATGTCGCCGAACTGCGAGCGGCCGGACCAGGCGAGGATGCGCTGGAACTGCGCGGCCTGTTCGGGGGTGGAAAAACGCGGCTCGCCCCGCGCCTGCTGCAGGCGGTAGCGGCACAGGTAATTGGCCCGGCCCTTCAGCAGCGCACTGCGCAGGCCCACGCCCAGCGCCTGCCGCACGCGCGGCAGATCGCGGTGGTAGAGCTGGTCCTGCAGCGCGCGGGTGCCGGTGGAGATGATGGTGCGCAGGCCGGACAGCAGGACCGGCACCAGGTAGGCGAACGTCTTGCCGGTGCCCGTTCCGGCCTCGGCCAGCAGCAGGTCGCGCTGCTGCAGCGCGTCGGCGATGGCCTCGGTCAGGCGCAGCTGTGCGGGACGCGGGTTGAAGGCATCCAGGTGCGAGGCGAGCGCGCCGCCTTCGCTGAGGGCTTCGCGGCTGGCATGAACGAGGTCGGACATCAGACAGGAAGGATACCCGGCCGGGCGCTGCCCGGCACCCGTTTCAAGCCAGGGCAACAGCAACGGCGGTGTTCATGGCTCTGGGTTGTACTGGGGGCTGGCGGGGGGCTGTGGGTTTGCGGGGACGCCGTAAACCCATCCATGGGGGCTTGGTCGCCGCATCCATGCGGCTCACACCCCGCAAACCCACAGCCCCCCGCCTTCGACAGTTTCTTGGTGACGGATGGACATGCTCCGTAGCGTCGAGCTTGCTCGACTGGCATCTAGAAGCGGTGATGGAACGGGAAGAAGAGAATGAGTGCGCGCAGCGCGCGACCCGCTTTTGACTTGAATTTGTTCTTGCCTGCGGCCCGCGCGGTGTGTGGCGGGCCGGGTGGGTGGGGCGTGCAGGACCGTTGGCGCCATGGATGGCGCCATCGAGCCCCCATGGACGGGTTTACGGCGTGTCCTGCACGCCCCACCCACCCGGCCCATCACGACCATCCGTCAGTTCGAGCGCGTGCCGCAGAGGGGGCTGCGCCCGATGGAGGGGAACACCTCAGTACCGCTTGATCCCCGGCACCGTGCACCCTTCAATCTGCGCATGCGCCGATACCGCATTCTCCTTCTCGCCCCGCGCCAGGCGCGACTGCTCGATGGTCGCCCAGTGCCGGCGGCACAGTGGCCCCGTCTTCGAACCCAGGTCCACCGCCTTGCGCGCGAACGTCTCCGCCTCGGCCCACTGGCCCTGCAGCAGCGCGATCTCCGCGCGTTCCTGCAGCACCGCCGGGTCGCCCGCCACGATCTGCAGTGCCTGGTCCAGGCTGCCGGCGGCGGCGGCCAAGTCGTTGCCCTGGCGCTGGGCCAGTGCGGTCTGGCGCAGGTCTTCCACCTGCGAATCACGCAGCGGCTGCACCGACAGTTCCTTGTCGTCCGGGCCAGCGGCGGCTTCCACGTTGGCCAGGCGCTGGGCCGGCGTGGTGGTGTCCACCGGCTTGGCTGCCGGCGGCGGGCTGCTCACGCAGGCGGCCAAGGCCAGGCTCAGGCCGGTCACGGCCAGCAGCGGATACAGGGATCGAAAGGTCATCGGCATCACCGGCTGGGAGGAGGAGTGGCGGCAGCGGGCGCTGCGGCAGGTTCGGCGGCAGGCGGTTCCTGCTTGCGGTCCAGGCCGAACCAGCTGCGCCAGCCACCGCTTTCGCTTTCACCGCCCTGCTCGTCCGGCAACGCGGCCGGCGCGCAGGGGGCGTAGGCCGGCGCGTAGCCAACCACGAACGGGAAGCGACGGGCGTCCGGACAGCCTTCATCGGTGCTGTTGGTACCGGTGGCGGCCACCGACTGCCAGTCCAGGCCCTTGTTGCTGACCTTCAGCGGCGCACTCGGCAGGCGCTGGAAGATGCCCGACCACACCCGCATCGCACCGGTGGCGCCGTACAGGCCAGCCTGTTCGTTCTGGTCGTTGCCCATCCAGATCACCGCCAGGTGGTCGCCGGTGTAACCGGCATACCAGCTGTCGCGGCCATCGTTGGTGGTGCCGGTCTTGCCGGCCGGCTGCAGGCGGCCCAGGCCATCGGCGTTCAGGCGCTGCGCGGTGCCGCTGGCGACGACCTGCTGCAGGCCGATGCTGATCAGGTTGGCGGCAATCGAATCGCCTTCCTGGGCCGGGGCCGGGGTCTTGTCGTAGCGCTTGAGCAGCTTGCCCTGCGGATCGAGCACGCCACGCACCGCATGCAGCGGCTGGATCTCGCCACCGGAGGCCAGGAACTGGTACAGCTGGGCCATCGCATACGGGCTCTGGTCGGTCGAGCCGAGGATCACCGCCGGATTGGGATCCGCCTTGATGCCGGCCAGCACGTGGATCAGCTGGGTCACCCGTTCCGGGCCGACCTGCATGCCCACGCGCACGGTCGCTTGGTTGTAGGAATGGGCCAGCGCGTCGATCAGCCGCACCGTGCCGTGGCTGCGGTTGTCCGCGTTGCCCGGGCTCCAGTTGCGGCCACGGCCGAGCTGCACCGTCACAGGTGAATCATCCACCCAGCTGGCCAGCGAATAACGGTCCGGCTGGGCCAGGGCGAGCAGGTACACGAACGGCTTCAGCAGCGAACCGACCGGGCGCTGTGCCTCGATGGCGCGGTTGAAGCCGACCTCGGACACTTCGCGGCTGCCGATCACCGCCACCACGTCGCCGTTGTGCACGTCGGTCATCACCATGCCCGCCTGCAGCTCGGGACGACGCTTGCTCTCCAGCGACTTGATGGTGCGGGTGACCGCGCCTTCGGCGTAGGCCTGCGCGGAGGGCGACATGCCGCTCATGACGCTCAGGCCGGCGCCCTGCAGGGCCGATTCAGGGTAGTCATGACCGAGCTGGCGACGTACCAGGTCGACATAGGCGGGGAAGCGGTTGGCCGCCACCAGGCCCGGGCTCTTGGGCACGCCCAGCGGCGCCTTCAGCGCCCGCTGGTACTCGGCGTCGTCGATCAGGGTTGCTTCGTGCAGCTTGCCCAGCACGAAGTTGCGGCGGTCGGTCGCGCGCTCCGGGTTGCGACGCGGGTCGTAGTAAGACGGCCCCTTGACCAGGCCGATCAGCAGCGCGATGTGCTCGGTATCCAGCGAGGACAGGTCGCGACCGAACCAGAACTCGGCGCCGGAGGACATGCCGTGGATCGCCTGGCTGCCGCGCTGGCCCAGGTACACCTGGTTGAGGTAGGCCTCGAAAATGGTGCGCTTGTCGTAGCGCGCTTCCATGATCAGCGCGTACAGCACTTCATTGAACTTGCGGGTGAGTGTCTGTTCCTTGCCGATGCCGAGCAGGCCGCTGCGGGCCAGCTGCTGGGTCAGCGTGGACGCGCCCTGGCGGCTCTGGCCACCGGAACGGATGGTTACCCACACCGCGCGCGCGATGCCGGACAGGTCGATGCCGTGGTGGCGGTTGAAGTCCTTGTCCTCCACCGCCTGCAGGCCGGTCACCAGCAGGTCCGGCGCTTCGTTCATGCGGATCAGGCGGCGCTCTTCCTGCTTCTGCCCGTACAGCGTGGCGATGCGCGCCGGATCCAGGCGGGCGGCCTTCAGTGCCTTGCGCGAATCGGGGTCACGCAGCGACGCGATGCTGCCGCCGGACAGCGACAGTTCCACGCGCTTGGCAGCGACGTGGCCATCGACATCGTTGTAGCCGCGGCTGGAAATGGTGAAGCGCCCGCCCTGCACCGCATAGGTCGCCGGGTCCTTGCCCAGGCCATCATCGCGGTAGGCCGACGCCGCCAGTTCGGTCTTCAGCGTGGCGGCGTCCATGGCCTTGCCGGGCACCAGCACCAGCGGGCGCGCGTAGACACGTGTCGGAATCTGCCAGCGCAGTTCGCCAAAACGCTGGGTGACCTGTTGGTTCAGGTAAAGCGTATAGGGAATGAGGAACCCCAGTCCCAACGCGACTGCCGCCATGGTCCAGGTGATCAACCGGCGGCGCCACAGGGGACTGGAGTCCTGCTGGTCGTCGTCGTCGAAATCGTCGATGTCGTCGGAATCGTAGCGTCGGGGCACGGGAATGCGAGAATGTAGGGTCAGGCGAGTCTACCCCAGCCACCGTGGCTGGCGGATTCCCCCGTGTTCCCCCGCTTAAGCTGGAGTTGCAACCGGATGGCGATGTCTTTGGCCGAAATCCGCTACCTGATCAATCGCCTGACGGGCCTGGCCCGGCGCAGCTTGGCCAGCCTGCGGACCCGCGGCTGGCGGGCCACCTGGCAGCGCATCCGGGTGCACAGCCAGCGTGCCGTGCCGGCCCCGCGTGCCCCGCTGTACCTGCCGGCCACACAGGCGTTCGCGCCGTTCAGCGTGCCTTTCAGCGAATCGCCGGTGGTGAGCATCATCATCCCGGTCTACAACCACGCCGATCACACCCTGGCCTGCCTGCGGGCACTGGCCTCGCATCCGCCGGCGGCCGCCTGCGAGATCCTGGTGGTCGACGACGGCAGCAGCGATGCCACCGTGCAATGGATGCCGCAGATTGCCGGCCTGCGTTACGAGGTGCGTGAGCGCAACGGCGGCTTCATCGACGCCTGCAATGACGGCGTGCAGCGCGCGCGCGGCCAGTATGTGGTGCTGCTGAACAACGATACGGTGCCGCAGCCGGGCTGGCTGGACGCCCTGCTGGATACCTTCACTGCGGTGCCGGAGGCCGGCCTGGTCGGCAGCCAGCTGCTCTACCCCGATGGCCGCCTGCAGGAATCGGGCGGGGTGATCTTCGCCGACGGCAGCGGCTGGAGCTATGGCCGCTTCGAGGCCGCCGACGACCCGCGCTATGCCAGCCTGCGCGACGTGGACTACTGCTCCGGCGCGGCGCTGATGCTGCCGCGCGCCCTGTGGCAGCAGCTTGGTGGCTTCGATACCCGCTACCGGCCGGCCTACTACGAAGACACCGATCTGGCCTTCAGCGTGCGGGCGCTGGGCCGCCGCGTGCTGGTGCAGCCGGCGAGCCGGGTCATCCACGATGAAGGCACCAGCAACGGCACTGATACCGGCAGCGGGGTGAAGGCCTACCAGGTGCGCAACCAAGGCATCTTCGCCGCCAGATGGGCCACCGAACTGGCGCGCCACCCGGCCGTGGGCGAAGTGCCCTCGCCCGCCCTGCTGCACCGCGGCCGCCGCCAGGTGCTGATTCTGGACGAAGAAGTCCCGCGCCCCGAGCGCGATTCGGCCTCGCTGCGCCAGGTCAACCTGATCCGCCTGCTGCTGCAGGCCGGGGCCCATGTGGTATTCGTGCCGACCCGGCGCGAGCACGGCGGCGTGGCCACCGACGCCCTGCAACGGATGGGCGTGGAAGTCTGGTACGCACCGTTCATCGAGGGCGTGGCCGGCTGGCTGCGCAGCCACGCTGCGCGCTTCGACGTGGCCCTGCTGGTACGCCACCACGTGGCCAACGAATGCCTGCCCCTGCTCAAACGCTACGCGCCGCAGGCACGCACCGTGTTCGACACGGTGGACCTGCACTACCTGCGCGAGCGCCGCGGCGCCGAAGTGGCCGGCGATGCCAGCCTGCTGCGTGCGGCCGAACGCACCCGCAGCAGCGAACTGGCGGTGATGGAGCAGTGCGACGTCACCGTGCTGGTCAGTGCCGCCGAGCGCGAACAGCTGCAGGCCGATGCACCGCGCGTACGGGTGGAGCTGATCTCCAACCTGCATGAAGTGGCCGGCGCAGGTGCGCCGTATGCACAGCGCCACGACCTGGTATTCGTCGGCGGCTTCCGCCACCCGCCGAACCTGGATGCGATGGAATGGTTCATCGGCGAGGTCTTCGCCGGCATCCGCGCGCAGCTGCCGCAGGTGCGCCTGCACTGCATCGGCGCGGCCGCGCCGGAAAGCCTGCTGGCGCTGGCCGCCGGCCAGCCCGGGGTGGAGATGCACGGCTTCGTCGAGGACATCGTGCCGTACATGGACGGTGCCCGCATCGCCATTGCCCCGCTGCGCTTCGGCGCCGGGGTGAAGGGCAAGATCAACCTGAGCATGGCCCATGGCCAGCCGGTGGTCGGCACCACGTGCGCGGTGGAAGGCATGCACCTGCAGCCGGGCCAGGACGTGCTGGTGGCAGATGACGCCGTCACGTTCGCGGCCGAGGTCGTGCGCCTCTACCAGGACCCGCAGCTGTGGCAGCAGCTGTCCGATGCGGGCCTGGCCAACGTTGCCCAGCACTTCTCGCTGGATGCGGCGCGGGCCACCGTGCAGCGGGTGTTTTTCGACTAATCCAGCCGCCCGCCGGCCTGCCGCAGGCGCTGCTCGAACGTAGCCAGCTCCGGCAGGTCCGGCTGCAGCTGGCGCACCTGGTCGACCGCGGCCGCGGCGAAGGCCACGTCGCCGCGGCCCAGCCGCTCACTGCCGATGGCCAGCCAGCGCTGTGCCAACCGCACCCGTGCCGACGGCAGGCCCGTCGCGGTCGGCGCCAGGGTCTGCCAGGCCTGCAGGCAGGCGCCCGCCGCCCGCACCCGGTTCTGCCGCAGGTTGTCATCGAAACACTGCCGGCTGGCCGGCAGCAGGCGCGCGGCAGCCGCCCTCACCCGCGCATCGCGCGGAGCCAGCGCCTGTGCCTCACGCAGCGCGTCGAACGCGCTATGCCCGGGCGGGCTGATCCAGCGTCCTTCACGCTCGGCGCGATCGATCTGGCGCAGGTGGTCGCGCAGTTTCCGCTCGCGCTGGGCCGTGCTCAATACCGGCTGCTGCTGTCCCTGCCGCGCCTGCTGGGCGCGCTGGATGCGCTGTGCGGCCTGCTGCAGCGCCGCCTGCGATGCGCCGAGTGCAGCGGCACGCGCACGGTCGGTCTCGGCCGCCTCGAACTGGAAATCGGCGGCCTGGCGCTGGCTGCGTGCCAGCAGCGCCTGCGCCGTCTGTTCGCGGCCGCGCAATGCATTGGGGTCATCAGGCGCCACTGCCAGCACGGCGTCGAAGGCGTTGGCCGCGGCGTCCAGCGTCTGCTGCTTCAGTGCACGCTGGCCCTGCCGCAGGCGCTGGTCGACCGCGCGCGCCAGCGCTTCCTGGCTGGCCGGCAGATCGCTGTGACCGGCATCGAACTGGCGCGCACGCTGCAGCAGGGCCGCGGTCTGCGCCAGCTCGCCGCGTGCAGCCAGCGCGCGGGCGCGCTGCAGCAGATCGCTCAGGGCATCTTCGCGTCCTTCCAGCGCCGGCAGGTTGTCCGGCTGCAGGGCCAGGATGCGCTGGAACAGCGGCAGCGCACTACTGTCGCCCTCATCCAGGCGGCCGGCCGCCAACGCATTGCGCGCCTGTGCCAGCAAGGGACCGATCCCCGCGCCCGCACTGCGCCGCGCCTGCAGCTGCCGCGCCACGGCATCGGCCTGGCCCTGCGGCACCTGCAGTTCGCGGGCCAGCGCGAGCGCCTGCGCGCTGCCGTCGAGATCATCGGCCTGCAGCCGCTCATGCGCCTGCCGCAACGCCGCCACGCCGGTGCTTGCCAGCCCCTGTCGCGCCTGCAGGCGATCGTTGTCGAGGGCCAGCGCGGCCTGGTAGCGTTCACGCGCGCCGCTGCCATCGGATGCGGTCAGCCGCCCCGCGGCCAGCGCGCGATCGCCCTCGGCCAGCAGCTGTTCAATCTGCGGTTCGTCCCAGAACCAGTCGGCCAGCGGCTTGCGCAGCAGCACCAGCGCCACGAACACCACCACCGCCGCCAGCAGTGCCCAGCGCCAGACCCGGCGCGCGTGGCGTGCCTGCAGCCACCACCAGCGGCCCTCGCGGCGAACGCGGTCCAGCGCGGGGTGGTCGGCGCCGTGGCGGCGATGCGGGGGCTCGCGTTCCATGCGTGCAGGGTAGCCGGGGCAACGTGAAGCTCAGCCCAGACGACGCGCCTCGCTCACGCCTGGCAGGGCATCCAGTTTGCCCAGCAGGTTCGACAGCTGGCCGTAGTCGCTCACCTTCAGGCGCAGCCGCAGGTGCGCGCGGCCACTGTTGCGCACGTTGTCACTGTGGATGTCGAGCACGTACGCGTCTTCCTGTGCGATCAGGTTGGTGATGTCCTTCAGCAGCCAGCGGCGGTCGACCGCGTCGACCACCACGTCCACTTCGTAACCGTTGCCGGCCTGGCCCCATTCCACCGGCAGGATGCGCTGCGGGCTGGCGGCGGACAGGCGCGCCAGCGATGCGCAGTCTGCACGATGCACGGTGACACCGCGGCTACGGGTCAGGTAACCGACGATGGGCTCGCCGGCCACCGGCTGGCAGCAGCGCGCCAGCTGCACAAGCAGATTGCCCACGCCCTGCACGGTGAACTTGGATTTGCCCAGGTTCTCGCGGCGCGCGGTCGGCCGCGGCAGGGTCGGCGCGGGTGCCGGCTGGCTGGCCGCACGCTCGGCTTCCAGCAGCGCACGGCTGACCTGGTTGGGGCCGGTATCGCCCAGCGCCACCTGGATGTACAGGTCGTCGACGCTGTCGGCGTGGAATTTCTTCGCGGCCGCGGCCAGGTCCGAATGCTGCAGGCCCAGCCGCTTCAGTTCGCGCTCCAGCAGCTCGCGGCCGGCCTGCACGTTGCGCGCACGGTCCAGCTTGTGGAACCAGCTGCGCACCTTTTCGCGCGAACGGTTGCTGGCCAGGAAGCCCAGTGCCGGCATCAGCCAGTCTCGGCGCGGGTCGGCCTCCTTGCCGGTCAGGATCTCCACCCGGTCGCCGCTGCGCAGCCGGTAGGTGAGCGGCACGATGCGGCCGTTGACCTTGGCGCCACGGCAGCGGTGGCCGACCATGGTGTGTACCTGGTAGGCGAAATCGAGCGGGGTGGCTCCCTGCGGCAGGTCCAGCACCTCGTCCTTCGGGCTCAGCGCGTAGACGCGGTCTTCGGTCAGCTCGGCATCGAGCGCGCCGGCCAGTTCGTTGCCCTGCCCTTCCTGCGCCTGTTCCAGCAGCTGGCGCATCCAGGTGATCTTGCGATCGAAGGCCTTCTCGGCGCCCTTGCTGCCTTCCTTGTACTTCCAGTGCGCGGCCACGCCCAGCTCGGCCTGCGCATGCATGTCGTGGGTGCGGATCTGCACTTCGATGGTGCGCCCTTCCGGGCCGACCACGGCGGTATGCAGCGACCGGTAGTCGTTGGCCTTGGGGCGGGCGATGTAATCATCGAACTCGCTGGGCACCGGCGCCCACAGCGCATGCACCACGCCCAGCGCGGCGTAGCAGGCGGCCACGTCGTCGACCATCACCCGCACCGCGCGGATGTCATACAGCTGGTCGAAGGCCAGCCGCTTCTTCTGCATCTTCCGCCAGATGCTGTAGATGTGCTTCGGCCGCCCGCTCACTTCGGCATGGATGCCCTGTGCGGCCAGTTCGCGCGACAGCGTCTTCTTGACGTGCTCGACGTAGCGCTCGCGGGCGATGCGCGTCTCGTCCACCTCGCGTGCGATGCGGCGGTAGGTGTCCGGTTCCAGGTGGCGGAACGCCAGGTCTTCCAGCTCCCACTTCAACTGCCAGATACCCAGGCGGTTGGCCAGCGGGGCATGGATGTCACGGGTCAGCTGGGCCAGTGCGCGGCGCTGCTCTTCGTCCAGCTTGTCGGCTGCACGCATGCGCGCCAGCTGCCGCGCCAGCAGGATCGGCACCACCCGCAGGTCGTGGATGATGGCCAGCAGCAGGCGGCGCAGGCCTTCGCTGTTGCGTCCGGCGTCGCGGCCGGCATGCAGCGCCCAGACCGGGTCGGCGGCGTCCTGGCCGTCGAGCAGGCCGATCACCGCCGTCTTGTGGCCGCCCAGCGGCAGCGTGTCCAGATGGGCGCGAAGGCCCGGCAGGTCGAACAGCAGCGCCGCGAGCACCGCGCCTTCGTCGGCCGACAGCAGGGCCAGCGCGTCCAGCGTATCGGCCAGCACCGACCAGCTGCTGCCGCGCATTTCGTGCGAGGTATCGGCAGCTTCCCACAGCTGCAGCAGGGCTTCGCGCAGCGGCGCGGGCAGCACCGCCGCCGCAGGGCGGTTCAACAAGGCTTCCAGGCCGGGGACAGACGCGCGGTTCACAGCAGTCGGACATCAAAGACAGAGGTCTCTACGGTAACGCTCCGCCCGTTCAGGAACAATCGCCAAGGCCACCATCGGCGCTCATGTGTTCATGCCGGCATCTGACTGTGGCGGTGGCTGCCGCACGTTGCGTCCTGACTGGATGGTTCAGAAAACCACACCGGGTTTACAAAAGCCGGGGCATGGTCGAGGCCGCTGCGGTGGTGTTCCGCAGCATGCCTGCGGGGAGTGCCGATATCGTGGATGGAAAACGTTTCACCCGTCACGCTGCTGTTCAATTTCGCCTTCTTCTATCCGATGGTGATGGCCTTCTTCTGGATGGTCGGCGGCATCTACTACTACCTGCGCCGCGCCCTGACGCGCCCTGACGCGCCGCCACGACTGCGCAGCCGGCCGCCGGTCAGCGTCCTGGTTCCGTGTTTCACAAAGCCCCCCACATCGCCGACACGATCCATGCGATCGCCGCCCAGGTGTACCCGCGCCTGGAAATCATCGCGATCAACGATGGCAGCCGCGACGCCAGTGGCGGATGCCGCGGAGCAGGCCCGGCTGCAGGCACCGCCACAGGTGATGCACACCCTGCGCCGTCACCGGGTGGTGGCCGTGCGCATGGATGAGCAGGCCCGGCCGGTCAGCGCCTGGCGGTCGCATCGCACGCCCCAGGACAGGTGCCGGGTCGCCTGCGCTGCTCTACACTCGGGCCACATCCAGGAGAAACGCCATGTCCCTGCGCCTGCTGCGCCCGCTGTGTGTCGCCCTTGTTCTGTGCACCGTCGCATTGCCGGCCCTGGCCCAACGCGTTGTCGATGGCGATCTGCAGCAGCAGATGAGCCCGCAGGAGTTCAAGGCCGCCGGCCTGGACAAGCTCAGTGCCGCCGAACTGGCCACGCTCAACCGCTGGCTGCAGGGCAAGGTCGAAGCAGCCACAACCCAGGCCGTGGCCGCCGTGCGCGAAGAAGCGCGTGAGGAAGGCCGCCAGGAAGTGATCGTGAAGAACCGCGGGTTCTTCGACTTCGGCAGCAGCGAACCGGTCACCGGCATCTTGCAGGGCGAGTTCCGCGGCTTCGGCAAGGGCCGCACCTACACCTTGGACAACGGCCAGGTCTGGGAACAGGTCGACGCCACCAGCGTGTCCGGCGTGCGCAAGCCATCGCCGAAGGTCAGCATCAAGCCCGGCCTGCTGGGCGTGTGGTACATGAAGGTGGACGGCGTGAACATCCAGGCCAAGGTCCGCCGCACCAAGTAACGTTTCGACCCATGCGATGACGCCGGGCATCACCCGGCGCCATCTGGTCATAGCTGGCGCAGCGCGGTCACCCGCTGTGCCAGTTTCTTCGCAGAGATGCCAGTGCGCGCGCCCAGCTCCTGCGCGAACAGCGAGACCCGCAGTTCCTCCAGGTCCCAGCGCAGCGCCTGCCACTGCGGACGCTCGCGCAGGCCCTGTGCATCCCCTTCGCGCAGCGCATCCAGGAACGGCGTCAGTTCGAGCATGCGCGCCTGGTCGCGCGGCGGATCACGCTTGGCGCGTTCGGTACGCAAGATCATCGCCTTCAGGTAGCGCGGATACTGCGCCAGCGCATCGGCCGGCGTATCTCGCAGGAACCCCGGGTGGATCAGGCCGACCAGCTGCGCTTCCATGTCGTCCAGGTTGCCGCGCGCCCAGCCCATCAGCGGCGCTTCCAGCAGCGGCTTCAGTTCGGCCACCAGCGCCAGGATGGTCTCGGCCAGCTTGAGCCGCGACATCGCCTCGCCGAACAGCGCCTTGGCCGCATGGTCGCGACGCTGCTCGAAGGCCGCCGCATCGCGGATGTCTTCCAGGCCCTCGGCCAGCACCGCGTTCATCGCCGCATCGACCAGATCGCCACGCAGGCGCTCCTGCGATTCGATGGCCGCGTACAGCAGGCCGGTCTTGGGTGCGACCGGCAGCTGCTTGCGTGCCTGCTTCACCTTCTCCGCAAGGGCGATTTCCAGCAGGCGGCGCACGCCCAGCGGATGGGCCTCCTGCGCCTGCTGGCGGTCGGCGAAGATGCGCAGCGCCACGCTGTCACCCTCGTCCAGCAGCGCCGGGTACGCGGGCACGCCGGCTTCGCCGGGTACCTGCAGCGGAATCGGCGTGCCCGGGAACGTGCGCAGCCCGTCGGCCGCCATTTCGCGGCCGGCACGCGCGGCGAAGGCATCACCGGCACGGCCACCGAACTTCGCACGCAGCGCATCGAGGTCACGCGAGGTCGCAAGCACCTTGCCGTGCTCGTCGCGCAGGCGCAGGTTCATGTGCAGGTGCGGCTCGATCGAACCCGGCTCGAAATCGAGCGCGCTCACCGTTGCACCAGTCGCGCGTGACAGGAAGCGAGCCAGTTCACCGGTGATGGCATCGGCGCTGGGCTGCGGGAACGCCTCGAAGAAGGCGCGGCCGAAGTCCGGTGCCGGCACGTAGTTGCGGCGTATCGCCTTGGGCAGGCTGCGGATCAGCGCCGAAGCCTTGTCGGCCACGAAGCCCGGCGCCAGCCATCCCAGCTGCACCGGATCCAATGCGTTCAGCAGGTGCAGCGGCACGTCCAGGGTCACGCCGTCATCGTCGGAACCCGGCTCGAAGCGGTAGTGCAGCGGCAACCGCGCCTGGCCCAGCGGCAGGTACTTGGGGTAACGCTCCTGCTCGCTGCCCTCACCCGGCAGCAGGTCGACCAGCGACCAGTGCAGGGTCCTGCGCTGTTCCGGCGGCAGCGCCTTCCACCAAGTGTCCAGGCCGGCCGCCGAATGGATCTGCGGCGGCACGCGGTCCAGGTACCAGCGCGCCTGCCAGTCCTCGTCGGCGACGATGCCGGCACGGCGCAGCTTGGCCTCTTCCTCGCGGGCCAGTTCCAGCACCTTCTGGTTGTCGGCGACGAAGCTGGCGCGGGTGTTGATCTCGCCGGTCACCAGGGCCTGACGCACGAAGATGTCATGCGCTTCGCCCGGCTCGATGCGGCCGTAGTGCACCGGCTTCTTCGGCGCCAGCACCAGGCCGAACAGGCTGATCTGCTCGGAGGCCAGCACCTGGCCCTGCGCGCGCGACCAGTGCGGGTCGAAGTGCTTGCGCAGCAGCAGGTGGGGCAGCTCGGCAATCACCCAGTCCGGTTCGATCGCGGCCAGGGTCATGCCCCAGACCTTCTGCGTATCCAGCAGGTTGGCCACCAGCAGCCACGGCGGCGGACGCTTGGACAGCGCCGAGCCCGGGAACGGCAGGAAACGGCGCTGGCGCGGCGCCTGGAAATCGCCCTTCTCGGTGCGGTGGCCGATCTGCGTCGGCAGGCCCGCCACCAGTGCGCGGTGCAGGGTCTGGTAGGCGGCCGCGCGCACGCGCTCGCTGAAGCCACCGCCGGCCGGCGCCTGTTCCTTCTGCGCGCGCGCGGCCACCGGTGCCGGAGCGGCTTCGGTCTTGCCTTCGCGGGCCAGGCGCGCGGCGCGGTGCAGCTGGCCACGGGTGGCCTTCACCGCCGTCGCATCATCACGCGCCGGGGCAGGCGCACTGCTGCCAGCCAACAGCGGTGCCATCGAGGCATCGGTGGTTTCTTCCTTCCAGCCCAGTTCTTCGCACAGCAGGCGCAGCTGGCGGTGCAGCTCGCGCCACTCGCGCATGCGCAGGAAGCCGAGGAAGTGGCGGCCGCACCAGTCGCGCAGCTTGGATTGGGTCAGGTCTTCGTGGGCCTGCCGGTAGCCATCCCACAGGCGCAGCACGCCGACGAACTCCGAGCGCCCGTCAGCAAACTGCGCATGCGCGCTGTCGGCCGCGGCGCGCGCTTCGGGCGGGCGTTCGCGCGGGTCCTGGATGCCCAGGAACGAAGCGATCACCAGCATCGGCCGCAGGCAGCCAGCGGCCTGCGCGGCCACCAGCATGCGCGCCAGCTTCACGTCCACCGGCAGGCGGGCCATCTGTTTGCCGATGGTGGTCATGCGCCGCTCGGCATCGATCGCGCCCAGCTCGGTCAGCTGCTGCCAGCCATCGGCCACGGCGCGCTCATCCGGCGCTTCCAGGAACGGGAACTCCTCGATGCGGCCCAGGCCCAGCTGCAGCATGCGCAGGATCACCCCGGCAAGGCTGGAGCGGCGGATTTCCGGATCGGTAAACTCCGGCCGCGCCTGGAAATCAGCCTCGGCGTACAGTCGGTAGCAGATGCCCTCGGCGATGCGGCCGCAGCGGCCCTTGCGCTGGTTGGCGCTGGCCTGCGAGATCGGCTCGATGTGCAGGCGGTCCAGCTTGTTGCGCGGGCTGTAGCGCTTGACGCGGGCGAAACCCGGATCGACCACGTAACGGATGCGCGGCACCGTCAGCGAGGTTTCCGCCACATTGGTGGCCAGCACGATGCGCCGGTTCGGGCCCGGGTTGAACACCCGGTCCTGGTCCTGGTTGGACAGCCGTGCGTACAGCGGCAGCACCTCGGTATTGCGGTATTTGCGGCGCTCCAGCGACTGGTGCGCATCGCGGATCTCACGCTCACCGGGCAGGAAGATCAGCACATCGCCGCGCGAATCCAGGCGGGTGATCTCGTCGATGGCCGACACGATGGCGTCGTTGACGGTGCGCTCGCCCTGCGCTTCGCCCTCGCCTTCCAGCGCGCGGTAACGCACTTCCACCGGGTAGGTGCGGCCTTCCACGCTGATCACCGGCGCATTGTCGAAATGCTGGGCGAAGCGTTCGGTGTCGATGGTGGCCGAGGTCACGATCAGCTTCAGGTCCGGGCGCTTGCGCAGCAGCTGCTTCAGGTAGCCCAGCAGGAAGTCGATGTTGAGGCTGCGTTCGTGCGCCTCGTCGACGATGATCGTGTCGTAGTTCGACAGCCAGCGGTCACTGGCGATCTCCGCCAGCAGGATGCCGTCGGTCATGAACTTGATTCGGCTGTCTTCGCTGACCTTGTCGTTGAAGCGCACCTGGTAGCCGACCAGCTGGCCCAGCTCGCTCTGCAGTTCCTGCGCTACGCGGCTGGCCACCGCACGTGCGGCAATCCGTCGCGGCTGTGTACAGCCGATCATGCCGGCCTGGCCACGGCCGGCGGCCAGGCACAGTTTCGGCAGCTGGGTGGTCTTGCCCGAGCCGGTTTCGCCGGCGATCACCACCACCTGGTGGTCGCGGATCAGCCCGATGATCGCCTCGGCTTCACGCGCAATCGGCAGCTGCGGGTCCAGAGTAATGACCGGCTGCTGTTGCGCCCGCACCTGCCGGCGCTGCACCGACGCCTGCAAGGCCTGCTCGAAGGTAGCGGCCAGCGCCACATCCTGCGGCTTGGCCTGGCAACGCGAGAGCATTCCCAGCAAACGGCCCCGGTCGCGGCTCATGGCGCCGTCGATGGCGGCACGCTGTTGGCGCAGGCGGGGTGACGGATTTTTATCGATAGCGTTCATCAATCGGTTCGTTCAAAACTTTGAAAGCGACCAGTCATCGAGACTGATTTACTGTGAAGGCCAACGATTCCACAAGGAGGAACCCCATGGCGAAGACCAAGAGCACGACCAAGCCCAAGACCGGCAAGCAGAAGCTTGCAGCGGCGGCACCGTCGGCACCCAACATCGATATCGGGATCACCCAGGGCGACCGCAAGAAGATCGCCGACGGTCTGTCGCGGTTCCAGGCGGACGCGTTCACGCTCTACCTGAAGACCCACAACTTCCACTGGAACGTGACCGGGTCGATGTTCAACTCGCTGCACACCATGTTCGAGACGCAGTACACCGAGCAGTGGGCGGCGCTGGACGATGTGGCCGAACGTATCCGTGCGCTGGGTTTCAATGCCCCGGGCTCCTACCGGGAATTTGCTGCGCTGACCTCGATCGCCGAGGAGCCGGGCCTGACCGACAGTGCGGACTGGCGGGAAATGGTACGCCAGTTGGTGGTCGCCAACGAAGCGGTCTGCCGTACGGCACGTGAAGTGCTGGATGTGGCGGACGATGCCGACGACGCCCCGACCGAGGATCTGATGACCCAGCGCCTGCAGACCCACGAAAAGTACGCCTGGATGCTGCGCTCCCTGCTGCAGTAAGGGTTGAGGGGGTTTCGGCAGGGCTTGCAGCCCTGCACCTGCCGAATCAATGTCAAGGTCAACGTCAAGGTCAACGTCAAAGGCGGGGTTCCTGAGGGTTGGCGGGGTGGGTCCGGTTGCGGGGGGGGGGGGGGGGGGGGGGGGGGGGGGGGGGGGGGGGGGGGGGGGGGGGGGGGGG
>NZ_JAMOKY010000027.1:0-53788 GCF_024499815.1 Stenotrophomonas testudinis | reverse complement strand
GGGGGGGGGGGGGGGGGGGGGGGGGGGGGGGGGGGGGGGGGGGGGGGGGGGGGGGGGGGGGGGGGGGGGGGGGGGGCCCCGCGGCGTCCCCCTCAACCGGACCCACCCCGCCATCCCAAGGAATGCCGGCTTTTGACGTTGCCCTGGCTTGCAGCAGGTGCAGGGCTGCAAGCCCTGCAAAACAAACACCACCCTACTTTGCCTGCTCGCAGAACTTCTGCCGGTACTCCAGCGCCTTCGGCATCAGCGCCTGCAGGTTCTGGATCCGGGTACCCGGGTTGGGATGCGTCGAGGAAAACTCCGGCGGCGACTGTCCGCCACTCGCCTGCCCCATCCGTTCCCACAACGGCACCGCCTCGCGCGGGTCGAAACAGGCCGCTGCCGCCAGCATCAGCCCCACCTCATCGGCCTGGGTCTCGTGGCTGCGCGCATATGGCAGCAGATAACCGTAGCCCATCGCCGACATCATCATCTGTTGCTGCTGCGCATCCATGCCGCTCGCCGCGCCTGCCACCTGGCCGATCTGCGTCAGCTTCTGCTGCGCCATCCGCTGTGCACCATGGCGCAGCAGCGCATGGGCAATTTCATGGCCCATCACCACCGCCATCGCATCGGTCGTGCGCGCCACCGGCACCAGGCCGGTGTACACCGCCATCTTGCCGCCTGGCAGGCAGAACGCGTTGGCCTGGTCGGACTGGATGACGTTGACCTCCCAGTCGAAATCACGCGAGAAATGCCCCGGCTGTACGCCGTGCTCCTGCGCCAGCGCGGTCTCCACAACGTCCACCTTGGCGATCAACCGCTGCGCGATGGCACGGATGTCGCGCGAGATCTGCGCGTTCGGATCCAGCGGCCGCTCCTGCGACAGGATCTCCTGGTAGGCCTGCAGGCCCAGCGCTTTTTCCTGGCTGGCATCCAGCGTGCTGTCGATCAGCACCTTCTCGCCGGTATAGGGGTCGACCGTGCGGTTGGAAAACCAGTAGAACGCCGCGTAGCCGGCCGCCAGCAGCAGCACCCACCAGCGGATGTTGCCGAACAGGCCGCGCCGCGGGCCCTGTTGCGGCGAGCGGGAAAAGGGATCGTTGCGCATCGACAGGTCTTCCAGCAGACCCCGCCGGCCGGCGGGCACGGCGCAATCTTAGTGCGCCGCCGCCCATGGCGGGTGAAGCCCGGCCCGTCTCAGATGCCGCGCACCAGGCGGAAGCCGATGCGCGCGCTGGTGGTGTCCGAGTCCTGCGACTGGCGCCAGGCCGCGCGGGTCTGTTCCGGGGCATTGGCCCAGTTGCCACCGCGGATCACCCGCGAGCGGCAGCCGGGGTTGAACCAGGCCGCACCATCGGACGGCGCGCGCCGGTAGCTGGCGTGCCAGCAATCGGCCACCCATTCACTGAGGTTGCCGGACAGGTCATGCAGGCCGAAGGCATTGGCCTGGAAGGTCGCCACCGGTGCCGGCCCCCACCAGCCATCGCCATAGCCGACGAAGGCGTTCTGCCAGTGCCGGCCCGACGGCGAGACGTCGCGGCTGCCGGTGTAGTTGCCGTTGCCTTCCGGTGGGAGGCCGGCATCGCCCCAGGGGTAGCGGCCGCTGTTGCCACCACGCATCGCGTATTCGAACTCGGCTTCGCTGGGCAGGCGGTAGGAACGCCCGGTCTGCTCGGACAGCCAGGTGGCGTAGTTCTCGGCGTCGCGCACGCTCACATGCATCACCGGCGAATTGCCCATCGCCCGACCGCCGTCGTAATCCGAGCGCCAGTCCACGCCGCTGCGGCGGATGAAGTTGCCGCTGCGCTCGTCATAGACCACCGAATGGCCACGCCGCGTCGCGCGCGGACGGGCGTTGGTCGCCTTCACGTAGCGCTCGAAGTCACTCACGGTGACCTCGGTGATGGCCATCGCAAAGCCGCGCTCGAAGCGCACGTAGTGCGAGGGCCGCTCGGCGTCGCTGGCGCCGGGCTCGGTATCGCCGGCGCCCATCTGGAAGCCGCCATGCGGCACCACGATCATCTGCGGGCCGCGGCCGCCGTCACGCAGCGCATCGCTGAACACCTGGCCCGGGCGGAAACTGCCGTAATGGGTGGCCAGGTCGATGCGCTCGCGCAGCTGTGCAACCACCGGATCACCCGGCAGGGCGATGCGCAGGGCTTCGGCCAGCTTCTCGCGCGCCGGCTTCAGGCCCTGCGGGGTGGTCAGGTCGCGCAGGCCACCGTCGCGCAGCTGCACCAGGGCGGCGGCGCGGATCTGTTCGATGCGCTCGAAGGCATCAGCGATGGTCGGCGAGGAATCGCGGACTTTGCTGGCCTCGGCAAGCCAGGCACCGGCACTGGCGAAGTCGCGCGCACGCGCGGCGTCCTCGGCACGACGGATCAGCCCGCTCTCGGCCGCAGCCAGGCCCTGCCGCGCACGCTGGTTGTCCTCGTCCAGGGCCAGGGCTTCACGGAAATTGGGAATCGCACCGTCGCCGTCTTCGCCGATGCGGTCGGCACGCAGGTCCTCCTCACCGGCACGGTTGTAGGCCACCACGCGCTGCGCGGTCTCGACCCGACCCTGCAGCACGCGCACTTTCTCGTCCTTCGGCGCGAGGGTCAGCAGCACCAGCGCCTGGCGGCTGGCCTCGGCCAGTGCTTCGCGCTGCTTCAGCGGCCGCGCCAGCAGCGCATCGGCCTGCTGCAGCAGGCGCCGCCGGGCACGCTGCAGGCCGGCACGGGCCTGGCGATCGTCCGGATCAACCTCCTGCACGGCCAGCCACAATGGAATGGCCGCCTCGGCATCCTCATACAGGTGGTCGCGGGCGAAGGCCTGCTCGGCCGCACGCCGCAGCTGTGCCTGGTTGCGCTGCTGCCGGTCCACCCGCGGCGGGGTCCATTGCTGGATGTCCTCGGCCGCATCGTCATCGGCGATGGTCACCGTGCCCTGCCCCGGTGCCGGTGCCGGCTGCTCCCGGGCCGGGCGCTCGTCACCGGCCCCGTCGGCGGGCACCGGAGGCGGCGGTGTGCAGCCGACCAGGGCCACGGCCAGGGCGGTGCACAGCGCGGACGACAGCGGAAAACGCAAGCGGGAGCTCCTTCAACACGGACGCGGACCGACGTTAGGCTATTCTCCCCTGCCTGAGCAAACCCGAGTAGTAGGCCCTGACCCGTGGCAACCTGGATCACCACCCCCGCCGAGCTGGACACCTACCGCCAGCAGCGCCCGAGCCGCATCGGCCTGGACACCGAATTCATCCGTGAACGCACCTTCTGGCCGCAGCTTGCGCTGGTGCAGATGGCCGTCGGCGATGACATCCTGCTGATCGACCCGCTGATTCCCGGCATGCCCGAAGCGCTGGCGCCGTGGCTGGCCGACGAATCGATCACCAAGGTGATGCACAGCGCCAGCGAAGACCTGGTGGCCTTCAAGTGGACCTGCGGGGTGATGCCGCGGCCGCTGTTCGACACCCAGATCGGCGCGGCGTTGGCCGGTATCGGTGCCGGCATGGGCTACCAGAAGCTGGTGCAGGAAATCACCGGCGTCGCCCTGGCCAAGGGCGAGACGCGGTCGGACTGGATGCGCCGGCCGCTGTCCGAATCGCAGCTGCAGTACGCCGCCGACGATGTCGAGCACCTGTTCGCGCTGCATGATGCGATTGACGGCAAGCTGCAGGCGCTGGGCCGCCAGCAGTGGCTGCACGACGATGCAGAGCGCCTGCTGGCCAGTGTCGCCAACGATGAAGAGCGCTGGCCGCACCTGGCCATGCGTGCGGCGCAGTTCCTTGATGCACCGGCCCAGCACCGCCTGCTGCGCCTGCTGCGCTGGCGTGACGTGCAGGCCCGCAGCAGTGATCGCCCGCGCAGCTGGATCCTGGACAACGAACTGGCCGCCACCCTGGCGCGCACGCCGCCGGCCGATGCGGCCGCGCTGGGCAAGCTGTTCGAGCAGTTCCCGAAGGCACCGCGCAAGCTGGCCGGCGCGGTCTGGCAGGCGCTGTCGACGCCGCTGGACGACGAAGCAGATGCGCCGCTGGCCATGCAGGCCACCGACACCAACAAGCAGCTGGTGAAGAAGCTGCAGGATGCGGTGGCCGAGCGCAGCCGCGAACTGGGCCTGGCCGACGGCGTGCTGGCCTCGCGCAAGCACCTGGAAAGCTACCTGGAGCGCCGGCAGTGGCCGGCCGCCCTGGTCGGCTGGCGCCAGCAGGAGCTGGAAGCCCGCCTGAAGGCCTTGCTGCCGGCACGTTGATGGCACGGCGCCGGTTCGTGCCGGCGCCATCCTCAGCGCATCCCGGCTGGGTAGAGTCGACCGCTGGTCGACTATCGCCCGCAGCGCGGGAACTCTTCTGCAGCGCCCAGAGCAGTCGACTGACAGTCGACTGACAGTCGACTCTACCGGGGAACGTCCACAACGCTTCCCCGCCGCCGTCGCTCAGACGTAACCGCGCTCCTTCAACCGGGCCCAGCGCTCCGGCCCGATCGCCCGGTGCATACCGGGCAGCGGATCGATGCTGCCCGTGTTGTCGGCCACGGCCACGGCCACCACGAAATCATCGGTGGTGTTGAGCAGCGCGCGGCGCTCGGGCGCGTCCAGCCAGGCCGCGACGTTCTTCAGCACCCGTTTGGCCGACACGTCGCTGCGGCGCAGCTCCACGTACTGCGAATGGTGCTTGCAGGCCTCGACCAGCGCCTCGTCATCGAACCAGCATTCGTCCGCATCGCCCTGCCCGCCGCGCATCTCATCCGGCGCCCACAGGTAGTACGCCACATCCTCGCCACGGGCCAGCACCGCGTCGCGGTATGACTGCCGGCCCCACACCAGGAACGGTGGCCAGGCCGCGGTGAAGTCGCTTTCGGTGAAGCACAGCAGCAGGCAGTACAGCGGTTCATCGCGCGGGATGCGGGACAGCTGCGGTAATTGCCTCGACCAGCAGCCGCTCGACCCCGGCGGTGACCGTCGCCAGCGTCTCGCCCGGGCGTGGCCGCTGGTACTGCAGGCGGCGCTGGCCGGTAACGCGGCCATTCTTGTCCAGGTACTCCAGCACGATGCGGTCGAGCTGGCCGGCATCGTCATAGCTGTAGACATCCTGGCACCACCACGTGCGCCCCGCCGTGCTTTAGTTGCACATCACTTCACGCAGCAGGCGGTCGCCTTCGCAGTGGCAGGTGCGGTCGATGCCGCGGCCCTCGTCCACCAGGTCCAGCGCCTGCAGTCGTCCTCCTTCCTCGCGGAACTCCCAGGCGGCGTTGATGCGGCCAGCGTCATGGAAGCTGAGGTACTGGCGACGACCCGGCGCATGCAGCCACACGCCGATGCGGCCGGACGGGCAGCGCTCGAACACGATGCGCCCTGCCTCATCCAGGCCGTGCTGCACGTGCTTGCGCGCATCCGCCTTCGCGTCGGCCACCCAGCGCGGCGGCGGCGTGCCACTGGATTCGCGCGGGAACGGCGTGATGTACCCCATCGATGCGGTCGCCCCGCGCCAGCTGACCACCTGCGCTTCGCAGCGCGCCTGCAGCGGGAGGGCGGCAGCGGGTTCGGCGTGGGCCTGGTACAGCGCCTTGAGCATGGTCGAGATCCATTCAACACGGCGCGCGACCATAGCATGTGCATCCGCGCCGTCATGGCACGCAGGTCGCGGAAACGACAACGCCCCGCAGATGCGGGGCGTTGCCGGGTGCCGCATGGAACCTGTGCTTACCAGTTCATGTTCAGCGAGACACCCACGGTACGCGGTTCGTTGTAGACCGCGGCCATGTAGTTCTCGATCACGCCCTTGAGGTTCTTCTCGTTGGTGATGTTGCGCGCGAACAGCGCCACTTCGTAGGCACCGTAGTTGCCGGAGTAACCCAGCTTCAGGCCGCCTTCGAAATCACCCTTGGAGTTGAACTCCTTGCTGTCGTACAGGACGAAGCTGGTGTAACCCTGCTTGTTCCAGTCGGTGGACACGAACATGGTGCCGGCGTCGCTGACCGGGAAGTCGTAACGCGCAGCGAAGTTCACGTTGTACTTCGGCGCGTTCGGCAGCGGGTTGCCGTCGATCTGGGCGAAGGTGTTCGCACCGACCTTGATGGTCGGGTCGTTCACGGTGCACACCACGGCGCCGTTCAGCGCGCAGACCTGCGCATACACGCGCTTGTCCTGGATCTCGCTGTGCAGCAGGCTCAGGCCGGCGCTCAGGGTCAGGTTCGGAATCGGGCGCAGTTCCATGTCGGCTTCAAAGCCGTAGGCCTTGGCCTTGTCGGCGTTGAACAGCACGCCGTTGCCGTCCGAATCATTGCCGTTGAGCTGGATGTCGTTGACGGTGTAGGTGAAGGCGGTGGCGTTCAGGCGCAGGCGGTTGTCCCACAGGCTGCTCTTCACGCCCGCTTCCCACGACAGGATCGTTTCCGAATCGGCGGTGGTGAAGTCGGCGTTGAACACGGCCGAGCGGCCCTGGATGGTCGGGCCGCGGAAGCCACGTGCCACCTTCGCGTAGACGCTCACGTTCGGGTTGAACTGGTACATCGCGCTCAGGTCCCAGCTCGGGGTGGTATCGGACATCTTCACGTCCGTACGGCCCTTGTAGGTGACCACGCCCGCAGCGGTGTCAGCGGTCTTCAGCAGGCGGGTGTGCTTCTCGTCCTTGGTCTGGCGCAGGCCGGCGGTGATGCTGAACTTGTCGGTGAAGGCGTAGCTGATCTGGCCGAAACCGGCCCACGAGGTGTTCTTGTTGCGCAGGCGCACCCAGTTGTTCGGGTTGCGGGCCGCGCCCTGCAGGAACCACGCGCGCTGGTAGAAGTCGGTGGTGTCGCTGCCGTTGAAGTAGAACGCGCCGGCCTGCCACTGCAGGGCGTTGTCGTCATGGCTGGCCAGGCGGAATTCCTGGGTCCACTGGTCCAGATCGCGGATCTGGCCCATCGACTGGCCGTAGCCGTTCGGCACGCCGTTGACCGGGAAATTTACTGCGGCGCCGCCGTCGGTGTCGCCACGGCTGTAACCAGAGGTGGTTTCGTAGGCAGTGATCGAAGTGAAATCGACCGCGCCGAAGTCATAGCGCGCCTTCACCGAGCCGCCGTAGGTCTTGTAGGCCTGCGGGTTGTTGTCGGCTTCGTCGTAGGCGACCTTGTCGCGCGGCACGTCGGTCTGGTTCGAGCCCTTGGTCAGCGCGTTGCGCAGGAACAGGGTCGAAGTGCCGTCGTAGTCGCGGGCGTGGGCTGAGGCCAGGATCGAGAACTGGTCGCTGGGCTTGAGCAGCAGCTGCGCGCGCACGTTGCGGTCGTCGAAACCGCCCATGGCATTCTTCTTCGGGCTGACCGTGCCATCGGCACTGGGGCCGGTGTAGGTGTTGTCGACGTAGTCGTCGCGGTGCTGGTACAGGGCCGACACGCGGAACGCCGCGACGTCATTGATCGGGCCACCGAAGCCGCCGTCGATCGACACGCTGTTGTAGCTGGCGTAGCTGGCGCTGACGCGGCCGGTGTACTCGTCGGTCGGCTTGAGGGTGTCGAACTTGACGATGCCGGCGGTGGTGTTGCGGCCGAACAGCGAGCCCTGCGGGCCGCGCAGCACTTCCACCTGGTCCACGTCATAGACCGGGTTGGACTTCAGCACCACGTGTTCCAGCACCACGTCGTCCTGGATGATCGACACCGGCTGCGAGGCACCCAGGTAGAAGTCGATGTTGCCCAGGCCGCGGATGTAGAAGCGCGGGAAAATGCGGCCGGTGGTGGTTTCCGCATACAGGCTCGGCACGCGGCCGGACAGCGCCAGCAGGGTGTCGTCGCCGCCGGCGGTGAAGTCGCGCATGCGCTCGCCCTGCACCACGCCCACCGACACCGGCACTTCCTGCAGGTTCTGTTCGCGGTGCTCGGCGGTCACGGTGATCGTGTCCAGCGCGGTCGCGCTCGGCGCGTGGTCCTGCGCGGCGGCGCCGAAGCTGGCAGCCAGGGCCAGGCCGGCACAGGCCAGGGCCAACGGATGGCGACGGAAGGAAACAACGGACGACATGCCCGACGAACGGCGGGAATCGATATGGGAAGGCATCGAGAGCTCTGAGGAGGCATCCGTGCGGCCTGCGCGAGCCGGGCGGTAGAAAAGGGAGACGCTGCGCAAGCGTTCATTATCGCCCGAATTGTTACGATTTCGTTGCGCACCCCGTCGCAGTCAGGTTGCCGCCCGCTGCGGCAAAGTGGGCCGTGCCCCCTATTCCTGCGCCGCGTTGGCCGGTCCGGGCCCCAGCAGCGTGCGTGCACCCGGCTGCCCATCGGCGCCCAAAGTCGCCACCGCATGCAGCTGGTCCAGGCGGATGCGTCGCTCGCCATCGTCCGTATCCAGCAGCAGGAATTCCTCCTTGTCCGCAGTGCTGATCGTGGTCCGCGCACGCGCAACGAAGCGGCTGCCATCGCGCAGTTCGACCTGCAGCAGGGCGTGGTGCAGGCAGGCGATTTCCAGCACATCGTGCAGGTCGCAATCCAGCGGGTGGTAGTCGGTCATGCGCTGCTCTTCCATCAGGTGAGGAAACAAAGTCTGTCACGGCTGAGCGCCTGCGGCCTGACCGCCCTTGCGGCAGCGCCGTCCATCATGGCCGTTCCGACCCAGTCTCCGGCCCGGCCTGCGCCGCCGTGCGCCACTGCCACCGCAGCGGTGGCAGGCGCTCGCCCTGTGCACTGCGAAAGCCGCCAGGCACGTCGGGATCATTGAGCAGGATTTCATACTCGCGGCCGGCAGCCATCCTTACCGGCATCACCAGCGCCCGACCGTCCGGGCTCCACTGAGGAGGTCCAAGGAAATCAGGCAGTTTTTCCCCGAACACGCCAATCGCACTGCGCATCGGGCGATCAAACTGCAGGCGCAGCTCGGCCTGTCCGGGCGCGACCCCAGTAGCGCCCCTGGCGGGCCAGTACTGGAGCCTCCACGCCTGCCAGGCTGGCGGCATCCGCGGCGCGGCCAGCACCTGCCTCAGCACAGCCACGCTCGCATGTTCGTGCAGCGGCGCGTGCATGCCTGCCCATCGTTCGGCCAGCGCAGCCGTCCATTCAAACCCGCGCTGCACGTCCTCTTCCATCGCGCGTCGCGCGGCGTCGGGACGCGCGTGATCCAGGAAATAGCGGATCGTCAGCGCGCGCGCCACCGTTTCATACAGCACCGGTCTCCATTGGCCATAGACACCCGGAATCACCCTCCGCTCGCCCGACGTTCGCAGGGCTGCCGCATTACGGTCCACCCAGGGATTTGCCCACGCATGCGCTGTCTCGTGCACGAGCAGGCGCTGCACGGCTTCTGCATTCCACTGCACATGTGCCGCGTCCGGTGCCTGCCCGACCCCGATAACCGCCCAGGCGTCCATGCTGCCATCGGCACGGACGACACGAGGTCCGTAGTTCCCACGGCCATGCAACGGGGCCACGATGATATGCAGCCGTACGACGTGTGCCATGCCTTCCAGCGCGCTGAACCAGGACACGTCGACGCCATCACCCAGCGCAGTTTGCAGTCCCGCGGCCATCTGCTGCAGTTCGCCCCGTTGCGATGCAAAGAAAGCTGTCGCCCGGCTTGCTTCTGCGAACGCGGCCAGGTCGCGCATCATCCGAGTGGCGGAGACCTCATCCCAATGGGTGGAAGCAACGGGCAGCCAGTCACTGACGGGGACAGCCGGCGTCCACTCCGCATCGGCAGCCAGTACCGCCAAGGCAACTGTATCGCCGTAGCCGATGTTGCGTTCGTGCCTGTACTGGCGCAAACGAAGAACCGCAGGGTGCGCGGCGAAGGGCAGGAAATAAGCCGCTACAGCCGCATCGTAGGACGCAACACCCTCGCCTTGGAACTCCTCGAAGCCGGCCAGGCGAGCCACGACCGCAGCCAGTTCGATGCGTTCATCAACGGACACCAGAGGCGACCCAAGCTCCGCCGCATGTGTCACCGGGCACAGCGAGAGCAGCAACGCGAACAGGCAGCGGCGCATACGGATTCCTTCCCATGGCGATGAATGGCCCATGCTGGCAGTTGTGGCGGCATGCCCGCAGTGGCGGAAGTCATCTTGCCCTGCACTTGGCAAGGGGTGTCCGCAGCGCTACACTAGCCCCGCCGTGGGGCCATAGCTCAGCTGGGAGAGCGCGTCGTTCGCAATGACGAGGTCAGGAGTTCGATCCTCCTTGGCTCCACCACTATTCAGAGAAGCCCGTAGATCCCAGCGATCCGCGGGCTTTTTCTTTGGGCCGCCGTCGCGGTGGCGGTCACCCATCCCACGCCCCTGCGCTAGGATCATCATCTCGACACCGACCGAGGATGCACGGATGCATGCAGTCACTGCCCTGCTGGCGCTGGTCGCACTGGTCGCGCTGGCCGTTCCCGCCGCCCCTGCACTTGCCGACGATGGCGCGCCGGAAGACAGCGCACAGTGGGGCCTGCGCAAGGAAAGCCCGATCAAGGTATGCCAGCCTGATGGCCAGCGGGCCTATCTCGAACAGCTGGTCTGCAGCGATCAGACGCGCCCGCGTTTCGAGCGTGGCGGCAACGTCGGCAGCCGCAATCCACCGTCCAGCGACCGTGTCGTCCGCGAACATCAGTTCGAGGCGATGATGACCTTCGCGCCGCTGGCCGAAGGCACGCCCGACTACCACGTCATCGACCGTTACGACGTGCACTGCGGCGAGACCACCACCGCGGTCTACATGGACATGTACCACTGCCCGGCCGTACCTGTGCCGCGCGCGCCTGCCGGGTTCACGCTGCAGGACTGAACGCCCGGGCAGCCGCAGCCGTCGCCGCCCTCAACCCGGCTCCTGGCTCCCATCCTTGCGCTGCGGCCGCCGCGAATGCGCGTCATGCACCTGCTGGTCCCGCTGGCCAGGCCGCTGCTTCGCCACCTCGTCCTGACGGCGGTCCTGGCGGCTTTCCTCGGCACCTTCGCGGGCCTGCTGCTGGTTGGGATTCTGCTTGTCGTTCATGGGGGCTCTCCGGCCGGCAACAGGCCGACCCGGTCAACGCACGCTAGACGCGCGCCGGTGATGCGATGGTCAGGCCGCCGCGAGCGCCGCGTGCAGGACGCCTGCGGCTCAGGCCTGCACGCACTCGCGCACCGCAAACGGATGTCCACAGGCACTGCATTCGGAATGACCGAAGGCCAGTTCCAGCAGCTGCTCGGCGCGGATATCACCATCGCCGCGCACCTGCTGCATCAGCCACTGCTCGGCCACGCCAACCGGTTCACCGGGCAGCAGCGCAGACGTCGCCGACGGGGCACCGGACACCGGGTCCTCATGGCAGACATACGGCGCTTCAATATCCAGCGTGCAGTACAGATCGGGCGAACAGGCCACGCACTCACCCACGATCTCGCCCTCGGCAAGCCGGTCCAGGTGCTGCGACCAGGCTTTTTCACCGCTCAGCCCAAGCCAGGCCTGGCGCAGCCAGCCACGCTCGCCATGTCCATCCTCGGACAGTGGCACCGCCTCCCGGCCACTGCCCCGCAGGCGTTTCTGCACCTTGCTGCGCAGCGCCTGGATGACATCGCCATGCGGCACCAGCCCGGGATCGCCCACGTCCGAGCCGGCAACGATGGCGCCAGCCAGCAGCAACGCATCATCGCCGTCGCTGCGCCCGGTCTGCCGTGCGATCGAGAGCAGCACCGGCAGCGCGGCGTGGCTGGCCGGGTAGACCGTGCCCTGGTGGCACAGATGCGACCAGATGTCGTTCCAGTCCTGCTGGTGCTGCGGGTCCATCAGCTCGGCCAGCAGTGCACCCGCTTCAGAGGCGTCGCCATAGGCACACTGCAGCGTGCCCCAATCGATGGCATGAACTTCCGCGGTCCTTGGCATGTCCTTCCCTGGTCGATGCGGTAGGCGCCCAGCATGCCCCATCAACGGGCCGATTGGACAGCGCGCTTGTGGCTGCAACCGACGCCCGGCCACAATCGGCACAGCCACCGACGCACAAGGAAGCGCCATGAATCGCCCCGCCCTGCTGGCCTCACTGCTGGTCCCGCTGCTGCTGACAACCGGCTGCGCCCACCGCCTGGCCGCCGCGCCGCCGGTGCCCGGCTACATCGGCAACTACGAAGCCGTGCGTGCCGCGCAGGACGATCCAGCGCGCGGCATTTCCGGCACCTTCGCCTTGTCCGTGCAAGCCGTCGGCAGCGAAGGTGGCCGCATCTACCTCAACAGCGAACGCGACTACCGGCACCCGCTGAACATCACCCTCAGCATGGATGCCGCGCTGCGCCCCGCACTGGAAGAAGCACTGGGCCTGAAGCTGGACTACCTGCAGAATCGCCGCCTGCTGGTGGGCGGTACCGCGCGCCGGGTCCGCATCGACTTCATCAACGCCAGCGGCCAGCCCAGCGGCAAGTACTACTACCAGACGCAGATCAGCGTCAGCGATCCACGCCAGGTGCGTTTCGCCCCGTGAGTGCGCCCGGCAGCGCACCGCGGGCGCTTGATTTCGATGCCGCCGACGGCAGCATCGGCCTGGGTGAGCTGCCGCTGAGGATCGGCCCAACGCTCACGCTGGCGCAGGCCCGCGCGGGTTTTGCCGTGCTGCTGCAGGACAGCCGCGACCTCGGCAACGGCTACCAGTGGCTGCACCTGCGCGGCCTGCAGCTGCAGGGCGTGCCGGCGGCAGTCGCCCTGTGCTTCCACGGGCAGGCGCTGTCGATGCTGTCCATCGGCGTGCAGCTGCCCGGCGCGCCGATGGAAGACGGCTGGCCTACCGAGGCCGCCATCGATGCCGAAGTCGCGTTCATGCGCCGCGCCCTGGCCAAAGCGCTCGGACGCCCGCTCAACGCCGGCCGCGCCCGTTTCGAGTGGGGCGAGGCCTGGGCGGTGTTCGACCCGAAGGGCTTCATGGCCAGCAGTGGGTTGTCCTACCGCTAGCGCACCGCCCTGCCCGGCCGAATCGCCTTGACAGGCTCAATCAAGCTTCACCACCAGCTTGCCGAAGTTGCGCCCCTGCAGCAGGCCGAAGAATGCTTCCGGGGCACGCTGCAATCCTTCCACCACGTCCTCTCGGTACCGGATGCGCCCTTCGCGCAGCCACTGCGCCATCTCGCGCTCGAACTCCGGCCACAGGTGCTTGAAGTCATGCACGATGAACCCGCGCACGGTCAACCGCTGGCGCAGGATCTGGCTGAACAGGGCTGGCAACCGGTCCGGACCCGGTTGCTCGACACCGCGTGCGTTGTAGGTGGCGATGGTGCCGCACACCGGAATACGCGCGAAATCGTTGAGCAGAGGCAGCACCGCCTCCAATACATGGCCGCCGACGTTCTCGAAGTAGACGTCGATGCCATCCGGCACTGCGTCGCGCAGCTGCGAGGCGAAGTCCGGCGCGCGATGATCCAGCGCCACGTCCACGCCCAGCGTGTGCAGGTAAGCCTGCTTGGCAGCGCCCCCGGCAATCGCCACCACGCGCGCGCCCTGCAGGCGCGCCAGCTGGGCAACGGTGGCGCCGACCGGCCCGCTCGCCGCCGCCACCACCAGCGTCTCGCCCGGCTTCAAGCGGGCAATTTCATGCAGACTGGAATACGCGGTGAAGCCAGGCATGCCGAACACGCCCAACGCCGTGCTCAGCGGCAATCCGGCCACGTCGAGGCGGCGCCCCAGCGCGGCGGCCGGCAGCACCGCATGGGTCTGCCAGCCACCCGGTGCCAGCACATGGTCACCCACGGCAACATCGGCCACGGTGGACTGCAGCACCTCAGACACGGTCTGCCCTTCCATCACCGCGCCCAGCGCTACCGGCGCAGCATAGGACGGGCCATCGTCCATGCGTCCGCGCATGTACGGGTCCAGCGACAGGTAGCGGTTGCGCAGCAGCACCTCGCCTGGCTGCAGTGCCGGCAGCGGGGCCTGTTCCAGGCGGAAACTGGCGTCGGTCGGCGCTCCCTGCGGGCGTGAGGCCAGGACGATGCGCGTGGTGTTGATCGGGGTATCGGACATGGCAAGGGTCTCTGCTGCGTGCAGCATCGAAAGGGAGAGCCGACGGTACGCCTCCGCGCCGGCCTTGGGCGGCGACGGAAACAGCGTTCCACCGGCCGCCGCACACGCAGCCCGACACAGCCCCTGCCGCTGCGACTTTGCCGATATCGGCGCACCGCTGATTTCCGTCGCAGAGC
Organism: Stenotrophomonas testudinis; assembly: GCF_024499815.1. Taxonomy (NCBI): domain Bacteria; kingdom Pseudomonadati; phylum Pseudomonadota; class Gammaproteobacteria; order Lysobacterales; family Lysobacteraceae; genus Stenotrophomonas; species Stenotrophomonas testudinis. The sequence continues at coordinate 39,729 of NZ_JAMOKY010000027.1, read as the reverse complement.
ACGCTCGCGGGGCATGCCCCCGCGCTACCTGCATCCCCGCCAACCAGCCGCGCGCATTCCGCCGCGCACGCAGGATCAAGCACTTGCGCGCGCGCAGACGGCAATGTGAAGGTTTTTTGCCAAAACGCTTGCCGAATGCGGTCTACCTCCGTAACATGCGCGTCCTCGGCAGCGACCTCGCTGCAACGAAACAAGTGGCCGAGTAGCTCAGTTGGTAGAGCAGGGGATTGAAAATCCCCGTGTCGGCGGTTCGATTCCGTCCTCGGCCACCACTTTCGAAGGCCTGCAGAAATGCAGGTCTTTTTTTTCCGGCCACTGCGTCCGCGCGGTTGGCCTGCCAAACTGGCCGAGTAGCTCAGTTGGTAGAGCAGGGGATTGAAAATCCCCGTGTCGGCGGTTCGATTCCGTCCTCGGCCACCAGTTTGAAGACCTGCAGAAATGCAGGTCTTTTTTTTTGCCCACTCGCGGCATTCACACCCCACCACCGCCACTCGCCTACGCTCGAAGCTCTCGCCCGGAGCCCGCCCATGCCGATGCGCCTGCGCCCTGCCCTGCTGACCTGCCTGCTGCTGGCCGCCGCGCCGGCCTTAGCTGCCGAACCCGTGCGCGCCGTCGAGGCCCTGGACATCGACCGCTATGCCGGCCAATGGCACGAAATCGCGCACCTGCCGGTATCGTTCCAGAAACAGTGCGTGGGCGAGATCACCGCGAACTACGGGCTGCGCCGCGATGGCCGCATCAGCGTCACCAATGCTTGCCGCAACCGCGAGGGCGAACGGGTGGTCGCCGATGGCGTGGCACGCCCGGTGGAAGGCCAGCCCGGCCAGCTGCAGGTGCGCTTCGCTCCGGACTGGCTGAGCTGGGTGCCGCTGGTCTGGGCCGACTACTGGGTGATCGCCCTGGACCCGGAGTACCAGTGGGCCGTGGTCGGCGAACCCGACCGCAGGTACCTGTGGATCCTCTCGCGCCTGCCGGACATGGACCGCAGCCTGTTCGAGCAGCTCAAGGCCAAGGCCGAAGCGATGGGCTACGACCTTGCGCCGCTGAAGATGATGGCCCCGCTGCGCGATCCCGCGCCCACGCCGGCCGACTGAATGCCGCCATGGGCGGCGCTCAGCGCGCGCCTGCGTTCATGTTCACGCGCTACCCTCTGCGGCGGGTCGCCGCCGGCGATCCATTCCACCATACGCCGTAGTATGCTTATCCCACGCACCCCCTATAAAGGACCTGCGCCCATGCTCCACCGTTTCCGTTTCGCCTTGATCGTCCTGTGCACCCTGACCCTGGCTGCTTGCAGCGATGGCATCGTCAAGCGTGTTTCGGAACCGGCGGCCAGCCTGCAGCAGCTCACCGTGGGCGCCGACGGCAACTGGACCGTGGCCCTGCGCCTGCAGAACTACAGCTCGATGCCCATGACCTTCGACGATGTCTCGCTGACCCTGACCGTCGGCGACACCGAAGCGGGCACCCTGCAGGCCAAGCCGGCCATTTCCATCGGCGGCACCTCGGCCGACGTCATCAACATCAACCTGGTGCCCAGCTCCGGCGCGCGCCTGGTCGTGGCCGACGCCCTGGCCGGCAACCGCACCCTGGCCTATGGCCTGAAGGGCACGGTGGCCGCCACCCCGCAGGAAAAGAAGCAGCGCAGCTTCGACATCAGCGGCCGCAGCACCCTCAACCAGGCCCCGGGCCTGCCCGGCGTGCTGCGCTGAGATTCCCCTTTCGCCGCGGCATTGCCTGCCGCGCCCTTTTGTCCTGATCGAGACGTCACCGATGAGCAGCTACACCGCCCCGCTTTCCGACCTCCGTTTCGCCCTGCACGACGTGCTCAAGGTCGAACCGCTGTTCGCCCGCCTGGGTTTCACCGACGCCACCGCCGACGTTGTCGATGCCGTGCTGGAAGAAGCCGGCCGTTTCAGCGCCAGCGTGCTGGCTCCGCTCAACAGCGTGGGCGACGAGATCGGCTGCGTGCTCGACCAGGCCACCGGTGAAGTGACTACTCCGCCCGGCTTCAAGCAGGCCTACGACCAGTTCGTCGATGGCGGCTGGACCGGCCTGACCGCCGCACCGGAACTGGGCGGCCAGGGCTTGCCGCACACCCTGGGCGTGCCGCTCAACGAGATGATCAACGCCGCCAACCTGGCGTGGGGCAACTTCCCGCTGCTCTCCCACGGCGCCATCGAAGCACTGAAGCAGCACGGCGAAGCCTGGCAGCACGACGCCTTCCTCAAGCCGCTGATCGAGGGTCGCTGGACCGGCACCATGTGCCTGACCGAACCGCATTGCGGCACCGACCTGGGCCTGCTGAAGACCAAGGCCGAGCCGAATGCCGATGGCAGCTACTCGATCACCGGCACCAAGATCTTCATCACCGCCGGCGAGCACGACCTGACCGAGAACATCGTGCACCTGGTGCTGGCCAAGCTGCCCGACGCCCCTCCGGGTGCCAAGGGCATCTCACTGTTCGTCACCCCCAAGTTCAAGGTCGACCGCGACGGCAACGTCGGCGAGCGCAATGCACTGCGCTGCGGCTCGATCGAGCACAAGATGGGCATCAAGGGCTCGGTCACCTGCGTGATGAACTTCGACGGTGCGCAGGGCTACCTGGTCGGCCAGCCGCACAAGGGCCTGCAGGCGATGTTCACCATGATGAACACCGCACGCCTGGGCGTCGGCCTGCAGGGCATCGGCCTGTCCGAACGCGCCTACCAGAACGCGCTGAAGTACAGCCGTGAGCGCCTGCAGTCGCGCGCGCTCAGCGGCGCTAAGTTCCCGGAGAAGGCCGCCGACCCGATCCTGGTGCACCCGGACGTGCGGCGCATGCTGCTCACCATCAAGTCGCTGGTCGAAGGCAGCCGCCTGCTGGCCCTGCACGCCGCCACGCTCATCGATGTTGCGCACAGCGCCGACGATGCCGCCGAGCGTGAGCGCGCCGACACCCTGGTCAGCTTCCTCACCCCGATCTCCAAGGCCTGCCAGACCGAATGGGGCATCGAGAACACCTACAACGCCCTGCAGTGTTTCGGTGGCCACGGCTACATCCGCGAGCACGGCATGGAGCAGCTGGCCCGCGATGCGCGCATCACCACGCTGTATGAAGGCACCACCGGCATCCAGGCGCTGGACCTGATCGGCCGCAAGACCGCCTCCAGCCAGGGCGCCGGCCTGAAGCTGATGCTGGCCGAAATCGAAGCGTTCGCGAAGGAACACGAAGGCAACGAGGCACTGGCCGAGTTCATCGGCCCGCTGCAGGCCAAAGCCGCCGAGTGGGGCAGCCTGACGATGGACGTGCTCAAGCGCGCCGCCGGCAACCCGGACGAACTGGGCGCAGCCAGCTACGACTACCTGTTCTATTCGGGTTACGTGGTGCTGGCCTACTGGTGGGCGCGCAGCGTGGCCGCCGCCGACGCCAGCGCGCACGGCGCCGACTTCGCCCAGGGCAAGCGCGAAACCGCCCGCTTCTACTTCGCCCGCGTGTTGCCGCGCACCCTGGCTCACGCCGCCGCCATGCAGGCCGGCGCCGCCCCACTGATGGCGATGGACGACGAGCGCTTCGGCGCCTGAGCCCAAGGGGTCAGAGCCCCCGCGATGTATCTGGAGGAGAGCCCCCCTTTGTTAAGGGGGGCGCGCCAACGGCGCGGGGGATAGGAAGAATGCGCGGACCCGAATCATTGCGATTTGGATATCGCCCACCAAGCGATATCCAAATCGCAATGATTCGGGTATAAGCTGTTTTCCCGATGGAGACAGACACTACACGCTTGGGTCTGATCGAAGCCGGAGCCTCAATTTCTGCTCCGGGCGCCGCGTCATCGCCCAATGCCAGCCCGCTGCATCGCCCCGGCACCGTCCGCCTGCTCTCGCTTGATGCCCACGGACGCGTCCTGGATTGGATCACCTGGCAGGATGCCGCCTGTCTCTACGCCCGCAATGCGGTGTCCTGGACACTGGGCGACCCGTGCCTGCACATCCACGGCGGCACCAACCGGCTCAGCGGCCTGCAGAGCGGCATGGACCTGCATCCGATCATCGCCGCCCGCGGCCACGCCCGCTCGCGCGCCCCGGACCCCACGCCGAACCTGACCAACCCGGCCCTGTTCGCCCGCGACGCCCACCTGTGCCTGTACTGCGGCCAGCAGTTCAACCGTCCCACCCTGACCCGCGACCACGTCATGCCGCTGTCCAAGGGTGGCCTGGACTGCTGGGAAAACGTGGTCACCGCCTGCTTCCAGTGCAACTCGCGCAAGAGCAACCGCACCCCGCAGCAGGCCAACATGCCCCTGCTGGCCATCCCCTACCGGCCCAGCTGGATCGAGCACCTGATCCTCTCCAACCGCAACATCCTGGCCGACCAGATGGCCTTCCTGAAGGCGCAGCTGCCCAAGCGATCCAAGCTCAGCACCTGAACATCGGCACCGGCAACCCTCACCGTCCTGTCACGGACGGCGGCGTTTGCTTGCCCCACCCCCGATTGAGGGCGAAAATGGGCGTTCAGAACAAGTGCGAACACGATGATCGACTCTGCCCGCTATCCCCGCCTCGCGCGCATCCAGACGCCCGATGACCTGCGTACGTTCGACGAATCCGAAATGCGCGCGGTCGCCGATGAACTGCGCGCCTACCTGATCGAATCGGTGGGCAAGAGCGGTGGCCATTTCGCCGCCGGCCTGGGCGTGATCGAACTCACCGTGGCCCTGCACTACCTGTACCAGACCCCGCACGACCAGCTGGTCTGGGACGTCGGCCACCAGACGTACCCGCACAAGATCCTCACCGGCCGCCGCGACGAGATCCACACCGTCAAGCAGAAAGACGGCGTGGCGCCGTTCCCCAAGCGCGAGGAAAGCGAGTACGACACCTTCGGGGTCGGCCACTCCTCCACCTCGATCTCGGCGGCGCTGGGCATGGCCATCGCGCGCCAGTCGCAGGGCGATGACCGCAAGGTCGTGGCCGTCATCGGCGACGGCGCGATGACCGCTGGCATGGCCTTCGAGGCGCTGATGCATGCCGGCGGCATGGACCCGGAACCGAACCTGCTGGTGATCCTCAACGACAACAACATGTCGATCTCCGAGGCCGTCGGCGGGCTGACCAAGATGCTCGGCCGCGCCACCGGCAGCCGCACGCTCAATGCGCTGCGCGAGGGCGGCAAGAAGATTCTCGGCGACAAGAAAAACAACCCCGCGCGCTTCGTCAAACGCTGGGAAGAACACTGGAAGGGCATGTTCGTGCCGTCCACCATGTTCGAGGAAATGGGCTTCCACTACACCGGCCCCATCGATGGCCACGACATGCCCGCCCTGCTGTCCACGCTGAAGACGCTGCGCGCCTCCAAGGGCCCCAAGCTGCTGCACGTGATGACCACCAAGGGCAAGGGCTACGAGCCGGCCGAGGGTGACCAGATCGGCTACCACGCCGTGGGCCCGTTCGATCCGGACAAGGGCCTGGTGGCCAAGGCCGGCGCGAAGAAGCCGACCTATACCGATGTGTTCAGCGACTGGCTGTGCGATGCCGCCGCCGCCGAGCCGCGCCTGTACGGCATCACCCCGGCAATGCGCGAAGGCTCGGGCCTGGTGCGCTTCAGCAGGGAATACCCGCAGCGCTATTTCGATGTGGCCATTGCCGAACAGCATGCGGTCACCCTGGCCGCCGGCATGGCCACCCAGGGCGGCAAGCCGGTGGTGGCGATCTACTCGACCTTCCTGCAGCGCGCCTATGACCAGCTGGTGCACGACGTGGCGATCCAGGATCTGGACGTGCTGTTTGCGATCGACCGTGCCGGCGTGGTCGGCCCGGACGGTGCGACCCATGCCGGCAATCTGGACCTGAGCTTCCTGCGCTGCGTGCCGAACATGGTGGTGATGGCGCCGTCCAACGAAGCCGAATGCCGGCAGATGCTCAGCACCGGCCTGCAGCACCCGGGCCCGGCCGCCGTGCGCTATCCGCGTGGCACCGGCACCGGTGTGGATGCCGGCAGCGACCTGTCGACCCTGCCGATCGGCAAGGGCGAACTGCGCGTGCAGGGCAGCCGCATCGCACTGCTGGCCTTCGGCAGCAGCGTGGCCGCCGCCGAACAGGTCGGCCGTGAGCTGGGCCTGAGCGTGGTCAACATGCGCTTCATCAAGCCGCTGGACCGGGAGCTGGTGCTGGCCATGGCCAACAGCCACGACGGCCTGGTGACGATCGAGGACAACGTCGTGGCCGGCGGCGCCGGTTCGGCCGTGGCCGAGCTGCTGAATGCCGAAGAGGTGCTGCGCCCGATCCTGCACCTGGGCCTCCCCGACAGCTTCCAGCACCACGCCAGCCGCGAGGACCTGCTGGCCGAAGCCGGCATCGATGCTACCGGCATCCGCGCCGCAGTGCTGAAGCGCTGGCCGAAGCTGGCCAGCGGTACGCCGCCACTGAGCGCGGCGAGCTGAGTAGATCCACGCCATCCGTGGATGAGGGGTCAGAGCCCTTTCCTGCGGAAAGGGATCCGGCCCCAACTTCGACGCTCAGCCGTAGCTGACCGCCTCGACATACGCGCCACTGGCTTCCACGCGCACCGCGGCACGCTGCCCGGTGTCGGTGAAGTGCAGGCGCGCGAGGGTTTCGGCGAAATCGAAGGCGCGGACACCGTCGCGGAACTCGATCGGCTCCGGCTTGTCCGGGTGCAGCACGCGCCACTGGCGCTGCTCACATTGCAGACGGATCAACATGCGTTGCTCACTCCTTGAACAGCGTATCGATGACGGTGGGCACACCGGGAGGCGCACTGCCCCCGGCTGCCGACGATACGAGGAATGAACTGTGATCGCCATCAGATTAATCTGAATCTGAATGACGAAAACGCCAACGTCGTCCGATCAGTTGATCTGGAACTGGGCCCGGCAGCCATCACTGACCCACACACCCCGGCGGTCCCAGCCCCAGGTGCGGCCTTCCACGCAGGGGCTGCGCGAATCCTGCTTGACCAGGCGCACGTCGCGGCGGATGCGCGCGTCGCAATACTTCTGCCGGCGGTCGTTGGAATGGCAGGCGATCACCTGGCCACCGTTGCCGCCCCAACCGCCGCCATGGCCCCAGCCGCCGCCGCGGGATTCACCCACGAACTCGGCGCGGCAGCCTTGGGTCACCCACACACCACCGCGCGACTGGCCCCAGGTGCGGCCCTCCACGCAGGGCGAGCCGGACAACTGGCGGATCAGGCGCGCGCGCCCGTCCAAGCGGCATTCGTTGCTGCGGTTCTTGACCGACTCGCAGCGCACGATGCCACTGCCACGGTTGTCGTAGCGGTCGTCGTAGCCATAGCTCTGAGCCTGTGCAGCACCGGCAGATGCCAGCATCGGCAGCACGACGCACATCACGCTGCGCCAGTTGAATCCCTTGCCCATTCCCCATCTCCCGATGAATACGATGGGGGCAAGCATCCAAGATTCCGCGCCCGCCGCACAGAGGGGCTACCGGCACGGTTACCCATTCGTTCAAGCAGCTCAACCGCGCCTGACCAGCACCGGCGCCGCCGTCAGGAATCGGCAAGGCCCGCGCCAAGCGGCGTGCCAAGTTTCTGCTCGAACGCAAAGGCAAACAGCTCGGCATCGTTGTTGAACCCAAGCTTCTTCATCGCCGAGAGCCGCTGCCGGCTGATGGTACTGACCGTCCGCCGCAGCTGCGCGGCGATCTCCGTGATCGATGGACCGGATACGTAGAGGCGCAGCACTTCCAGTTCCTTGGGCGACAAGACCGACAGTGATCGCTCGCGCCCGGTCTCCAGCAGACACGACGCCAGTGCGGGGTCGAGATAGAGACGCCCGGCAAGCACGGTATCTACCGCGTCACGCACACTGCCCACGCCGCTGGCCTTGTGTGCCAACCCGCGCACCCCGGCACGCAGTGCCATCTGCAGCGAGGTGGCATTGGTGATCATCGTGGACAGGATCACCGGGACATCGGGGTGATTGCGACGCAGTGCCTGCAGCATCGCCTGCCCATCTGAGCGGTTGCTGCCGGGCATCGAAAAATCGGTTATGACCAGATCAACAGGCTCGCTGGCCAGGATCGAGAGCAGCTGTTCGGCGCAGTGTGCCTCCGCCACTACACGGTGCCGATCGCCAGCCTCGATCACCACGCGCGTACCCAGCAGCACGATCGGGTGATCGTCCGCAATGGCGATTCGAGTAAGCATGCTTGATATTCCCAACTGAAAACGCCGCAGAGCGCGACCACCAAACTAAATAATCATCAAGGCCGCCGTCAACTTAACAACGGGGATTTTTCAACAATCCTCAAAATCTTAAGAGCTCTTGAGAATTCAATTATTTGCATACCCTGAAAAATACATCGGAATGGCATTCAACTTTCCCAAAAGTTTCATGGATCAGGATCCACCAATCCGGTCATATAGGCCCCCCGATCATTCACCGCGCCACATCCATGGTCCGATTCCGCCGCACCTCGTTCGAGGATTCCAGGGCGCCATCCGCATCGTCGCTCTCCTCGTGGACACCGATCACGCAGGCCACGCTGCCCAGCGCTGCGCTGCCGTTCGTGCAGCAGATGCGCGTGTTCCTGGCGGGTGACACTTCGGCAGCACGCAGACCGGCCCATGCCGCTGTCATCCACGACGACGCCATCGTCTGCTGGCTGGACGCGAAGGACGACCGGATGATGACCACCGCACCCGCCCCCATCGCACTGGCGCTGCTGCATAAACTGCTGGCAGACGAGCACCCGCCATTGCGCCTGGCCCCGGTGACGCACGAAATGTTCATGCAGCGCGCGACGGTGTCCAGCAATCTGCCGCTGCGCCCGACGCTGTGGAATGTCGGCCTGGCCGCCACACGGCTGGACCGACCGATGCAGCCGCTGACCATGGATGTGAAGCTGCGCCTGCGCCGCTGGCCTGATTTCCGCATCCTCGCCCACCGTCACGATCACTTCCGCCTGTGCGCGCTGCTGATCAAGCAGGGAGCGTCGGTGCAGGCCTGCTGCGAGATCCTGGATCTGCCGCCGCGCCAAGTGCAGTCGTTTTTCAATGCCGCTTTCCTCACCGCCTACGCCTTTCCGGTCATGGGCGAGGACCTGCCCGCCCGTCCCTCGCCCACTGACGGACTCGTCAAGCTGTGGCGCCAACTTCGTATCCGCTGGAGTGCATGACCGTGCGTGAGCACAAGATCGTAGTAATGGGGCCTCTTGGCGCCGGAAAATCCACCCTGGTGCAGACCCTCACCCACGGAAAAGCCGTGGTGACCGAGGCCCGCAACACCGACCCCACCGTGGGCAAGGAATACACAACCGTCGCGATGGATTACGGCGACATCGACCTGCCCGGCGGTGACCGCCTGCGCCTGTACGGCTCGCCAGGCCAGGAACGGTTCTCCTACATCTGGCCGATCCTGCTGGCCGGTGCCGAAGGCGCCATCGTGCTGGTCGATGGCAGCACCGACGTGGACACCACACTCGCCGGCCAGCACCTGAAGGCGATCGCCGACACCGCACCCACGCTGCCGGTGGTCATCGGCATCACCAAATGTGGCCGCACCGACGACCCGCTGCTGCCGCACTGGCAGGCCTGGCTGGGCGAGCACGCGCCGCACCTGCCCGCGCTGCCATTGGACCCGCGTGACATGAAACAGGCGATCACCGCCATGGACCTGCTGATGAGCCAGATCGAATGCAACGCCATGGCGGCCGCACATGAATGACACTGCCTGCACCACGTCGGCACTGAAAACACTGGCGCGCGACGTCTCCGGCATACAGGCCATCGTCGTCGCCAGCGCCGATGGCTTCGCGTTGGCACAGGCCGGCCCGAAAGGCAGCGTTGCCGACCGGCTGGCGGCGATGACCAGCTCGATGCTGGGCCTGGCAGGCGCGCTCGGCCACGAGCTGCGCTTTGGCAAGCTGGACACGCTGATCCTCGATGCGGCCGGCGGCAAAGTGCTGATGCTGGCCATTCCCGGCGCACAGCAGCGCCTGCTGATGACGGCCTGCGATCACAGCTGCGTCATCGGCAATGCGCTTTGGCATGCCAAGCAATGCGTACGCACGCTGGCCGACAACACGTACCGATGAATGTCTCTCTCACTGTTCAAACGACTCTTTACTTCCAAACACCCGCAACGGACGACTGAAATGAATATCGCCATCAAAAAATGCCTGGACACCCTCATGCAGATCAACGGCGCCCAAGCCGTCGCACTGGTCGACTACGACAGTGGCATGCTGCTCGGTGAAGCCGGTTCGGGCGTGGACATGGAACTGGCCGCAGCCGGCAACACCGAGGTGCTCCGCGCAAAGATGAAGACGGCCGAAGCGCTGAACCTCAACGACAGCATCGAGGACATCCTCATCACGTTGGGCCGCGCCTACCACGTGCTGCGCCCGGTCTCGGCCAAGAAGGGCCTGTTCTTCTACGTCGTGTTGGACCGGCAGAAAGCCAACCTCGCCCTCGCCCGCCGTATGGTGCTGGACGTGGAAAGCTCGCTGGCGCTGTAACGCCCAGCCTACGACGTAGAGGGACGGGGATGGGAACGCCGGGGCCGCTGGGGAGAGCGGCCCCGGCCTGTGGACACAATCCTGCAGCATTTCCAGCACGTGAAGCTGCACCATGCGGCAAGCTTGCGCACCATCGGTCAGCTACATGCAGCCGCCGCGGGCACGTCCCTGGGTGGTGCTGTCGTTGCCGCAGCATGGATTACCGGTTAGCGCGGCCTTCTGCGCACACCTCCTGCGAACTACACCCCGCCGCTCGCATGCACGGCACCTTGGCGCTGCTACGCAGCCCGCACGGTGCGTGGCAGCGACTGGCCGATGTCAGTGACCCGTAACTGCTGCCCGCGGCATGCAGCACGCAATCATCCGAATAATCGCAAAACCCGGCATGAACGGCACTTTTACCAGTTTTTGAATATCGATCCGAACGCACCGGTGATTATCTATTGGCACGCTCTGGAACATTCATTCCACAGCCACCCATTCAATGGATAACCCCAAGGAGGATCTCATGATGAATACCAAACCTGCACGCGCAAAGTTTATGCCGCCACACAACTCCCGACAGAAGGGCTTTTCGCTCATCGAGCTGATGGTGGTAGTGGCCATCATCGGCATCCTGGCGATGATTGCGTTGCCGCAATACCAGAAGTTTGCAGCAAAGGCCAAGCTCGGCGCGGCGCTGGCAGAGGTGACACCCGGAAAGGTAGGCATGGAAACGCTGCTGGCTGAGGGCGCCGATTTGAGCACAATCAGTCCTGCAATGGTCGGCCTGCCGTATTCGGGATCGCGCTGCGCCTCGTTCGACGCGTCGCTGGCCGGCGACGGCACCGGCAACCTGGTATGCAACCTGAAGCCTGACGAGGCTTACGGCGGCAGCTCGCTGAACCTGGTCCGTTCCCCAGATGGAACGTGGACCTGCAACAGCGATGTGGACGACCAGAACCTGTTGCCCGAGGCATGTCGCGCCTGATCAGCAGATGCCCGGTGGGCAGGAGCTGCGTGCTCCTGCCCGCAGGGATCGATACGCCTACAGGAGAGCATCCTCTTGAACAGAACCATACCCCGCGCCGGGGCACGCCGCGCAGCGGGCGGGCGACAGCAGGGCTTCTCGCTGATTGAACTGATGGTCGTCGTGGCGATTCTCGCGATACTTGGCATGATCGCGCTGCCCAAGTATCAGAAATTCGCCGCCAAGGCGAAAATGGCTGCCGCACTGCAGGAGATTTCGATCGGCACTGGAGGCCTCGACCTCATTTACATAGAAGAAGGGACCGTGCAGCGGGTCATAACCCCGGAGGAAATCGGATTACCATCCACAAGTAATTACTGCGTCCAGCGCTACCTGAACGCGTCTGAATTCTGGTGCGTACTGAAACCTGATTCGGTGCTGGGACCCAACCCGACCATCGGCTTTCTGCGCGACAGCCATACCGGCAAGTGGCGTTGCCATGCCGGCACTGGAAACGGGGATCAGCAACTGATTCCGCAGCAGTGCCGCTACTGACGCTCCGGCAGTCCTTGAACAGAGGGCCATTCCCCTGCAGTACTTCCTCAAACAAACCGATGCCGCGCCTCACCCAAGCGCCAGGCCAGCAGGGCCTGCGCCTAAGTCCAGGCTCACTCCGCCCAGCCTCATCATCGCCGATGCCAATCCATGGGTACGCCAGGAACTGGGGGCGCATATCCGGCCCCTCCTGGCCCCTCACGCCGTGCAGGACGCACGCTCGCCTTCCGAAGTTCTGATGCGGGTCGCCGATCCCAACTGCAGGATGCTCGTGATCGATCCCTGCATGCCGACCCTCGGCCAGACCGACGGGGTGCCGCTGCTTCGGCGTATCTGCAGCCTGCGGCGCGACCTGCACATACTCGTGCTCGCGCAGCAGCCGCAGCTGCTGTTGCGGGACAAGGCGTTCCCGAGGCAGATCGCACATGTACACGGCAAGAGCATCCATGTCACGTGGCTGTGCCTGCTCATCGAACGGGCGCTGACAGAAGGCGAAGCGGCCTAGGCCGCGCTCACCGGCTGGACTGGCGTTTCAGTGATTGAAGTGCACCGCATCCACCGTACTGCCCAGTGCCTCCACGCGCACGGTGCTGTCCTGGCCGGTACGACGATGGTGGTCGCTGGCCCGCGCGACGGCGGCATCGAAGGCGGCGGCGCCGCTGGAGAAGGGTTCGGTCGCGCCGACGGCCGGATCCAGTATGGACCAATGGGCGGCAATGCATTTGACGGTAAAGACCATGACGGGCTCCTTGCAATGGGGCGCGCGGCAACTGCAGGGCCGCCCGCGGTTGCTGCCCACCCTAGGCACCTGCTCGGGGAGTTCCTATCGGATTAGTACGAAAAATCCGGATCGGGACGTCAGAACACCACCCCCATCACATCCCTGAGTCGGTTTAGTGAAAGTTTTTCGTGACTCTTGTCACGAAGTCAGCAGGGCTTCACACTACGCTCACTAACAGGGGCCCCTTCCACATGCGCACCTCGCTTCCGCTGCAGCGTTCGACCTTGCTCAAGTTCTACTTCGTGGCCAGCTACCTGGTCCTGCTTGAAGAAGTGGTGCGCGCCAGCATCAGCTGAGCGCTTGTCGCCAGGGCGGATGCGGCCGACACTGAGGCCCCCGCACCCGAGGCCACGCCGATGAAGACCGCTTTCCTGCCGGTGCTGCTGATGCTGGCCATGGGCGGCTGCGCCCAGCCCGAACCCGTGCCCGCGCCGACGCCTGCCCGCGATCCCGCCACCCCCGCGCCCGTTGTCGGCGGTGATCGCGACGCACACGGCTGCATCGGTTCGGCCGGCTACCAGTGGTGCCAGCGCAGCGGACGCTGCGAGCGACCGTGGGAGCTGGCCCAGGCACAGGACCTGGCGAACACCGCCGAGGCCATCGACGCGTGGTGTGCGCTGCCGCCCACGCCCGCGCGGAAGTAAACTTCCCGCATGTCCGACCTCAGCCCCCTGCCCCGCCTCGAGCCGGGTCGTTACCGCCATTTCAAGGGCGGTCTGTATGAAGTAATCGATATCGTGCGCAGCAGCGAGACCCTGCAGCCGCAGGTGCTGTACCGCGCCCTGTACGGCGAAGGCGGCCTGTGGGTGCGCCCGTACGCCATGTTCGTCGAACAGGTACCGGGCGAGCACGGCCCGCAGCCGCGTTTCGCCCGCATCGACGACTGAGCCCCGCGTTCACGGCGCCCCGACGCGCCGGCCGCGCATGCTTGGCAACACCTCCCGGGCTCGTCGGCCAGCATGCGCCAGTGCATCGTTCTGTTCGGCCTTTCCGTGGCCTGCCTGTCCGCACGGGCGGAGCCACCCTCCAGTCCTCCCGACTTTGACCGGCCCGGCCTTGGCGCTGGCACCGACACGGTGCCTCGCGGGGCCGCCGCGCTCGAGTTCGGGCTGCCTGCTTACCTGCGCGAATCCGGCGCCGAGGGTGTCCGCAGCACGACGTGGTCAGGCGATGTCCTGCTGCGCACCGGACTGGCGCCCGGCCTGGAACTGCAGCTCTCCGGCACCCCTTGGAACCGCCAGCGCCTGCGCGCGCCGGATGGCGCACAGAGCCGCCTGCGCGGGGCCAGCGACAGCAGCGCGGGCCTGAAATGGGCAGGCCCGGGCAGCAATGACCGCACCGCCTGGGCAGTACTGGCCTCGGCCGTGGTGGCGCGCGGCGATGCGGCCTTCAGCGACGGCCGCCAATACGCGCTGGCGGTCAGCATCGAACAGTCACTCAACGATCAATGGCAGCTGGCGCTGTTCGCGCAGCAGCAACGCGGTGCCGGCCAACGCACCACCATCTGGGCGCCCAGCATTTCGCTGCAGGCCACGCCGACGGTGTCCACCTACCTGGAAGCCGGTTTCTTCGACGCCAGCGATGGCCCCGACCAGTCCATTGCCGGCGCGGGACTGAGCTGGCGGATGCGGCCCAGCGTCCAGCTCGATGTTTCATTCGATGTGGGCCTGGACGATGAAAGCCCGGATCTCCAGTTCGCCACAGGGCTGTCGGTCTACCTGGACTGAGCCGGGCAGCGCTGGGCTACAATCATACCGTCCGGTCGGTTTCCTTCTCCCATGTCCCCATCCCCCGCCCTCGCGCGCCGCAAGGCGCCCGATCTCGTGCGCCAGGCCCTGCTGGACGCCACTGCCCGCGTGATCAGGCAGGAAGGGCTGGCCGCGTTGACGGTGCAGGATGTCGCTGACGTCGCCGGGGTCAGCAAGGGCGCCCTGTTCCACCACTTCAGCAGCAAGCAGGCGCTGCTGGATGCAACGCTGGGCGCGATGCTCGATGATTTCGAGCAGGATCTGCGCGCGCACATGCAGCAGGCGCCTGCCAGCCACGGCTGTTTCACCCGCGCCTATGTTGAAGTCACCTTCGATCATCTGCTGCAGCAGACCCGCGACAGCGACATCGGTCTGACCATGGCCAACCTGCTGGAACCGGCGATGCTGGTGCGCTGGCGCGAGTGGATGCGCGCAATGCTGGCGCAGTTCCCCGGCGAAGCGGACGACCCGCGCCTGTATACGGCACGCTGCGCCGCCGACGGCTACTGGGCCACGGCCTATGGCCGGCCGCTGGACGAGGAAGAGCGCCGCAATGCGTTGGCCATGGCGGCCGAGGCGATGAAACTGTGCACGCCCGGCTGAGCGGGAGGCCTTGATGAACCCCTACGCCTGCCTGGCCGCCGCGATCGCGCTGGAGGTGATCGCCACCTCGCTGCTGAAAGCCTCCGAGGGCATGAGCCGCCTCGCTCCCACGCTGGGCGCGCTGGCCTGCTACGGCGTGTGCTTCTACCTGCTGGCGCTCACCATGAAATCCATCCCCACCGGCATCGTCTATGCCATCTGGTCAGGGGTGGGCATCGTGCTGATCTCGGTCATCGGCCTGCTGGTGTTCAAGCAGCGCTTGGATACGCCGGCACTGATCGGCATCGGCCTGATCTGCGCGGGCGTGCTGGTGATCAATCTGTTCTCGAAAAGCAGCGCGCACTGAGCGCGCTGCTTGAGGCTGCCTTCGGCGCTGGGTCAGGCGACCTTCTTGGCGACGCTCATCCCGATCAGGAACAGGATCACCGCGATGATGATGCCGGCCCAGAACAGGAACTTGGCGATGCCGACCGCGGCACCGGCGATGCCGCCGAAGCCGAGCACGCCGGCGATGAGGCCGATGACGGCGAAAATGATGGCCCACTTGATCATATCGATCCTTTCCCCTGGGGAATGCTGACGGTATGAACAGGTTAAGCAGCGTCCGATGCCCTCTCCGTGAGCACGCCGCGCGCGTGGCGTGAACTTTCAGCGCGGACGGAAACGCAGCAGCGCCACCGCGAAGGCCAGGAACACGCTGCCCACCAGGCGCTCGAACCAGCGCTGCGCGAAGGGCTTGGCCAGCCAGCGACGCAGGCCGTGGCCGCCGGCGGCATACATCACGTACCAGAACAGTTCGCAGCTGGCGAAGGTGGCCACCAGCACGGTGTACTGCAGGCCCTGCGCACGCGCGGGATCGACGAACTGCGGCAGGAACGCGGCGGCGAACAGCAGCAGCTTCGGGTTGCTCAGGCCCACCAGCAAACCACCGCGGAAGACCGCCCCTGCACCGTGGACCGGCTCCAGCAGCGGCTCGCCTGCGCTGGCCGCCGGGGCCGGCCGACAGCTGTCGCGCCACGCCTTGATGCCCAGCCAGGCCAGGTAGGCCACACCGAGATAACGCAGCACCTCGAACAGCATCGGCGAGGAACGCAGCAGCGCGCTCAGTCCGGCAGCGGAGGCAGCAAGCACCAGCAGCATGGCCAGCAGGCAGCCCGCCATGGCCGGCACGCTGCGGCGGAAGCCCAGGCCGACGCTGCGGCCGAGGATATGCAGCATGTTCGGGCCCGGCGTGCCACACAGCACAAAGACCGTGGCGAGGAACCACCACCAGGTTTGCAGGGCCATTGCTGTTCTCGACGCGGAAAGCTTGCCAGCTTACGGCTTGGCGCCGCGCGGCGGTACGTACAGCCCGGTGCGCGATCGACGGTTACAGAAGGCGGCCAGCATGCGGGGCCGGTCTGTGCTGCAATGCGGCTTCCAGCACGGAGACACGCATGAAGACCCTGGGACTGATCGGCGGCATGAGCTGGGAAAGCTCAGCGCAGTACTACCGCCTCATCAACGAGGATGTCCGCCAGCGGCTGGGCGGTGCGCACTCGGCGCAGCTGCTGCTGTGGTCGGTGGATTTCGCCCGCATCAAGCAGCTGCAGCACGACGGCGACTGGCACGCGCTGGGCGCGGAGATGATCGATGCCGCCCGCCGGCTGCAGGCGGGTGGCGCCGAGCTGCTTGTGGTCTGCACCAACACCATGCACAAGCTGGCGCCACAGCTGGAAGCCGCCTGCCCGCTGCCGCTGCTGCACATCGCAGATCCCACCGCCGAGGCCATCCTGCGCACGGGCGTGCACACGGTCGGCCTGCTCGGCACGGCGTTCACCATGGAAGAGGACTTCTACCGCGGCCGGCTGAGCGAACGCTTCGGGCTGAAGGTGCTGGTGCCGGACGCCGACGACCGCCGCCACGTGCACGACATCATCTACCGCGAGCTGGTTGCCGGCGTAGTCAGCGAGGCCTCGCGACAGGTGTATGTGGAGGTGATCCAGCGCCTGGTCGCGCGCGGCGCCGAAGCGATCATCCTAGGCTGCACCGAGATCATGCTGCTGGTCCGCGAGCAGGACAGCCCGGTGCCGTTGTTCGACACCACCACCCTGCACGCGCGCGCCGCCGTGGATGCCGCGCTGGCAAGCCCTTTGTAGAGTCGAGCTTGCTCGACTACCGTTAACATAAGCAGTCGAGCATGGCTCGACTCTACAGAGGGCGCTTCAACCCGCCTGGATCTCCAGCGCGGTCACCAGCCACTCAACCACTGCGGGCGAATCGCACAGGAAGAACACGGCATCGCCGCTGCGTGCTTCGCTCAGCATGCGGTACACGCTGATGGCCGTGGCCGCCTGGTTGGCAATGAAGACTTCGAGGCTGCGAGGCCCTTCGACCTGCCGCGATTCGCGCTGCAGCGCCTGGCGCGCGGCAACGGTTTCGGCCGGTTCGGCTTCACGGCTGAGGTCCTCGCCGCGCAGGCCCCATGACACAAAGACACGCTTGTCCTTGAACGTGGTGTCCAGGACATGGACGCCGGCCGTGCCTGGGCCAGCCGAGCGATGAATGACGATACTGCTGATCAACGCAACCCCCTGTGGTCGTCGTGGTCCGCGCATCGTCCAGCACGCGCGCCGTTGCCGCCGGTGGCCGGAGCCGGGGCTCCGTCTGCTGGCGCGACGGTGGGTACTGGAAGAAAACCGATGCGATCGGATGTCCGCTGATGATAAGGGAACTGCCCGGCCGCATGGGCTGCGGGCCTGAACGCCCGGTATCGCGCGCCACGCCGAGAGCCAACAAAAAAGCCCACGCATCGCTGCGCAGGCTTTCTGTTTCATCACAGTGGTCGGGACGGCCGGATTCGAACCGACGACCCTCTGCCCCCCAGGCAGATGCGCTACCAGGCTGCGCTACGCCCCGACTGATGCTGCGATGTACCCGCCAGTGCGGCGGGCCGTGAAGTATAGCGGATTACGCTGGGTTTTGGATCACCGGCGAAGCAATTGCAGCACTTCTTCCAGCTCCATGCGCACCTGCTTGATGATCTGGTTGCTCAACGCGGATTCCTCGCGCGCATCCGGACCATCCAGGCGCAGGCGCGCGCCACCGATGGTGTAACCCTGTTCGTACAGCAGGCTGCGGATCTGCCGCACCATCAGCACGTCATGGCGCTGGTAGTAGCGACGGTTGCCACGGCGCTTGGCCGGCTCAAGGCTGGGAAATTCGGTTTCCCAGTAGCGCAGCACGTGCGGCTTGACGTCGCACAGCTCGCTTACTTCACCAATGGTGAAGTAGCGCTTGGCCGGGATCGGCGGTAGTTCGCGGTTACTGCCCGGATCCAGCATAAGCTTCCACCCTCTCCTTGAGCTTCTGGCCCGGACGGAAGGTGACCACCGTACGAGCGGAAATCGGAATTTCCTCGCCGGTCTTGGGGTTGCGACCCGGGCGCTGGTTCTTGCGCCGCAGATCGAAATTACCGAAGCCGGACAGCTTCACCTGACGTCCCTGTTCCAACGCTTCACGCAGCACATCGAAGAACGCGTCGACGAATTCCTTGGCTTCCCGCTTGTTCAGACCGACTTCGTCGAACAGCTTTTCCGCCATCTCCGCCTTGGTCAATGCCATTGCCTGCTACCCCTGAGTGCTTCCCGCTCAGCCGCGGATCCGTGCGTGGTGTTCACGTTCGATCGCAGTGACCGCCTCGGCCACCACCGCTTCCACGTCGCGGTCCGTCAGAGTGCGCGACTTGTCCTGCAAAATCAAGCCCATAGCGAGACTCTTGAATCCCGGCTCGACCCCCTGGCCGACGTAGCGGTCGAACAGGTTCAGCTCGCGCAGCAGCGGGCCGGCCGCCTGGCGGATGGTCGCGGCCAGGTCGCTCCAGGCCACCTGTTCAGGCACCAGGAACGCGAGGTCACGACGCACGGCCGGGAAGCGCGACAGCTCGCCGGCACGCGGCAGCGCACGGGCCGACAGCGCCTCCAGGTCCAGCTCGAAGGCATAGACGTCGGCATCGATGTCCATGGCCTTGGCCAGGCGCGGGTGGATCTGGCCGATCCAGCCGATCACCACGCCATCGCGGTACACCTCGGCCGAGCGGGCCGGGTGGCCGAAGACTCGGGTCGAGGGGCGGAATTCGAGCACGGCACCGCTGGCAGCGGCCAGCGATTCCAGGTCGCCCTTCAGGTCATGGAAGTCGACCTTGCGGGTCGGCAGGCCCCACTGCACGGCCTGCGCATCGCCACAGACGGCGGCGGCCACGCGCGGGGTTTCCAGCGGTGCCGGCGGGCTTTCGCCGGGTGACGTCTCGCCAGCCTGCTGGGCGAACACCCGGCCAACCTCGAACAGGCGCACGCGACCCAGCTGGCGGGCGGCGTTGCGGCCCAGGGTGGCGACCAGGCCCGGCAGCAGCGCCGGGCGCATCACCGCCAGCTCGGCCGACAGCGGGTTGGCCAGCGGCACCAGGTTGTCGCGCAGCTGCCACTGGGTCAGCAGGGCATCGTCGACGAAGGCGAAGTTCAGGGTTTCCTGCAGGTCGCGGGCGACCAGCTGGCGACGCACGCTGAGCACGTCCAGCTGGGTCTCGGTCGGCATCGCCACGCGCGCCGCGCCACCCGGCAAGGTGGTCGGGATCTGCTCGTAGCCGCGGATGCGGGCCAGTTCCTCGATCAGGTCTTCTTCGATGGCGATGTCGAAGCGACGGCTCGGCGCGGTCACCTGCCAGCCTTCGCCGGCCGCGGTCACGCCCATCCCCAGCACGCGCAGGATGCGCTCGACTTCGGCGTCTTCAATGGTGATGCCGAGCACGCGAGTGATGCGGGCGCGGCGCAGGGTGATCGTCGCCGCCTGCGGCAGATCGGCCTCGCGCACGGCCTCGGTGACCGGCGCCGGGGTACCGCCAGCCAGGTCCAGCACCAGGCGGGTGGCGTATTCGATGGCGGCGCGCGGCAGCGCCGGGTCGACGCCACGCTCGAAGCGGTGGCCGGCATCGGTGTGCAGGCCCAGCTTGCGGCCACGGCCCATGATGGCGGCCGGCGCGAAGTGCGCGGCCTCCAGGAACACGGCGGTGGTGTCGTCGGTGACGCGGGTATCGAAGCCGCCCATCAGGCCAGCCAGGCCGACCGCACGGTCGGCGTCGGTGACCACCAGGAAGCTCTCGTCCAGCACTGCATCGCGGCCGTCAAGCAGCTTGATGGCTTCGCCGGCGCGCGAACGGCGCACACCGATGCTGCCCTGCAGGGTGCCCAGGTCGTAGGCGTGCATCGGCTGGCCCAGTTCCAGCATCACGTACTGGGTGATGTCGACCAGCAGCGAGACCGGACGCACGCCGCTGCGGCGCAGGCGCTCGGCCATCCACAGCGGGGTCTTGGCGGCGGCATTGACGCCTTCGATGACACGCCCCAGGTAACGCGGCGCTTCAGCGCCGGCGTCGAGCTGGATGGACAGCTCACGGCTGCCGACCGCGGCAATGGCGTCGGCGGCGAAATCCAGCACCTCGCTGCGGGTGGCGGCGGCCACATCAAAGGCGATGCCACGCACGCTGAAACAGTCGGCGCGGTTGGGGGTCAGCTTGATCTCGATGCTGGCGTCCGGCAGGCCCAGGTACTCGACCAGGGTCTGGCCGACCGGCGCGTCATCAGGCAGTTCCAGCAGGCCCGAGGCATCGGTGTCCAAGCCCAGTTCCTTGGCGGAGCACAGCATGCCGTTGGATTCGACGCCGCGCAGCTTGGCCGGCTTGATTGCCAGCTCGCCGATCTGCGCGCCAACCATGGCCAGCGGTGCAACCAGGCCCGGGCGCGCGTTCGGCGCACCGCAGACGATCTGCAGCAGTTCGCCCTGCCCTGCGTCGACCTTGCACACCTGCAGGCGGTCAGCTTCGGGATGGCGCACGGCTTCGACGATGCGTGCCACGACCACGTGCTGCAGGCCGTTGCCGAGCGCGGTCACTTCTTCCACTTCCAGGCCGATGGCGGTCAGCACCGCGCTCAGTTCATCGCGCGAGGCAGAGGTCGGGACGTGGCTGCGCAGCCAGTTTTCGGAGAATTTCATGGTGTCACCCTGGTGGGCCCGGCGCATGCGCCTGGGCCTGCGAATTTAGGAGCAGCCGAGCATGGCCCGGCTCTACATGGCTGCGGCTTACGCGAACTGTTTCAGGAACCGCACGTCGTTCTCGAAGAACGCGCGCAGGTCGTTGACGCCGTAGCGCAGCATGGCGAAGCGCTCCACGCCCAGGCCGAAGGCGAAGCCGGTGTAGCGCTCCGGATCGATGCCGACGTTGCGCAGCACGTTCGGGTGGACCATGCCGCAGCCCAGCACTTCCAGCCAGCGGGTGCTGCCGTCGGGCTGCTGCCACGCGATGTCCACTTCCGCGCCGGGTTCAACGAACGGGAAGTAGCTGGGGCGGAAGCGCATTTCGAAATCGCGCTCGAAGAAGGCGCGCACGAACTCGGCCAGCGTGCCCTTCAGGTCGGCGAAGGTGGAGTGCTCATCCACCAGCAGGCCTTCGACCTGGTGGAACATCGGCGAATGGGTCTGGTCGCTGTCGCTGCGGTACACCTTGCCGGCGGCGATCATGCGCAGCGGCGGCTGGTGCTCGCCCATGTAGCGCACCTGCACACCGGAGGTATGCGTGCGCAGCAGGCGGCCATCGCCGAAGTAGAAGGTGTCGTGCATGGCGCGCGCCGGGTGGTGCGGCGGGAAGTTCAGCGCCTCGAAGTTGTGCCAGTCGTCTTCGATTTCCGGACCCTCGGACAGCTCGTAGCCCAGCCGGCCGAAGATGCCGGTGATGCGTTCCAGGGTGCGGGTGATCGGGTGCAGGCCGGCGCGGTCGCCGTTGCGGCCCGGCAGGGTGATGTCGATCGCTTCGGCGGCCAGTCGCGCATCCAGTGCGGCGTTTTCCAGCACGGCCTTGCGCTCGCCCAGCGCGCTGGACAGCGCGTCACGGGCCTGGTTGATGGCTTCACCGGCGGCCTTGCGCTCGTCGGCCGGCAGGGTGCCGAGCTGCTTGAGCTGGGCGGTGATGCTGCCGCTCTTGCCGAGCAGGGCCACGCGCAGCTGTTCCAGCGTGTCGGGGCTCTGTGCGGCGGCCACATCGGCCAGCGCCTGGGTGGTGAGGGATTGGATGTCGCTCATGGGGGGGCCGGAACTCCAGTCGGTCTACCATCGCGATGCGCGAAGGGCCGACCCCTGTCGCCACCGCCGGTCCCCGCACCGCGCGCCTGCGGCGTTGCCGGGACCCAAAAAAGAATGGGGAAGGACTTGCGCCCTTCCCCATGCATTGCCTCTACCTGACACCGTTCCCGTTGAACGGCAACGGCATCGGGAAGGACTTATGCCGCCAGTGCGCCCTTGGCCTTTTCGGCCAGTGCAGCAAAACCAGCTGCGTCGTGCACGGCGATATCAGCCAGGACCTTACGGTCGAGGGTGATGCCGGCCTTCAGCAGGCCGTTCATGAAGCGGCTGTAGCTCAGGCCGTTGATGCGGGCAGCCGCATTGATACGGGTGATCCACAGCGAACGGAAGTTGCGCTTCTTCTGCTTACGGCCGATGTAGGCGTACTGCTGTGCCTTGATGACCGCCTGCTTGGCGACGCGGAAGACCTTGCGACGAGCGTTGTAGTAGCCCTTCGCCAGATCAAGGATTTTCTTGTGGCGGCGACGCGCCTGTACGCCACGCTTAACTCGTGCCATTTTTCAGTTCCTCAGAGGTAAGGGAGCATGCGGTCCAGACGGCCTGCGTCTTCTGCACGGACATGGCCCGTCTGACGCAGATTACGCTTACGCTTGGTCGCTTTCTTCGTGAGGATGTGGCTACGGTTGGCGTGGCCGCACTTGTACTTGCCCGAGGCGGTCTTGCGGAAACGCTTGGCCGCTGCCCGGTTGGTCTTGATCTTGGGCATTGCAATGTCCTTGATGGGGGTGACCCTGGTTTCTGACTGATCTGGCGGTGGCCTGGGCCACTCTTTCCGTCCTGCCATGATCGGCGTACGACCCGTCCTGGGTGGGTCGAGCCGGGCATGATACAGGCAAAACCGCCCTGCCACCAGCCCCTGCAACCCTCAAACGTCCTGCAGCAAAAGCAAAGGGACGCCAATGGCGCCCCTTCACCCTGAACCATTCAGCCAAGCGCCCCGAAAGGCAGCCCCGCAGGCCTCAGGTCTTCTTCTTCGGCGCGATCATCATGACCATCTGACGCCCTTCCAGGCGTGGACGGGATTCGATGACGATGTCCTCGCCCAGATCGGTCTCGATCCGGTTGGCCATCTCGCGACCCAGTTCCTGGTGGCTCATTTCACGGCCACGGAAGCGGATGTTGACCTTGATCTTGTCGCCTTCCTCAAGGAAACCGCGCATCTTGCGCAGCTTGATCTGGTAGTCGCCCTCGTCCGTGACCGGACGGAACTTCACTTCCTTGATCTCGACCTGCTTGGTCTTCTTCTTGGCCTCGCTGGCCTTCTTCTGCGCTTCGAACTTGAACTTGCCGAAATCCATGATCTTGCAGACCGGCGGATCGGCCTGCGGCTGGATTTCAACCAGGTCCAGGCCTTCATCTTCGGCCATGGACAGCGCTTCGTCGCGCGACAACACGCCGATCATTTCTCCGTCACTGCCGATCACGCGGACGCGCGGCACACGGATTTCCTGATTCTTGCGGTTCTGTTTGTTGTCAGGTGTGCTGATATTACGTTCTCCCAAGGGTATCGAACCGGTCCGGGCGTTTATTCACCCGGACCGGACCTTTGCTTACGCGCCCTCGGCCTGGAGCCGCTCGATGAAGGCCTGCAGGCTCATGCTGCCAAGGTCTTCGCCAGAACGCGTACGCACCGCCACAGCTCCATTTTCCTTCTCGCGGTCACCGATGACCAGCAGATAAGGCACGCGCTGCAACGTATGCTCGCGGATTTTATAACCGATCTTCTCGTTACGCAAATCGGAGATGACGCGGAAGCCTTGCTCCGCAAGGGTTTTGGTCACGCCCGCGACGTATTCAGCCTGGGCATCGGTGATGTTGGCCACCACCACCTGGGTCGGCGCCAGCCAGGCCGGGAACTGGCCGGCGTGGTGCTCGATCAGGATGCCCAGGAAACGCTCCATCGAGCCGACGATGGCACGGTGCAGCATGACCGGGTGCTTCTTCTGGCTGTTTTCGTCCACGTACTCGGCGCCCAGGCGGCCCGGCATCATGAAGTCGACCTGCATGGTGCCCAGCTGCCAGGTACGGCCGATCGCGTCCTTCAGGTGGTACTCGATCTTCGGGCCGTAGAAGGCACCCTCGCCCGGCAGCTCCTGCCATTCCACGCCACAGGCGGTCAGCGCCGAGCGCAGCGCACCTTCGGCCTTGTCCCAGGTGGCGTCGTCGCCCAGGCGCGATTCCGGGCGCAGGGCGATCTTGATCTGGATCTCGTCGAAACCGAAGTGCTGATAGACCGCCAGCGCCTGCTGGTGGAACGCGGTCACTTCCGATTCGATCTGGTTCTCGGTGCAGAACACATGGCCGTCGTCCTGGGTGAAACCACGCACGCGCAGGATGCCGTGCAGCGCGCCGGACGGCTCGTTGCGGTGGCAGGAACCGAACTCACCGTAGCGGATCGGCAGGTCGCGGTAGCTGTGCAGGCCCTGGTTGAACACCTGGACATGGCCCGGGCAGTTCATCGGCTTGACCGCGTAGGTGCGCTTCTCCGATTCGGTGAAGAACATGTTGTCCTGGTAGTTGTCCCAGTGGCCGGACTTCTTCCACAGGCTCACGTCGAGGATCTGCGGGCAGCGCACTTCGCCGTAGCCGCTGCTGCGGTAGACCTTGCGCATGTACTGCTCGACCACCTGCCACAGCGCCCAGCCCTTGGGGTGCCAGAACACCAGACCCGGGGCCTCTTCCTGCAGGTGGAACAGGTCCTGCTGCTTGCCGATGCGGCGGTGGTCGCGCATTTCGGCTTCTTCGATGCGCTTGATGTACGCCTCAAGCTGCTTCTTGTCAGCCCAGGCGGTGCCGTAGATGCGCTGCAGCTGTTCGTTCTGCGCATCGCCACGCCAGTAGGCACCGGAAATGCGGGTCAGCTTGAAGGCCTTCAGGAAGCGCGTGTTCGGCACGTGCGGGCCGCGGCACATGTCCACATATTCCTGGTGGTAATACATGCCCATCGCCTGGATGTCGTCGGACATGTCCTCGATCAGGCGCAGCTTGTAGTCCTCGCCACGGGCCTTGAAGATCTCGACCACTTCAGCGCGCGGCGTCACCTTCTTGATGACGTCGTAATCCTGGGCGATCAGCTCGCCCATGCGCTTCTCGATGGCGGCCATGTCTTCCGGCGTGAAAGGGCGCTCGGAATAGATGTCGTAGTAGAAGCCCTCGGCGATGACCGGGCCGATCACCATCTTCACGTCCGGGTACAGCTGCTTGACGGCGTGGCCGACCAGGTGGGCGCAGGAGTGGCGGATAATCTCCACGCCCTCCTCGTCCTTGGCGGTGATGATGCGCAGGCTGGCATCGTGGTCGATGACGTCGCTGGCATCGACCAGCACGCCATCAACGGCGCCGGCGATGGTGGCCTTGGCCAGGCCGGCGCCGATCGACTGGGCGACGTCCATGACGCTGACGGGATTTTCGAATTCGCGGCGGCTGCCGTCGGGAAGGGTGATATTGATCATCGCAATGGCTTCGTGCGGGGCCCGCTCGGGCGGGCTGGAAAGCGTTCCGGGCGGTGCCCGGGCAATAAAAAGGCGCCGCGAGGGCGCCTGCGGAACAGGGCCTTCGGGGGCAGGTCAGCGGTGGGCGGTGGTAGTGCTCATGTCGCACGCTCGGCCGGCGCTGGGCGCGGGCCACCTTGTTCCAGTCAGGGTTCTGCGACGATCTTAAACCAGCGCGCAGGAAAGCCCAAGGTGCAGCTCCGGCCCCCCCCCTGAACCGGGATCGCTGGCAGCGGAAAATCGCAATGATTACCATGTGCGCGCAGCCATCTCCGTTGGCAGCTTGACCGATTCCTCCAGGACCCCTCCGCCATGCGCCCCGCGTACCTTCCGGCCTGCGCAGCCCCTGCGCACGTGGCCCCCATCCAGACACTTGTACCGCCAGGTGCCCGGCAATGATCACCGTGGGCCTGCCGTCGCTGGGCTTCTGCAGCCTGGCCGTGCTGTCGGCGATGTTCTCCGCGCTCGCGTTTTACGCCGCCTCGCCGCACTGCCGCTGGCCGCGCGTGCGCCGTGCCGGCCGCTTGGGCCGGCAGATCGGCCTGGTCGCCACGGTCGCCTCGCTGTGGCTGTGGATGGCCGAACTGGGCGTCGCCGCCGGTCTGGTGGCGATGGTGTGCACCTGGATGCTGGTGGCCCTGCTGCTGCCGGCGCTGGCGGCCTGGCACCGCCCGGCGGTGGATGGCAGCGCACGGGAGCCGCGCTGATGTGGATGCGCGCCCTGTCGGGCCTCTTCGTCGGGTTTTTCCTTGCCGCCGCTGCCACCGGCCTGCTGACCTGGCTGCCGCCGGGGCCGTGGCCGAGCGCGGTGGTGCCGGCCCTGATCGCCTTCGTCCCGCTGTGGATGCTGGCGGCGCTGTGGGCCTTCAGTTTCCGCACCGTGGCGCGCGCCTGGCTGGTGCCTGCCGGCTGCGCCGCCGCCGGCTTCGCCGTGTTGTGGCTGCTGCGCCTGAGCGGCGCGGTGCAATGAGAACGAGCGCATGAAATTCAGTTCGCAGACCCTGCGTACCTTCACCACCCTGCACACCTGGGTCGGCCTGGTGACCGGCTTCGGCCTGTTCGTGGCGTTCTATGCCGGCGCCCTCACCCTGTTCCACCACGATCTGCCGGTGTGGCAGACGCCGGGCGCGGCCAGCGTGCTGCCGGCCGGGCTGGACGACGCGCAGTACCTGCTGGACGACGTGCTGGCCAAGCACCCGGAAGCACGCCGCCATGTCGGCATGACCTTCCCCGGTGCCGAGCACCCGCAGCCGCTGGCCTACTGGCAGGGCGCCGACGGCGGCTGGCGCTATGCCTGGCCCGGCAACACCGGCGGCAGCGCCACGCCACCGCAGGCGGGCCTGGCCGAGCTGGTCAACGAACTGCACTACAGCCTTGGCCTGCCGGTCGCCGGCATCTACGTGATGGGCATCGTCAGCCTGCTGTACGGCATGGCCTTGCTCAGCGGCCTGGTCATCCACCTGCCCAAACTGCTGGGCGACCTGTTCGCGCTGCGCCCGGGCCGCAACCTCAAGCAGATGTGGCAGGACGCGCACAACGTGATCGGCGTGCTCAGCCTGCCGTTCCACCTGATGTTCGCGGTGACCGGTGCCCTGCTCTGCTTGGTCTTCATCCAGATCGCCCTGCTCAACCCGCTCATCTTCGAAGGCAAGGCGATGCAGGTGGTGCCGGCGGCGATGGATACCGCGCCGGTGCGCGAAGCCGCGGGCGTGCCAGCCGCGCCGGGCAGCCTGCGCGAGCTGCATGCGCGCGCGCTCGAGGTGGCCCGCGCACAGGGCGTGAGCGATTTCGAACCGGCCTACCTGAAGCTGGCCAACAGCGGCGATGCCAACGCCACCATCGAGATCACCGGCGAATCCAGCGGCACGCTTGGGCCGCTGGGCTCGGTGGCGCTGGACGTGGCCAGCGGCCGCGTACTGGCCAGCCAGCTGCCCGGCCACCGCGATGCCAACCACGCCACGCTCAGCGCCGCCTATGCCCTGCACTTCGGCGAGTTCGGCAACGGCGTGGTGGTCTGGCTGTACTTCCTGCTGGGGCTGGGCGGTGCCTTCCTGTTCTACTCGGGCAACCTGCTGTGGATCGAATCACGGCGCAAGCGCCGGCAGCCGCAGCAGCCGCGCGCGGGGGTGAACATGGCGCGGGCCACGGTGGGCGTGTGCATCGGCCTGTGCGTGGCGATCTCGGTAGCCTTCGTCACCGCGCTGGTGCTTGAGCGCATCGCCCCGGCGGCGGTGGACCACGGCATCCGCTGGGCCTGCTTCGGCACCTGGGCCGCGTGTGCGCTGTGGGCCGCCGTGCGCCGGCCGGCGCAGGCCGCGCGCGAGCTGCTGTGGGCCGCGGCCATCAGCACTGCGCTGGTACCCGTGATGCATGGCTCGCTCAACGGCGACTGGCCGTGGCTGGCCGCCGCGCGCGGGCTGTGGCCGCTGTTCTGGATCGACGTGGTGGCCCTGGCGATGGCCTTCGGCTTCGGCCGGCTGGCAGTGGCCAGCCAGCGCCGCGCCCGTGATGGCGACCCCAACAGCGTGTGGGCCAATTGAGGAAACCGCCGGGCATGGCCCGGCGCCAACGCGTTACTGCGGGTAACGGCTGACTTCGATCAGGTTCCCGTCCGGATCGCGGAAGTACACCGACTCGATCGGCCCCAAGGCACCGGTGCGCGGCACCGGACCCTCTTCCACCGCGACGCCCTGCGCCTGCAGGTGGGCCAGTACATCGGCCGTGGCCGTACGCGTGACCAGGCACAGATCGGCGCTGCCCGGGGTTGGCCGCACGGCATGCGGCTGCAGCGGCGCACTGGCTGGGTGCAGGTTGATCTTCTGCCGGCCGAACTGCAGCGCGGTGCGGCCGGCGCCGAAGCCCACGACCTGCATGCCGAGCACGCGATGGTAAAAATCACAGCTGCGGTCGATGTCGGCGACGGTAAGGACCAGGTGGTCGAGGCGTTCGATGAGGATCATGCCCGCAGCTTAGCGCTGCGGGCGTGGTGTCGATGTGCGCGGTCGGGCGGCCGGTGTTGCGGCATTTCGCCCGTGCGGCGGGCTCAATCGCCGACGCGGACCTTGTGCCACGGTGCGAGCATGGCGTTGAGCAGGCTGGCCTGCTCGTCGTCGCCGGTCAGTTCCCACATGAACACGCCGGCCAGGCCCTGCTCGCGGGCGAACTGCGCGCGCAGGCCGATCGAGCGCGGGTCTTCGTAGCTGATGAAGATCTTCTGGGCCGCGTTGTACAGCCACGGGCTCTGCGCCTGTGGCTGCCAGTGCTTCGTCCAGCCCGGCTGGTCCAGATAGCGCGACTTGATCACCCGCCAGTCACCGGCATCGGCCGGTGCGCTGTAGGCCTGGTACAGGCCATCGGGCGCGTCACCGGTGACCTTGAACCCGCGCCCGTAGAACGGCACGCCCAGCACCAGCTTGTCGGCCGGCACCCCGTGTTCGCGGTAGTACTGCACGGCGCCGGCGACGTTGTTCCAGCGCCGCAGTTCCGGCGCCAGCGGGTCGGCCGGCACTTCATGCAGCGGCGCATTGAAGGTCGACACCGCCGAGAAGCCGGTGCCCATGTCATAGCTCATCAGGTTGATGAAATCGAACACCTTGGCCAGCGCCGGCAGGTCGTAGCTGGCGGCCGGGTCATAGGGGCCATCGGTCTGCAGGCGGCCGGTCGCGAGCGCGGCGGTCAGCAGCATCGGTTGGCCGCGCTTGCGGCCACGCGCATCCAGCGCCACGCGGAAGGCCTGAGCGAGTCGGGTCATGTTTGCGCGGTCCTGCGGGCGATGGGCGAGCTCCTTCGGGCCACCACTGACCGGGAATTCCCAGTCGATGTCCACGCCGTCGAAGCTGCCTGCGTACTTCTCGAAGAACAGCGCCATGCAGGAATCAACCAGGCGCTTGCGGCTGGCCTCGTTCAGCGCGGCATCGGAGAAGCCGCCTGCGCCCCAGCCGCCGATGGAGATCAGCGTGCGCAGGTGCGGGTGCGCCTTCCTCAGTTCGGCCAGCGCGGCGAAGTTGTTCGGCGCTTCGGCACCCACCGTGCAGCGCCCCGCCTCGAGGGTGGAGAACGCGTAGAACAGGTGGGTGAGGCGATCGGCCGGAATGTGCGACACCGGGTAGCGCTCGGCCGAACCGCCGGGATAGTAGGCACCGTAGATCGGCGGCGGCGCCGCGTGGCTGGCGGCAGGAACGGCGGCGGCGATCAGCAGGGCAAGCCCGGCGAGGGTCTGGCGCAACATGAAAACTCCCGGTTGGTAGAGTCGAGCGTGATCGACTCTACACGGCGGGGAGCCCGTAGAGTCGAGCTTGCTCGACTGCGCTGCAACCAGGCAGTCGAGCAATCTCGACGCTACGAAAGGCGCGGAATCGCAGGCAAAGAAAAAGCGGGCCGAAGCCCGCTTTTTCATTTTCGAAGGCGTGAGGACCAACGGTCCTCACCTACCGTCATCGACCGGAGGTCGATTACTCGGCGCTGGCGCCTTCGCCTTCTTCGACGGCCTTCATCGACAGGCGGATACGGCCCTGCTTGTCGACTTCCAGGACCTTGACCTTGACCACATCGCCTTCCTTCAGCACGTCGCCGACCTTCTCGACGCGGTCGCTGGAGATCTGCGACACGTGGACCAGACCGTCCTTGCCCGGCAGGATCGTGACGAACGCACCGAAGTCCATGATCTTGGCGACCTTGCCTTCGTAGATGCGGCCCGGCTCGACGTCCGAGGTGATCTGCTCGATGCGGGCCTTGGCGGCCTGGGCAGCGATGGCGTTGACCGAAGCGATGACGATGGTGCCGTCATCCTGGATGTCGATCTGGGTGCCGGTTTCCTTGGTGATGGCCTGGATGGTCGAGCCACCCTTGCCGATCACTTCGCGGATCTTGTCCGGGTGGATCTTGATGGTCAGAAGGCGCGGCGCGTAGTCCGACAGCTCTTCACGCGGAGCGGTCAGGCCGTGGGCCATTTCGCCCAGGATGTGCAGACGGCCAGCCTTGGCCTGCTGCAGAGCCTGCTTCATGATCTCTTCGGTGATGCCTTCGATCTTGATGTCCATCTGCAGGGCGGAGATGCCCTCAGCGGTACCGGCAACCTTGAAGTCCATGTCGCCCAGGTGATCTTCGTCACCCAGGATGTCGGACAGGACGACGAAGCGATCGCCTTCCTTGACCAGGCCCATGGCGATACCGGCAACCGGTGCCTTCACCGGCACGCCGGCGTCCATCAGGGCCAGCGACGAACCGCAGACCGAGGCCATCGACGAGGAACCGTTCGACTCGGTGATTTCCGAGACGACGCGGATGGTGTACGGGAAGGATTCCAGCGACGGCATCACAGCCAGCACGCCGCGCTTGGCGAGGCGACCGTGGCCGATTTCGCGGCGCTTCGGGCCCATCATGCGGCCGGTCTCACCCACCGAGTACGGGGGGAAGTTGTAGTGGAACAGGAAGTTTTCCTTGTACTCACCGGAGACGGCATCGATGACCTGGCCATCACGGGCGGTGCCCAGGGTGATGGTCACGATGGCCTGCGTTTCACCGCGGGTGAACAGCGAGGAACCGTGGGTACGCGGCAGGATGCCGGTCTGCACGGCGATCGGGCGGACGGTGTCCAGCTGACGGCCGTCGATGCGGACCTTGGTGTCCAGCACCGAGTTGCGCATGGTGCTGTATTCCAGCTCGCCGAATTCCTTCGACAGCTCGGCCGGGTTCCAGCCTTCAGCGGCCACGCGGCCAGCCAGGCTTTCGACCACGTCCTTCTTGATCGCCGAGATGGCGTCACGGCGCTGCAGCTTGTCGCGCACCTGGAAGGCTTCGCCCAGGCGCGGGCCGATGGCTTCCTGCAGGGCGCTGATCAGCGCGTCGTTCTTGGCCGGGGCCACCCAGGTCGACGGCTTGGTGCCGGCTTCCACGGTCAGCTCGTTGATCGCGTTGATGACCTTCTGCATTTCGCGGTGACCGAAGGTCACGGCGCCCAGCATCACGTCTTCGGACAGCAGCGCGGCTTCGGATTCAACCATCAGCACGGCGTTGGCGGTACCGGCAACGACCAGTTCCAGCTCCGATTCCTTCAGCTCCGACACGGTCGGGTTGAGGATGTATTCGCCGTTCTTGTAACCGACCTTGGCGGCGGCGATCGGACCCTTGAACGGGGTACCGGCCAGCGACAGGGCAGCCGAGGCACCGATCAGGGCCGGGATGTCACCGTCGATTTCCGGGTTCAGCGACATCACCGTGGCGATGATCTGGACTTCGTTCTTGTAGTCTTCCGGGAACAGCGGACGGATCGGACGGTCGATCAGACGCGAGATCAGGGTTTCCTTCTCGGTCGCGCGGCCCTCGCGCTTGAAGAAGCCACCCGGGATACGGCCACCTGCGTAGAACTTCTCCTGATAGTCACAGGTCAGGGGGAAGAAATCCTGGCCTTCGCGCGCGCTCTTGGCGGCAACGGCGGAGACCAGCAGCACGGTGTCGTCGAACTTGACGATGACGGCGCCACCGGCCTGACGGGCGATTTCGCCGGTTTCAAGCGTGACGGTGTGCTTGCCGTACTGGAAGGTTTTGGTGATTTTTGCCACGGAGGGTGTCCTTGGGGATGCTGTCTGCGAATTTGGACCGTCGGCGACCCTTGCCGCCAGCGGGTGACCGGATCGTTCCGGTCTGAATCGGTATTCCGGTGCTACAAAACAAAACCGCGGCGCATCGCTGCGCCGCGGGGGATTCTTTGCTTAGCGACGCAGGCCAAGCTTTTCGATCAGGGCCTTGTAACGCTCGACGTCCTTCTTCTTCAGGTAGTCGAGCAGGCTGCGACGGCGGTTGACCATCTGCAGCAGGCCGCGGCGGCTGTGGTGGTCCTTCTTGTGGGTCTTGAAGTGGCCGGTCAGCAGTTCGATGCGGGCGGTCAGCAGGGCAACCTGGACTTCCGGGGAGCCGGTGTCAGCCGAGCTGCGCTTGTTGTCTTCAATGACCTTCTGGGTGTCGATCGACATTTTCTTTTTTCTCTGTGATGCGTGGCCGGCAGGAACGCGCTTCGCGCACCGCCAGGCTCGCCGTGAACTACGAGGGTGAAACCTGCGCGAGGCAGGTTGCCGGAAAACGGCCGCGAAATTGTAACGGTCAGGGGCTCCAGGAACAAGGACCGGGGCTGAACCGCCCTGCCCCGGTCAGAGGTTGAAGCGGCGCTGCGGGGCCAGCAGGCCACTGTCGTCGACCTGCCCCAGGCCCTGGACAGCATCGTCCGGCCCGTACACGGCCACCAGGCCGCGCGGCCAGGAGGCATCGCGCTGGCGCTGGCCGACACAGAAGCGGTGCGCCTGTTCAGCGTCGAGGTCGACCCGCGGGTATTCGGCCAGGCCGGCGGCCAGCGGCAGCAGCAGCGCGTCCATGCCGGCCTCGTCGCCGGACTCGACCATCGCCCGCAGCTGGTCCAGGGTGACCATGGCCGGAGCGTGGAACGGCTCGACCCACAGTCGGCGCAGCGCGCTGATATGGGCGCCACAGCCCAGCGCCTCGCCGAGGTCGCGGGCCAGGCTGCGGATGTAGGTGCCCGAACCGCAGGTCACCCGCAGCCGCAGGCGCTCGGCCTGCTGCTCGACCACCTCGATGGCATGCACCTGCACCTCGCGCTCGGGCGCCTCGATGACGTCACCACGGCGGGCCTTCACATACAGTGGCTCACCGCCCTGCTTCAGCGCCGAATAGATCGGGGCGCGCTGAAGGATGCTGCCGGTCAGCGGCGCCAGTGCGGCCTGCAGGGCCTCGGCGCTGACCGCCGGGACCGGGCGCTGCAGCAGCACCTGGCCTTCGGAATCATCGGTATCGGTGGTCTGTCCGAGCTGGATCTCGGCGTCATAGGCCTTGGCCGAGCCCAGCAGAAGGCCGGCGATCTTGGTCGCCTCGCCGAAGCACAGCGGCAGCAGGCCGGTGGCCAGCGGGTCGAGGCTGCCGGTATGGCCACCCTTCTCGGCACGGAACAGGCGGCGGGCCACCTGCAGGGCGGCGTTGGAGCTCATGCCGGTCGACTTGTCGAGCAGCAGGATGCCATCCAAGCGACGGAACTGAATTCGGGTCATGACGGGATTTTGTAGAGTCGAGCCATGCTCGACTGCCGAAGCGCGGCCAGCGTCCGGCCTCGCACGAGCAGAATGGAAAACGCCGGGCATCACCCGGCGCAAGCTTATTCTTCGTCGCTCTCGCGACGCTTCTCCGCGGCCAGCGTATCGGGCAGGTCGCGCAGGATGTTGTCGATGTGCTCACCACGGTCGACCGAGTCGTCGTAGTGGAAATGCAGCTCCGGCACATGTCGCAGCTTCATCGCGCGGGCCAGGTCCATGCGCAGGCGGTAGCCCAGCTCCTTCAGGCCGGCCACGGCTTCGGCCGAACGTTCCGGCATCAGCGCGGTGACGAACACCTTGGCATGGGCCATGTCGCGGGTGATTTCCACGTCGGACACGCTCACCGAGGGCAACCCGTGCTCGCGCACGGCGTTGTGCACCAGGGTGCCGAGTTCACGGCGCAGCTGGGCGGAGACACGGTCGGTTCGATGGAAAGTCTTGGGCACGAGATGCTCTTGGTTCAGTTGTCGCCCGACCAACGGTCGGGCGCTACCTTTGATTCGATTGTCACCCGACCAACGGTCGGGCGCTACATGTGCGTGGTGCGGCCCGACCGTTGGTCGGGCCACCTTGCAGCATTACAGGGTGCGCGGCACTTCGATACGCTCGAAGCACTCGATCTGGTCACCCGGCTTGACGTCGTTGTAGGCCTTCACCGCGATACCGCATTCGGTACCGTTGCGGACTTCCTCGACGTTCTCCTTGAAGCGGCGCAGCGATTCCAGCTCGCCCTCGAAGATCACCACGCTGTCGCGCAGCACGCGGATCGGCTTGTTGCGCTTGACCACGCCCTCGATGACCATCGAGCCGGCAACCGCACCCAGCTTGGAGCTGCGGAAGACGTCGCGGACCTCGGCGATACCGATGATCTCTTCGCGGATCTCCACGCCCAGCAGACCGGATGCCACCTGCTTCACCTGGTCGATCACGTCATAGATGATCGAGAAGTATCGCAGGTCCACGCCGTTGGATTCGATGATGCGACGGGCCGAAGCGTCCGCACGCACGTTGAAGCCGATGACGGTGGCCTTCGAAGCGGCGGCCGAATTGGCGTCCGACTCGGTGATGCCGCCCACGCCGGAGTGGATCACGTTGATGCGGATGTCTTCGTTGGACAGCGCGACCAGTGCCTGGCTCAGGGCCTGCACCGAACCCTGCACGTCGGCCTTGATGACCAGGTTGAGGACCTGCTGGCCCTCGCCCTTGCCGAGGGTCGCCATGATGTCTTCCATGCGGCTGCCAGCGGTGGCGACCAGGCGCGATTCGCGGCGCTTGGTCTCACGCTGCTGGGCAACGTCCTTGGCCAGTCGCTCGTCCTCGACGACCACGAAGTCGTCACCGGCTTCCGGCACGCCGGACAGGCCCAGGACCTGCACCGGGATGGACGGACCGGCGAACTCCGGCTGCTTGCCGGTTTCGTCGAACAGCGCACGCACGCGGCCGTACTGGATGCCGCACACCAGGTAGTCGCCCTTCTTCAGGCGGCCCTGCTGCACCAGCACGGTGGCGACCGGGCCACGGCCCTTGTCCAGCGAGGATTCGATGACCACGCCTGCGGCGCGGCCTTCGTCGACGGCCTTCAGTTCCAGCAGTTCGGCCTGGACCGAGACGGCGTCCAGCAGGTCGTCGATGCCCAGGCCGGTCTTGGCCGAGATCTCCACCATCTGGATGTCACCACCGAAGTCTTCGGCCACGACCTGCTCGGAGAGCAGTTCGTTCTTGACCCGCATCGGGTCGGCGCCGGACTTGTCGATCTTGTTGATGGCCACGATCAGCGGCACACCCGCCGAACGGGCGTGCTGGATCGCTTCCTTGGTCTGCGGCATGACGCCGTCGTCGGCGGCAACCACCAGCACCACGATGTCGGTCAGCTTGGCACCGCGGGCACGCATCGAGGTGAACGCGGCGTGGCCCGGGGTATCCAGGAAGCTGATGACGCCCTTCGGCGTATCAACGTGGTACGCACCGATGTGCTGGGTGATGCCACCGGCTTCGCCGTGGGCAACCTTGGTGCGGCGGATGTAATCCAGCAGCGAGGTCTTGCCGTGGTCGACGTGGCCCATGATGGTGACCACCGGCGGACGCTGCACGGCTTCGCCCTGGTTTTCACCGGTCGAGGCCAGCAGTGCGTCTTCGGCGTCGTTGTCATTGGCACGGATCGCCTTGTGGCCGAGTTCTTCGGTCACCAGCGCGGCGGTGTCGTGGTCGATGGACTGGGTGATGGTGGCCATCACGCCCATCTTGAACAGCGCCTTCACCACCTCGCCGCCCTTCAGCGCGAGCTTCTGCGCCAGGTCGGCCACGGTGATGGTTTCGCCGATCGCCACTTCACGCACGACCGGTGCGGTCGGACGCTCGAACGCGTGCGGGCCAGCGTTGTTGCCACCACGCGACATGTCGCGACGGCCGCCACTCTGGTTGCGACCACCCGGACGACCGCGGTTGTTGCTGTTGTTGCTGTTGCCACGACGCGCGCGGTCGGCAGCCGACAGGTGCATCTGGCCGGCGAAACGATCGCCCGGGCCACGCTCGCTGCGCGGCGCGCTGCGGTTGTTGCGGTCGTCGTTGCGCGGCGGTGCCGGCGGTGCACCACGCGGTGCGGCCGGAGCGGCAGCCGGGGTACGCGGCGGGCGCGGCGCGGTTTCGTCGATCGGAGCGCGCTTGGGCTTGGTGGCAGCCAGGGCCTCGGCGGCCTTGGCGGCAGCTGCAGCTTCCTCGGCAGCCTTCTTCTCGGCCTCGGCACGTTCCTTGGCGGCAACTTCTTCCTCACGGGCACGGACGATGGCTTCGTCGCGCAGACGATCCTTCTCGGCCAGGGCCTGCTGTTCGGCAAGGTTGCGGGCGCGCGACTCTTCCAGCTTGCGCAGGATGTCGGCGCGCTCTTCGTCCGGCGTCATGGCACGCGCACCATCCTTGACGTAGGTACGCTTCTGGCGCACCTCGACATTCACGGTCGTCTTGCTGCGACCGGAATTGACCGTCACTTCCTGCTGTTTCCGGCGGTTGAGCGTGATCTTCTTTGCAGACTGATCCGTCTCTTCCGGGGCCTGCTCGGGCTTGCCGTGCGAACGACGGAGGAAGCCCAGGAGCTTCACCTTCTCGGTGCTGGTCACGACCTGGTCGGGGCCGCTGAACTTCATGCCGGCACCGGCCAGCTGTTCCAGCAGTTTCTCGACCGGCGTGTTGACCAGTTCGGCAAGCTTGCGGATGGTGGTTTGCTGCGACATTCGGATCCTATGATCTTGTGGGCGCCCCCCCGCAGTTGGAGGTGGCGCGGATTCTACGCCCTGATCGGCTCAGGGCCCTGTTCATTGCCGGCTCATTCGCCGCGTTCCAGTCGGGCGATCTCCTCGGCACGCGCGGCCAGGATCAGCGCCGCGGCGCGCTCCTGGTCCAGCCCTTCGATGCCGAAGTCCATGACCTCGTCGGCGGCCAGGTCGGAAAGCTCCTCGCTGGTGCGCACGCCGTGGCCGGCCAACGCGTATGCGGTGGCTTCGTCCATGCCCTCAAGGGACAGCAGGTCCTGCGCCGGCTGGCCGTCTTCAAGGCCTTCCTCGACTGCCAGGGCCTCATTGAGCAGCGCATCGCGGGCACGAGCGCGCAGCTCTTCGACGATGTCCTCGTCGAAACCTTCCACGGCCAGCAGTTCGCCGACCGGGACATAAGCAATTTCTTCAACCGTACCGAAGCCTTCGCTGACCAGGATGCCGGCGATTTCCTCGTCGACTTCCAGCTTGTCCATGAACAGCTGGCGGGCCGACGACTGCTCGGCTTCCGACTTGGCGGTGACCTGGTCCTGGGTCATCACGTTCAGCTGCCAACCGGTCAGGCGGCTGGCCAGGCGCACGTTCTGGCCGCCCTTGCCGATGGCCTGGGCCAGGCGGTCTTCGGCCACGGCCAGATCCATCGAGTGCTTGTCTTCATCGACGATGATCGACTGCACTTCGGCCGGCGCCATCGCGTTGATGACGAAGTTGGCAGGGCTGTCGTTCCACAGCACGATGTCCACGCGCTCGCCATTGAGCTCGTTGGACACGGCCTGCACGCGCGAACCGCGCATGCCGATGCAGGCACCGATCGGATCGGTACGGGTATCGTGGGCCAGCACGGCGATCTTGGCGCGGTCGCCCGGGTCGCGGGCACAGGCCTTGATTTCCACCAGGCCCTGGCCGACTTCCGGCACTTCGAGCTTGAACAGCTCGATCATGAATTCCGGGGCGGCGCGGCTGATGAACAGCTGCGGGCCACGCGGTTCCGAACGCACTTCGGCCAGGTAGCCGCGCACGCGGTCACCAGCGCGCAGCACGTCGCGCGGGATGCCCTTGTCCTTCGGGATGAAACCTTCGGCGTTGCCGCCCAGGTCCACGTAGATGTTGCCGCGCTCGGCACGCTTGACCACACCGGTGATCAGCTCACCGACGCGATCCTTCCACGCATCGACGACCTGCTGGCGCTCGGCTTCGCGCACGCGCTGCACGATGACCTGCTTGGCAGCCTGGGCGGCGATGCGGCCGAAATCGGGGTTTTCGATCTGTTCTTCGATGTAGTCGCCGACGTCCACGCCTTCGGCTTCGTCGACGGCGTCCATCAGGCGGATCTGGCGGTCCGGCGATTCCATGACCACGTCATCGGCCACCACTTCCCAGCGGCGGTAGGTTTCGTAGCTGCCATCCTTGTGGTCGATGACCACGCGGGTCAGCACTTCCTCGTCGGCATAGCGCTTCTTCGCTGCGGACGCCAGGGCGGCCTCGATCGCATCGAAGATCACTTCACGCGGCACGCCCTTCTCGTTGGCGACCGCGTCCACTACCAGCAACAGTTCCTTGCTCATTGGCTCACTCCGCGCGCGGCTTCTTTGCCGCCGGCTCGTTGGAAGAAGAATTCTTGTCCGGCTTCGGACGCTTCGGCGCCGGGCCGGTCGGCTTGCTCGGGGCCAGGCCCAGGGCAACCCAGTCCGGCAAGATCCGGGCCTTGTCGATGTTGTCGGCCGACACGACCACTTCGGTCTTGTCGACGATGAAGGTGATGGTGTCCGCAGCCTCGTCGGTCGCTTCGATGCGGCCCTGCAGGCGACGACGGTTGTCCTGCGGCAGCTTCAGCGTGACCTTGGCCATTTCGCCCAGGTGACGGCCGAACTGCTCCAGGTTGAACAGCGGACGGTCGACGCCCGGCGAAGACACTTCCAGCGTGTAGTTGCCGCTGATCGGGTCTTCGACGTCCATCTGCGCGGACACTTCGCGGCTCACCCGCTCGCAGTCGTCCACGTTGATGATGCGCTCGGGCTGTTCAGCCAGCGGCACGTCGATGTAAAGGCGCAGGGTCGCACCGCCGGGGGCCGGCAGATACTCAACGCCCAGCAGCTCCAGGCCCAGCGACACAACGGTCGGGCCGAGCAGATTCGCGATGTCGGTTGCCTTGTCGCTCACAGCCTGCCTTGATCTCTTGGTTGGGTGCCGGCCACGGCCGGCGGGGAAAACATGACGCCCCGGAAACGACAAAGGGCCCGCTGGGCCCCTTTTTCCGGAAAGACTCCGGTGACTGGATTCCGGTTGCAACGCGCTGCGTAAGCGTGTTGCGAGCCCTCCTTCCGGACCGGGTCTCCCGTGGGGGAGGCCGCCTTCAGGGGTACTGCCTAGGCCGCTGATGATAGCGGCTGCACCTCGCTGGTGCAAGGCTTGGACCGGCTTGCTGCACCGGCAGTCGAGCATGGCTCGACTCTACAAACAGGCGGAACCCCAAAGAAAAACGCCTTCGAAGCAGGACTTCGAAGGCGATCTCTTTACTTGGTAGCGGGGGCAGGATTTGAACCTGCGACCTTCGGGTTATGAGCCCGACGAGCTGCCAGACTGCTCCACCCCGC
>NZ_JAMOKY010000026.1:0-54544 GCF_024499815.1 Stenotrophomonas testudinis | reverse complement strand
CCCCCCCCCCCCCCCCCCCCCCCCCCCCCCCCCCCCCCCCCCCCCCCCCCCCCCCCCCCCCCCCGCTCGACTCTACAAGAGCCATAACCAAAGCAGCCGAGCATGCGCCCGGATCTACAGATTCAGGCCCGGCACACCGGCGGGCGGGCGCCCATCCACTGCGCGGCACCCGGCCGCAGCACGATCGCTTCCCCATCCTGCCCCCGCAGATAGCGCACACGAATCCGCGTGCGCTCACGGGTGATCGACAACAGCGCCGGCGCTCCCGCAGCCTCGGCCGCAACCGTGGTGCCGCCTTCCTCGCGCAGCACCAGTACCTGCGGTGGCAGTCCCTCGCCTTCGAAGGGCTGCCAGAGCACGGCCGTGCCGCCGCCGTAGGCAATGAAGGACAGCTCTGCGCCCAGCAGGTCACCCGATTGCGGGTGCACGCAGACGTTGGAGTAGCTGCCCTGCCAACCCGATGCGGACACCGGGTTGGCAACCACAAGGCCCGTGCACAGCAGCGCGGCCCACATCATTGCCCTGGACATCCCTGTCACTCCTCGGCCTATGGCCTGGTGTTGGTGATGGGCGAACTCTACTTCGCCGAGACATGCTCGACTGCTTCTGATCTTCTGTAGAGCCGAACCATGCTCGGCTGCTTCTACCAACAGCAGTCGAGCATGGCTCAACCCTACAGAAGCCAGAGCCACAGCAGCCGAGCGTGGGCTCGGCTCTACAAGTACAACGCTCCGGCTATTTTGCGGAAACCCGCCACACCACATCGCCGACATCGTCGGCCACCAGCAGCGCGCCGTCGGCGTCCATCGCCATGCCCACCGGGGCGCCCATCAGGGTCTTTTCATCCTTGGAGGTGAAGCCGCTGACCACCGCTTCCGGGCGCCCGGTCGGCTTGCCATCCTTGAACGCGACGTAGACCACTTCGTAGCCGCTCAGCGGCGAACGGTCCCAGCTGCCGTGTTCGCCGATGAACGCGCCGCCGTGGTACTTCGCCGGCAGCGTCTGCGCCGTGTAGAACATCAGGCCCAGCGGCGCCACGTGCGAGCCGATGGCGTAGTCCGGCACGATGGCCTTGGCCACCAGGTCCGGCCGCTGCGGCTGCACGCGCTCGTCCACGTGCTGGCCGTAGTAGCTGTAGGGCCAGCCGTAGAAGCCGTCTTCCTTCACCGAGGTCAGGTAGTCGGGCACCAGGTCGGCACCGATCTCATCGCGCTCGTTGGCGACCGCCCATAGCTTGCCGGTGCTCGGTTCCAGGTCCAGGCCGGTGGGGTTGCGGATGCCCGACGCGTAGATGCGGCTGCCACGGGTGGCCACGTCCACTTCCAGCACCACCGCGCGGCGGTACTCGACGGCCAGCCCGTTCTCGGTGATGTTGCTGTTGGATCCCACGCCCACGTACAGCTTGCTGCCATCGGCGCTCGCGCGCAGATCCTTGGTCCAGTGGTGGTTGATGGTGCTGGGCAGGTCGGTGAACTCGCGACCCTTGTCGGTCATGCGGGTTTCGCCGGGCACGTAGTGGTACTGCATGATGTTGCCGGTGTTGGCTACGTACAGCGTGTCACCGATGAGCTGGATGCCGAACGGCGAATGCAGGCCTTCGATGTAGACGTGCTGGGTCCAGGTATCGGTGCCCGGCGTGCGGCGCAGCAGGGTGACCCGGTTGCCGCCCTTGCCGGCCTTGCCCGAGCGCGCCTTCACCTTGCCGGCGATCCACTGCTTGGGCGTGGTGACCGGCTCTTCGCCGGGGCCATTGCCTTCCACCACCAGCACATCGCCGTTGGGCAGGGTGAGCAGGCGGCGCGGGTGCTGCAGGTTGGCGGCGATGCGCTCGATCTTCAGGCCCTCGGCCACGGTAGGCGCCTGGCCGTCGGCCCAGCCCACGCCCTTGGGCACCTGCATGGGTGGCATGAGGAAGTTGGCCGGCTTGGGCAGCGGCGGCTGCGCACCGGACTGGTCGGCCGGATGGTATTCGGCTTTGCCCGCGCAGGCGGCCAGCATCACCGACAGCGAGAGGATGCCCAGCGCGGGCAGGATGCGATCAGCCATGACGACCTCCGTGCAGCACCGGGAGCTGCAGCGACAGCAGGATGAAACCGATGGCGATCAGGCCCACGGTCAACGCGGAAAGAATGGTGCCCGGCACAGCCACCGCGTAAGCATCGCGGCTGTGTACGAAGGCGTT
Organism: Stenotrophomonas testudinis; assembly: GCF_024499815.1. Lineage (NCBI taxonomy): Bacteria > Pseudomonadati > Pseudomonadota > Gammaproteobacteria > Lysobacterales > Lysobacteraceae > Stenotrophomonas > Stenotrophomonas testudinis. The sequence continues at coordinate 52,362 of NZ_JAMOKY010000026.1, read as the reverse complement.
CCAGATGGCCAGCACGATGGCGACCAGGTTCAGCAGGAAATCCACGCGGTCCAGGCCGGTGGCGGTGCCATTGCGGCGCCAGACCGCGAACAGGTTGATCAGCCGCGGGATGATGGCGATGAGCAGACCGAAGGTGATGAGCCAGGCGGCGGACTTTCCCCACATCACCTCGGCGGTGTTGAGGTAGAGGACGTCGAGGATGAGGCCGGCCACGAAGAAACCGAACGGTATTGGATTCAGCAGGCTGAAAAGCGTGGTACCCAAGCCGCGATGGGCCTGGGCGACGGGATTGACCATGGTCGTGCTCCGGATAGGAAGGGGGTACACGGCCGTAGTAGCACAGCCGGCGGGGAGGTCGCGCGATGATGGCCGTTGGGGGTGGCGCCGGGCTTGGATGGATGTGCCGACCAACGGTCGGCACCTACCGGGATGGCCACGACCGGCGGCACCGGCCAATCGCGGCGATCAGACCGGCAGCAGCCTTCCGTCTTCACTGCGTTCGAAGGCGGTACCCGCCGGCGCGTCCACCACTGCCAGAACGGCACGATCGTAGTTGGCGATGGTGTTCACGTTGTACACGCCGGAGTTTCCTGTTTCGTCCAGGTAATCCTCGGTCTCGTCGCCGGCAAGAAAGCGCCAGCCACTGTCGACGTCGTTGTCGGGCTCCTCGCGATAGCAGTAGCCCACGGGCTGGCCATCAACGGTGATGCGATCGGTGGCGATGCATGCGCCATAGCCCTCCAGCAGCGGGCTGATCTGCTCGGCGGTGAGTCGGAATTGTTTCGGCTTCATGGTGCCTCCTCAGCGGACGCAGGATGGCATGGGAGAAGTATGCCGAGCCCGGAGGGATGTGCCGACCAACGGTCGGCACCCACCAGGGCGATGGTCGGGGTCAGATCCCTTTGCGGCGCAAAGGGCTCTGACCCCACACCAGGGCGGCCTCAGGCCAGCGAGGCCAGCGCGTCCACCAGCGCGTCCATCTGCTGCGGCCGGGTGAACACCGACGGCGTGACCCTCACGCAGGCGCCCGATTCCAGGCCATCGCGGTACGTGGTGAACACGCGGTGCTCATCCAGCAAGCGCTTCTGCAGCGCCATGTTGTCGGCCACGCTGGTGCGGCCGCGCAGGCGGAAGCTGGCCAGTGCGCTGGCCAATGCCGGGTCCGGCGAGGACAGCACTTCCAGGTGCGCCATCTGCCGCGCGGGCACCGTCCAGCGCTCGCGCAGGTAACGCAGGCGTGCCTGCTTGTTGGCCGAGCCGATGCGCTGGTGCAAGGCAATCGCTTCAGGCAACGCCAGATACGCGGCGAAATTGACCGTACCGGTGTGCACGCGGCTGCCCACGCGCCCATCGTCGGTCTCGCCCATGTACGGGTCGAGGTCGGCCACGCGGCCCTTGCGCACGTACATCGCACCCACACCCACCGGCGCGCCGATCCACTTGTGCAGGTTGATGCCCACGAAATCGGCCTTCAGGTCCGGCACGGCGAAGGCGATCTGGCCGAAGCCATGGGCGGCATCGACGATCACATCGATACCGCGCGCACGCGCACGCTCGGCAATCTCGGCCACCGGCAGCACCAGGCCGTGGCGGTGGCTGACCTGGGTCAGCAGCACCAGCTTCAGCTTCGGCAGCCGCGCGAAGGCGGCATCGTAGGCCTGCAGGATCTGCGCGCGATCGGGCACGGCCGGCAGGGCAATGCGCTCCACCTGCACGCCGCGCCGCTGCTGCAGCCAGCGCATGGCGCCGATCATGCTGTCGTAGTCCACATCGGCGTACAGCACCTGGTCGCCCGGTGCGAGGCGGTTGTAGCCGCCGATCAGGGCCAGCATCGCCTCGGTGGCGCCACGGGTCAGCACGATCTCGTCGGTGCCCACGCCCAGCATGTCGGCCACCTGGCGGTGCACGGCCATGTACTCGGCAGGGAACGTGTGGCGCCCATACCAGGCGTTGCCGCGGTTCACCTCGGCGGTGTGCCGCTGGTAGCTGGCCAGGGTCTCGCGACCCATCGCGCCCCAGTAGCCGTTTTCCAGGTGGTTCACTTCATCGGTGATATCGAAGTGGCTGGCCACGGCGGCCCAGTAGCCTTCATCGCGGGCCAGCACGTCCGGCGCCACGGTCGTTGCAGGAATTTCCATGGCTGCAGGATAGCGTGCAGCGACCATGGCAGGCAGTGAAGACAATGCTGCGGCAGCCGGCAGCAGGGTGCCGGCGCGCAGCAGGTTACGACGGCGGCTGTCCATCAGAAGGTCAGCCGGTACTGCGCGTACACGTTGGCGCCGTCGGTGTCGTAGGGTGCGTTGCGCGAGTAGATCAGGCCGCGGCTGGCCTGGAAGGTCGCCTTGTCCGGGTAACGGTCGAACACGTTGTCCACGCCCACGCGCAGGCTGTGATGCTCGTTGATGCGGTAGCCGGCGGCCAGGTCGAGGAAGGTCATGTCGCCGAAGCGCTGGTAGATATCGCCGGTCGCATTGCCGGTCGAATCGGTCCAGGCGCCGTAGTAGCGCACGCGCGCCATCAGCGACCACGCGCCCACGTCCCACGTACCGGTGAAGCTGCCCTTGTGCTCCGGCAGGCGGTCTTCGAACAGCACGCGCTGGGTTTCGTTGGTGGCCACCGAGGTGCTGCCGTTGTCCACGCGGGTGCGGTTGACGTTGTAGGCCAGGGTCAGCGTCATGCGGCCGATGCCGAGGTCGCGCAGGTAGTTGCCGACCACGTCGACGCCGCTGGTGGTGGTGTCGAAATCGTTGGTGAAGTAGTTGACCGAGGTATAGCCCAGCGGATTGGGCGTGCCGACCGGAATGGCGAAACTGGCCGACTGGCTGAAGCGATCGCTGAGCTTGATGCGGTACACATCCACCGAGCCGGACAGGCCCACATCGGTGCGCCAGGTCAGGCCCAGCGAGGCAGTGCGCGATTCTTCCGGGGTGAGCGGCTTGGCGCCGAGCAGCTGCGCCAGCGGATCATTCGGCGACAGGCGACCGCTGGTGAAGATCTGCAGGGTGCGCGTGTCCAGGCCCTGGGTGGTGCTGGTGGTGTTCAACTGCGCCGGGGTCGGCGCGCGGAAGCCGGTGGAGAACGTACCGCGCAGGGCCACGTCCGGGGTGATCGCAAAGCGAGCCGACAGCTTGCCGTCCACGGTATTGCCAAAGCTGGAGAAGTCTTCATAGCGGCCGGCGGCACCGATGCTCCAGCGCTCGCCCAGCGGCACTTCCATATCGACATAGGCGGCGTGGCTGCGCTGGTCCCACTTGCCGGCCTGGGTATCGGAGAAGCCCGGTGCGCCGTTGGCATTGGCTTCCAGGCCTGCCGCTGCGCCGGGGCCGACCGCGTACGAAGCCGGATCGCCGGCGCGCACTTCATAGGTTTCCTGGCGGAACTCGGCACCGAAGGCGACGTTGACCGGCTTGGCCAGCGCGGCGACGTCCCACTCGTAATTGAAGTCGACGTTGGCGTTCTTCTCGGCCTGGGTCAGGCGGCCGAGGTCGAACGAGGTCGGGCTGTCCAGGCCCAGCGAGGCGTTGATCGCATTGTCCAGGCTGTAATCGATGGCGTTGCGGCCGTACGACGCGCTGACATCCCAGCGCAGCTTGGGAGTGATCTCGCCGCGCAGGCCGCCCACCAGCTGCAGGTCGTTCTGCACATTGCCGTACTGCGGGCTGAAGCCCACCGGATAGATGGAACGCAGATCCCAGCCGGGGAAAATGCTGGTGGTGCGGTAGGCGCCGGTGGTGGTGTCCGGGTTGCGCCAGTTGAAATCGCTGACGCCATCGCTGTGGCTATACAGGCCGAAGGCATAGACCTCCAGCGTATCGCTGGCATTGGCCTTCAGGTTGAAGCCCACGCGGCGGCTTTCCAGCTCCGGCTGGCCCCAGCGCTGCACGGGATTGGGCACGTCCAGATCCGGGTGCGCGGCCTGGAAGGCGATGGCATCGGGACGCTGGCGGGTGCGCGAGGTGGCATCGGAGTTCGACGATTCAGCGAACAGCGCCAGGCTGCCGTAGTCGCCCAGCGCCCAGCCGGTGCGGGCGCTGAAATCGCGCGAGGCACCATCGCCCTGCGCGTACTGCGAGTAGCCCGCGGTGATTTCGGTGCCGGGGCTGTCTTCAAGAATGATGTTGATGACGCCGGCGATGGCGTCCGACCCGTACTGCGCCGAGGCACCGTCGCGCAGCACTTCGATGCGCTTGATGGCACTGGTCGGAATCTGCGCGAGGTCAGCGGCCTGTGCACCGCGGTTGCCCAGCAGCGCACTGCGGTGGAAACGACGGCCGTTGACCAGCACCAGGGTCTGGTCCGGCGACAGGCCACGCAGCGTGGCCGGGCGCACGAACACCTGGCCATCGGCCATCGGCAGGCGCTGCACCACGAACGACGGCACCAGCTGCGCCAGCACGTCCTTCAGGTCGGTGGAATCAACGGACGTGATGTCTTCCTTGGTAAACACATCCACCGGCGCCAGCGTTTCGAACTGGGTGCGGTTGGAGGCGCGGGTGCCGGTGACCAGCATGGCGTCCAGCTGGGTCGGCGCGGCGGCATGGGTGCCGCCATCAGGGGTGTCTGCCGTACTGGCATCTGCTGCGATCGCGCCTCCTGCGCTGACCATGGAAAGGGCGAGGAGGATGGAACGCGACAACAACGAGCTCTGCACGACGGGTACTCCGGGACTGCACGACAGGGTCAGGCGCGCCTGTACAGGCGGCCTGGACAAGTCGCGCAGTCTCGGCGCGATGTGTGAAGCGGGCATGACGCGAAGACGACAGTTTTCGCGGCCCAACCCGCCTGGTGACGCCCGGAAATCGCCTGTGCCGCAAGAACTGCTAAACGCTGCACGCGGTGATCCGCTACGCTCCCAGGCAAGCAACCCGGGGGGCGCAATGAGCGCGGCAAGCCAGGCACTGTGGTACATCGAGACGCACGCCGCGCGGCCGCTGGCATTGGCTGATATCGCAGCGGCTGCCGGCGTTTCGCCCTTCCATCTGTCGCGCCTGTTCCAGGCACGCACCGGCACCTCGGTCGTGCGCTACCTGCGCGGGCGGCGCCTGACCGCCGCGGCCCAGCAACTGGTGGCCGGTGCGACGGACATCCTGCCGGTCGCCCTGGAAGCCGGCTACTCCACCCATGCGGCATTCACCCGCGCGTTCTGCGAGCAGTTCGGGCAGACACCCGAACGGGTGCGCGACAACGGCCTGGACGGCCTGCCTCTGGTACACGCCGTGCGGCTGGACGATGCGCCCTCACCCTGCACCGAAGCACCACGCCTGCTGGATGCGCCTGCGCTGGATCTGGCGGGCATCGGCCAACGCCATGGGCGCGAGGGCAGCGGGGCCATCCCCAGCCAATGGGCGCGACTGAACCGCTCTTGGCAATCGCCGGTTCCGGTCAGTTTCGGCGTGTGCTGCAACCACGATGATGACGGCGGCTTCGACTACGTGGCCGCGCTTCCGGCCAGCGCACTGCCGTCCGTGCCCGCGGGCTGGCAGCGCGTGCGGGTGCCGGCGCAGCGCTATCTGGTGGCGTGGCACGGCGGGCACATCTCAGCCATCCGCTCAACCTGGTTCTGGCTGCTGGACACCTACCTGCCCTCGGCCGGGCTGGATCTGGCCAACACCCCAGAACTGGAGCGCTACGACGCGCGCTTCGATGAGCACAGCGGCCATGGCGGCATGGAGATCTGGCTGCCGGTCACCGAACGATCCCACTGAAAGGACACAGGCAATGCAGATGAAGGGAATGCTGTTGGCGCTGTTGTGCAGCGTGTTTCCGCCGGCCGTGCTGGCGCAGGACTGGAAGGCGGGTGAACAGCACGGCACGACCGCGTTGCCCAGTGCACGGGTGCGTGATGCTCAGCAGCGCGCCACGCTGCGCTTCACCGTATGGTACCCGGCACCCGCATCCAGCAACGAGACACCGCTGACCATTGGCGCGCCGGATGCCCCGTTGTTTGACGTGGGCAGATCGGCTATCGGCGCGCCCATCGCGGGTGATCGACTGCCCACACTGCTGCTGTCGCATGGCAACGGCGGCAGCGCACGGATGATGGGATGGCTGGGTACGGCACTGGCCCGCGCAGGGTATCTGGTGATTGCGGTGGACCACCCCGGCAACAACGGTGCCGACGAAATGACGCTGGCCGGCAGCATGCTGGCCTGGTTGCGCGCTGACGATCTGCAGGCCGCGTTGGCGGCGGTGCAGGCGGATCCTCGCCTAGGCCAGCATGTGGACGCGCAGCGCCTGGGCGTCGTCGGCTTCTCGGCTGGTGGTTACACCGCCTTGCTTGCCGCCGGTGCACGGCCCGAGCTGCAGCGTCTGCTGGATTTCTGCACGGGCCATCCGGACGACGGCGTGTGCCTACCGCAGCAGGAAGCCGCGAAGCATACGCTGCAGGCTCGGCTGCAAGCGGCTGCATCCCCGCAGCTGCGGCCGTACATGGCAGCGGCTGATCAGTCGCGCGCGATCAGCGGCGTGCGTGCCGTCTATCTGCTGGCGCCGGCGATCGTGCAGGCGTTTGCGCCCGCGCAGCTGCAGGCGCTGCGGCAACCGGTGTCCGTTGTGCTTGGCGATGGCGATGCAGTGGCTCCGCCGGCCACGAACGGCGAGATACTGGCGGCGCAGGTACCCGGGGCGACGCTGCAGCGTCTTGCGGGCGTGGGTCACTATGATTTTCTGGCCACTTGCACGCCGCTGGGAGAACAGCGTATTGCGCCGTTGTGCAGCGGCACGGTGCCCCGCTCGCGCACCCATCGTGAGGTTGAAGCGGAGGCCGTCGCGTTCTTTGGCCGGGCGCTTCAGTAGAGGCCAGCCTGCTTCACTGAATGGCGTGCGGGAAAGCGTGCCGACCACGGCTGGCATCTGCCAGGACAAAGCAGTGCCGTGGGGTAGAATCGAAGCATCGCGCACGCAAGGAGACCGCATCATGCGCCTGCTACACCTCACCCTGCCGGTGTCCGACGTGGGCACTGTCGCCGCCTGGTTCCACGACGTGCTGCAGCTGCGCGTGGTCGGCAACCACGTGCACATCGGCTGGAGCACGATCGAACTGCAAGCGGCCAACGGACAGCCGCTGGGCGGCGTGCACCTGGCCTTCAACGTGCCCGACAACCGCTTCAACGAGGCCATGACGTGGCTGCGCGAGCGCGTACCGCTGCAGCGCAATCCCGAGGGCATCGACTACTTCGCGCTGGAGAGCAACTGGCAGTCGCAATCGGTGTACTTCACCGGGCCGGATGGATTGATCCTGGAACTGATCGGCCGCAAGCGCCTGCCGGCCAGCACGCATGGTGGCGCGTTCCACGGCAGTGAGCTGACCTGCCTGAGTGAAGTGGGCCTGCCGAGTGCGGACGTGGATGCGGTGCGTGCGCAGGCCAGTGCGCGTTTCGGAGTGCAGCCGCTCAGCCCGCCCTCATCGCATTTCGCACCGATGGGCGATGACGAAGGCTTGTTGATCGTAGCGGCCGCCGACCGCCGCTGGTTCCCCGAGCAGAAGGATCTGCCCAACGCGCAGGGTCTGCTGCTGCGCGTGGGTGATGTGCAGGGCAGCGGCGAGCTGGCCGATGCAGCGCAGGGGTGGCGGGTGGTCGCGTAGAACCAGGCCATGCGTGGATGCGCGGTCCACGGTAGCGCCGGGCCATGCCGGCGGACGCTGTCCCGGCGCGGAGGGACGTGTCAACCTCGGCTGACACCTACCAACTGCCCGACGCGCCCCCACCGCCACTGCTGCCACCGCCGCCGGACCAACTGCTGTCCGACGATGATGACGACGAGCCCGAGCGGCCGCTGCGACGGTCATCGTCATCACCGCTACCGGTGCTGCCAAGTCCCACCAGCATCGCCACATTCCAGGCAACGTAGCCGCCTGCACCGAAGATGATCAACAGCGCGGCCGGGTCGAACGGATCAGCGCGGGTCAGCGCCCAGCCCAGGCCTGCCCCGAACACGCCGCAGAAGGCCAGCGCGCGTACGACAAACCCACGCTGGCTGGTCTGCCAGCAATTGCGTGCCAGCGCCAGCGGCAACCCCACCACCCCACAGGCGATGCCGGTGAGGAAGTACAGCGCAACATGCACGAACAGGCCCGGTACGGTGCCTCGCGTGACCAGCACGAAGACGTTGATGGCCGTGCTGGCTACCAGCATCGCCCACAGCAGTCGCCGGGTGCCTGCGCTCTGGTTCCAGCGCCGCCCGCAGGACCAGGCCAGCGGTACCAGCAGGACCAGCAGGAACACCACCGGCACCACCAGGCGCGGCTGCCACGCCGCCATGCCCAGGGCGGCCAGCACGATGATGGCCAGCCAGTTCCAGGGCCGCGACCACCAGCGCCGCGCCGGGACGGCCGCACGGCGGCCATGCCAGCGCCCCAGGCCGAACGCGCAGGCCATGGCCAGCAACAGGATGCTGTCCATGGCCTGCCAGGTCAGATCCAGCAGATGGTTGCTGCGCGGCGCCGGCAAAGGCTCACCATCGATCAAGCGGACCACCTGCGCACTTCCGTCGATCACGCCCTGGTCGATATCGCCGTCGCGGAAGCGCGGCAGGATCGTCTCTTCGATGATGCGCTTGGCATACGCATCGGGAATCGCGCCTTCCAGGCCGTAGCCCGGCTGGATGCGTACGTGGCGGTCCTGCACGGCCACCAGCAGCAGCACGCCGTCGTCCACACCCTTGCGCCCCAGCTGCCACTGGTCGTACACGCGCTGGGCATAGGCTTCGATGCTTTCATCGCCGGTGCTGCCCACCACCAGCACCTGCAGCTGCGCGCCGCCGCTTCGCTCGAACAGCGCGCGCGACTGCTGCTGCAGTCGGTCGGTGGTGCTGGCCGAAAGCACACCGGTGGGATCGACCACCGGCGAATCCAGCGCGGGGATCGGGGTCTGGGCGATGGCCGGCAAGGGCACTGCGAACAGCAGCATCGCGCACCACAGGTAGGACAGCAGGTGCCGGTGCATTCGTTGCGGTCGTGCCATCACCTTCTCCATCGTCTTTCCTTCGGCCGCCCTGCAACGTCTTTTTGTAGAGTCGAGCCATGCTCGACTTCGCCTGACAGAAGCAGTCGAGCGTGGCTTGACTCTACAAATGCCAAGAGCAGTCGAGCATGGCTCGACTCTACATGGCGCCGGCTTCGATCTCCGCATGCAGCGCCTGCAAGCGCGACACCTGGGCGTCGAACACCTGCAGGTCCGCATCCACCAGCGCTGACCAGTCCGGTGCGTGGCCCAGCAGCTGCGCCACCTGTTCCTGTGGCGCGCGGTCGAAGCCTTCGGACAACACGGCCAGGAAGCGCTGGCGGAAGCCCTGCGGATCCTGCTGCTCCTGCACGTACAGCTGCACGGCAACCAGGCCGGCGAACAGATAGTTGGCCAGATACAGTGGATCTTCGTACATCAGCCGCTTGGTTTCCCAGGTGGCACCCAGTGCCGGGTAGCGATCGGCCATCATCCCGTAACCGGACAGCACCTTCAGTGTCAGCGCATCGAGGTCATCGGCCGTACCCAGCGTGCCGGCGGCCACGCCCTGGTAGATCGACTGCTCCAGCTGCGCCTCCTCGGAGGCGATGAACAGCTGCAGCACGATGTCATCCAGCAGCGACTTCAGGTAGTACGCCTTGGCGCGGGGGTCCTGCGCCTGCTGGTACAGCTGGTCGCGGAATTCCAGCTCGTTGAAGATCGCGTAGGCCTCGTTCAACCACGACGTGCCATTGCGATAGAACGCCGACACGTTCCCACGCTCCATCCATTGCCCATGCACGGCATGCCCGGCCTCGTGCACGACCTCCACATCACTTTCCAGCGTGCCACCGCGCTGGCCGACGAACAGCAGGGAGGGCACACCTGGAGCTGTTACCGGGAAGGCGTCGGCGCTACGCGGACCCAGCGTCGGGGCCATGTCCATGCGCCGCTGCGCCGGGTCGAGCAGTGCGCGTACTCCACCGGCGTACGCGGGTCCCAGCCCGCGCATCGCATCGGTGGCGGTATCGCGCACCTGCTCAAGGGTGAGGACCGGCGGTACGAAGCCTGCATCGGGCAGGCTGAGATCCCAGATCTGCGGGTCGGCCATGCCCATATGCTCGGCATGCCGCAAAAGCTCGTGCTGGTAGGCACGGCGCTGCGAAGCATGGCGCTGCACGGCGGCCAGGGTGGCCTGTACCGCGTCCGGGTCCAGGCCCATGCGGCGGTAGCTGTGCTCGGGGGCGCTGCCATCCCCCTGCAGTTGCGAGGCGCGATCGTTGACCTGCACCAGCGCCAGCAGCGTGCTGGCCATGGCCTCGCGCTGCGATGCCACGCCCTGCCAGTAGCCCTTCCAGCCGGCCTCGCGCAGCGCACGGTCCGGGTGCCGTGACAGCGCCGTGCTGTCCTTGCGGCTGTCCAGCAGTCCGCCGTTGCTGGGGAACGACGGATAGCTGGCGTGCTGCAGCAGCTGCCGCTGCAGGCGTGCGAATGCATCCAGGGCCGGGCTGGCAACCTCGTCCACGGCATCTTCCACGCCTGCGGCAGGCGGCGTCGTGGAGATGCCGGTGTTGCCCAGCGCGCGCGTGCGCAGCCAGGCATAGGGCGCCACCCAGCGCGCGTCGGCCGGTGCATCGACCAACGCCTTGCGCGCGATTCCGGCGGCGTCATCGCATACATCCGCGACGGCCCGCTGCGCCTGCACCGGGCGGGAGTCACGTGCATTGCGGGCGGCCTGCAGGTGCAGGTAGGCGCGATGACGCTGGCATTCGCCGAGCAGGCGCTCGGCCTGCTGTACGCGCGTGGCGGGGTCCGTCGGGCCGGCATCGCGCAGTGTGGCGACAGCAGCGGAGAGTCTGGTGCGTGCCGCCTGTTCGGCCGCCGCATCGGCGAACCAGCCGCTGTCGTCGGCGTGCAGCGTCTGCGCGCTGAGCGCGCCTGTGGCGAGCAGCAGCACGCTGGCGGTGATCGATCGCATCCTGCGGGTGTTCATGACAACGTCCTTTGTAGAGTCGAACCATGCTCGACTGCGCCTGGCAGAAGCAGTCGAGCAAGCTCGACTCTACGCCATTACCCAACCTGCGGCAGGGTCAGATCGATTCGTCTTCACGCTTGACCAGCTGCCAGCACGGCCTGCGGGCGAAGGTGTAGGTCTGCTGGTCGCTGGTGTCGGGGATGCGCATCTGTACCTGCATCTGGCCGTCGGCCAGAGCGGTGACCTGCATCTCGCGGCCGAGACCCTTCAGCGTGGCCGGGTCCGGCATCACCGGCCACTCGACGTCAACCAGCGCCAGGGTGCGTTGAACCGTGGCCGGTTCGGGCTCGGCGTCGGCATCGATGTAGCTGTCCAGCAGCGGATCGGCCGTGGCCGCTTCCTGCAGGGCGATCTCATGACCGAAGTGCGCGAGGAACTCCTCGAAGACCGGGTGGGGGCACTGCGTGCCCGCATCGGCCGTGGCGGCAACCGGCGCGGCCGGGGCGCTGGCGGTGGCGGCCGTGCTGGCCGGGGCCGGCGCCGCAGCTTCGGCCGGTGTTGCCTGTGGCGCGGGCTTGCAGGCCGACAGCGCAAGCCCGAGGGCAAGTGCCAGGGCGGCGTAGTGAAGCTGGTTCAAGGGATCCTCCTGATTCCGGGTCGGTCGCGCGGGTGCTTGGCGCGGGGCAGGCAAGCATAGCCACGGTCGGGTTGACTGCGCTTCCACATCCGTGGCCACGAACTGCCGCGGGCCGCGGGGGTAGACTAGCCCGCTCCCGCCCGACCCTGGTTTCCCGTGCGCACCTTCCTGCTGGTCATCGGCCTGCTGCTCTCCCCTTTCTCGACCGCGCTCGCCGCAGGCGTGCAGGTGCGCGAGGGCGACCTGCTGTTCGTCACCGCCGGGCACAGCGGCCTGAGTGCGGCCATCGACGATGCCACCGCCACGCAGGGCGCAACCAGCTTCGACCACGTGGCCCTGGTGGCTGCCGGTGCGCATGGCTGGCAGGTACTGCATGCCGATGAGAAGGGCTCGCGGCAGCAGACGCTGGTGGACTTCCAGCGCGACGCGCGCGGCAAGCAGCGGCAGATCGTGGTGTACCGGCTGCGTGCGGCGCCGGCCGGTGCAATCACCGATGCGGTCGCCAAGGCGCGCACGATGCTGGGCAAGCCGTACAACACGGCCTATGTGTTGAACGAGGACAGCTACTACTGCTCGGATTTCATCGAGCGTGCCTTCCGCGCACACCATGTGTTCGCGCTGCAGCCGATGAACTTCCGCAACCCGCAGACCGGGGAGATCGCCCAGCATTGGGTGGACCTGTACCGCGGCATGGGCATGGACGTGCCGCAGGGCCTGCCCGGCACCAACCCCAACGACATGGCCGCCAGCGCGGTGCTGGAACGGGTCGGCGTGCTTCAAACAGACGCGCTCTGAAAAGCGAAGCCCCGCACGAGGCGGGGCTTCAGCGTTCAGAGCTGGCGGGGGCCGGGCTCATTCTTCTTCGTCGTTGCCGCCCTGCTGCTGGTTGCGCTTCTGCTGCTGGTCCTGCTTCTGCTGGTCCTGCTGCTGTTGCTGCTGCTGGTCACGACCCTGCTGGTTCTGCTGACCTTTCTGGTTCTGCTGGTTCTGCTGTGCCATGTCCGTGTCTCCGAAGCCACGCGCGGAATGCGGTGGACGAGGCCATCGTCTGCAGCCGAAGGTTAACCATGCGTTGCAACCCAGCTAGCCTGGCGTTCACGCGCCCGCAAAAACACCGCGCGCCCCTTGCCGCACAAGCCCCTGAAGGATTCATGCGGCGTGTGCATGTGCTCATGCCCGCACGGCACCAGCCGCATTCAGCGGCCTTGGCACGTGTGACGCGCGCATGACGGCCTCATCCCAAGGTCCCATTTGCAGCCACGCGCAGCACCGCTATGGTCAGGCGGACACCCGCCGGAGACGCGCATGGCCCCGCAGACCGCAGTACGTCCTTCCTACGATGAAGCCCGCGACCACTTCGATATCGCGCAGTGGCAGGCCCGGTTCCAAGGGCGCCCGGACGAGGGCCTCAATGCCTGCGTGGAGTGCTGTGACCGCTACTGCGGGAGTGATCGACTGGCCCTGCGCTGGATCGACGCACAGGGTGCGCTGCACCTGTACACCTTCGATGACCTGCGCGATGCCGCCGCCCGCGCCGCCCAGGTGCTGCGTGCCGCCGGTGTCGGCCCTGGCGATGTGGTGGCCGGCCTGCTGCCGCGCACGCCCGACCTGCTGGCCACCATCCTCGGCACCTGGCGCATTGGCGCGGTCTACCAGCCGCTGTTCACCGCGTTCGGCCCCAAGGCCATCGAAAGCCGCCTGAAGACCGGCCACACCCGGCTGGTGGTGACCGACAATGCGCACCGCGGCAAGCTGGACGAACTGGATGCCTGCCCGCAGGTGGCCACCGTGCTGACGCCCGGCCAGGCACTGCGCGACGGTGACATCGACTGGCGCGCCGCCACCGCGGCCGCAGCGCCCATGCTGGAGCCCGTGCTGCTGCCGGGCGATGCGCTGATGGCCCTGCTCTCGACCTCCGGCACCACCGGCAGCCCCAAGGGCGTGCCCGTGCCGCTACGCGCGATGATGGCCTTTGCCAGCTACATGGAACTGGCCGTGGACCTGCGCGCCGACGATGTGTTCTGGAACATCGCCGACCCCGGCTGGGCCTACGGCCTGTACTACGCGGTGATCGGCCCGCTGATGCTTGGCCATGCCACCACCTTCAGCGAAGCCGGCTTCAGCGTGCACGGCCTGAATACGATCATCGGCCAGCTGGGGGTGACCAACCTGGCCGGTTCGCCCACCGCGTACCGGCAGATCATTGCTTCCGGCCCCGCCGCCAGTGCCGGCATCAAGGGCCAGCTGCGCGTGGTCAGCAGCGCCGGCGAACCGCTGAACCCGGAAATCGCCCGCTGGTTTGCCGAGCACCTGCAGACCACGGTGCTGGACCACTACGGGCAGACCGAGACCGGCATGGTGGTCAACAACCACCACGCACTGGCCCACAGCGTGCGTCCGGGGTCGTCGGGCTTTGCGATGCCCGGCTACCGCGTGGCGGTGCTGGACGACCAGGGCAACGAGCTGCCACCGCGCACGCCCGGCATCCTCGCGGTGGACCTGAAGCAGTCGCCGATCATGTGGTTCACCGGCTACTACCAGGCGGAGACGCCGGCCATCGCCGATGGCTACTACCGCACCGGCGATTCGGTGGAGTGCGAGGACGACGGATCGATCAGCTTCATCGGCCGCTCCGATGACCTCATCACCTCGTCCGGCTACCGCATCGGCCCGTTCGATGTGGAGAGCGCGCTGATGGAGCATCCGTCGGTGGCCGAAGCCGCGGTGATCGGCGTGCCCGACCCGGAGCGGACCGAGATCGTCAAAGCCTTCGTGATCCTGCGCGACGGGTTCGAGGGCAGCGACGCGCTGGCACACGAGCTGCAGCAGCACGTTCGCCATCGGCTGTCCGCGCATGCCTACCCGCGCCAGGTGGAGTTCGTGGTGGCGGTGCCAAAGACGCCCAGCGGCAAGGTGCAGCGGCTCCTGCTGCGCAAGGCGGAGATCGAGAAGCAGGCGGCAGCCGGCTGATGTAGAGCCGAGCCCACGCTCGGCTGGTTTTTGTAGAGCTGAGCCCATGCTCGGCTGCTCGCAACAGCAGCCGAGCATGGGCTCGGCTCTACAACCCCGCAGGCGCTACGGCATCACCGGCGGCACATAGGTCAGGGTCATGCCCAGCAGCCACAGCAGGCCCAGCACCAGCGGGATGTGCACCAGCAGCTGGATGAAGGTGAAGCCGACGATGTCGCGGGCCTTCAGGCCCAGCACGCCCAGCAGTGGCAGCATCCAGAACGGGTTGATCAGGTTCGGCAGCGCCTCGGCCGCGTTGTAGACCTGCACCGCCCAGCCCAGGTGCGCCTTCAGTTCGTTGGCGGCCTGCATCACGTACGGCGCTTCGATGATCCATTTGCCGCCACCGGACGGCACGAAGAAGCCCAGCACCGCCGAGTAGACACCCATCACCAGGGCGAAGGTATCGGTGCTGGCCACGTGCACGAACAGGCTGGACAGGCGATGCGCCAGGGTCTGCCCGTCGCCGCCGGCGGCATGGGTGAGGATCATCGCGATGCCGCCGTACAGCGGGAACTGGATGAGCACGCCGGTGGTGCTGGGCACCGCCTTGGCCACCGCGTTGAGGAAGCTGCGCGGGCGCCAGTGCAGCAGCAGGCCCAGCGAAATGAACAGGAAGTTGTAGGTATTGAGGTTGGCGATGGCGGTGACCACCGGCTTGTTGGCGAACTCGTTGAACAGCCAGCCGAAGGCCAGCAGCGAGAGCAGCACGGTCAGCAGCGGGCTGTATTCCAGCCATTCGCCTGGGCGCGTGCGCTGCTGCAGCGGCTCGGGCTCGGCCTGTGCGGCACCGGGGAAATCCTCGGCGGTGCGTGCACTGCCCGCAGCCGGCGCGGTGAGCCAGGCAATCAGCAGCGAGACCAGGATCAGCGCTGCGGTCAGCGCGATCGACTGCCACAGGAAGATGGTTTCGGTGAAGGGCAGCACGCCGGTGATCTCCACCAGGCCGGGCGGCATGCTGGCCGGGTTGGCCTGCAGCTGCGCGGCCGAGGAGCTCAGGCCCATCGCCCACACCGCGCCCAGGCCCAGGTAGGCCGAGGCACCGGCGGCGCGGTAATCCATGCGCAGCTCGGTGCGGCGGGCGAGCGCGCGCACCAGCAGGCCACCGAACACCAGCGAGAAGCCCCAGCTGAGCAGCGAGGCCAGCATGCTGACCAGGCCGACGTAGACCACGGCGCCGCGACCGGTGCGCGGCACCCGCGCGAGGAAATCGATGAAGCGCGCCACCACCGGCGCGGTGGCCAGCGCATAGCCGCCGATGACCACGAAGGCCATCTGCATGGTGAAGGGGATCAGGCTCCAGAAACCGTCGCCGAAGGCGCTGGCCGTGGCCTGCGGGGTCGAGCCGAAGCCCATCGCCGCCACCGCGACGATGACCACGCCCAGCACCGCAAACACGTACGCGTCGGGGAACCACTTTTTCCGCCCAGGCGGCCGAGCGCAGCGCTGCGCGCGCCATCCAGCCGTCCTGTACTGCTGCCGTTGCTGACGAGGCCATCGCCTACCCTCCCAGGTTCGATGGGCCGATTCTGGGCGGTAGGGTGCGGGCTGTCAGCCACCTATTGGTCGTAGGTGGCGGGATGCCCGGCGCTGCGCGCCGCCGCCCGAGCATGGGCTCGGGCGCTACCGGGGTTGCGACCTGTAGAGCCGAGCCTACGCTCGGCTGCGCTTCTCAGCGCAGCGCCAGGTCCACGGCGATGCCGGCGAACAGCGCCGCGCCCACCCAGTTGTTGTGCAGGAACGCCTTGAAACACGGGCCGCGCTCGCGGTTGCGGCAGATCCAGAATTCGTACACCACCAGCACCGCGGCCACGGCCACGCCGGCCAGGTAGTACCCGCCCAGCCCGCCGCGCACGCCCACCAGAGCCATCGTGGCCAGGAACAGCGCGTACAGCACGCCCTGGATGACCAGGTCCAGCTCGCCGAACAGGATGGCGGTGGAATGCGAGCCCATCTTCAGGTCGTCCTCGCGGTCGACCATGGCGTACCAGGTGTCATACGCGGTGGACCACAGGATGTTGCCCGCATACAGCAGCCATGCCAGCATCGGCACCTCGCCCTGCACGGCGGCGAAGGCCATCGGGATGCCCCAGCCGAAGGACATGCCCAAATAGACCTGCGGCAGGTGGGTGTAGCGCTTCAGGTAGGGGTAGCTGGCGGCCAGGAACACGCCGATGAAGCTCAGGCCGATGGTCAGCCAGTTGAGCGTCAGCACCAGGCCGAAGGCCACCAGCATCAGCACGGCGAACAGCGCCAGCGCCGCGCGGCCGCTGATCGCGCCGGTCGCCAGCGGCCGCGACCTGGTGCGTTCCACGTGCGGGTCCAGCCAGCGGTCGGCGTAATCGTTGATGACGCAGCCCGCCGAGCGGGTGAGCCAGACGCCGGCGGTGAACACGAACAGCGTCCACAGCGGCGGCAGGCCGCCGGTGGCCAGCCACAGCGCCCACCAGGTGGGCCACAGCAGCAGCAGGGTGCCGATCGGTCGATCGGCGCGCATCAGGGACCAGTAGTGACGCCAGCGCGGCGTCGGCGCCGGATGCGGCGCGGAAAGAGGGGTGTCAGCCATGGGGATAGGATACTCCTGCGCTGGTGCTGCAGCGCTGCAACCCGGGCAGTTCAGGTCCGTGTAGTAGTATTGCGGGCCCCCACCCGGGCCCTTCCAGCCGGGTCGGTCTCCCCCAAGACTTCGCTGGCTGCAAAAGGAATTCAGATGAAGATCGCCGTCGTCGGCACCGGCTATGTCGGCCTTTCCAATGCGGTTCTGTTTGCGCAGAACCATGAGGTGGTCGCGCTCGACATCGACGCGGACCGCGTCCAGCTCCTCAATTCCCGCAAGGCTCCGATCGAAGATCGTGAGATCGAGGAGTATCTGGCGCAGCGGTCCCTGAATCTCCGGGCGACGCTGGATCCGAAGGATGCCTACGCTGGCGCCGCGTTCGTGATCATCGCCACGCCCACGGATTACGATCCACAGACCAACTATTTCAATACCGGGTCGGTGGAGTCGGTTGTCCGCGATGTCGTGGCCATCAATCCCGACGCCGTGATGATCATCAAGTCCACCATCCCGGTGGGCTGCACGGACGAGCTTCGCGAACGCTTCGGCACCGGCAACATCATCTTCTCGCCCGAGTTCCTGCGCGAAGGCAAGGCGCTGTACGACAACCTGCACCCCAGCCGCATCATCGTGGGTGAACGTTCTGAGCGCGCAGAGACGTTTGCCGCGCTGCTGCAGGAAGGCGCGGTGAGCAAGGACGTGACGACTCTGTTCACCGATTCCACCGAGGCCGAGGCGATCAAGCTGTTCGCCAATACCTACCTCGCCATGCGCGTTGCCTACTTCAACGAGCTGGACACCTACGCCGCCTCGCATGGGCTGGACACGCGCCAGATCATCGATGGCGTGAGCCTGGATCCGCGCATCGGCAGCCATTACAACAACCCTTCGTTCGGCTATGGCGGTTACTGCCTGCCGAAGGACACGAAGCAGTTGCTGGCCAACTACAGCGATGTGCCGCAGAACCTGATCCACGCCATCGTAGAAGCCAACCGCACCCGCAAGGATTTCATCGCCGACGAGGTGATCAAGCGTTCGCCCAAGGTGGTCGGCATCTATCGCCTGGTGATGAAATCCGGCTCGGACAATTTCCGCGCCTCGGCCATCCAGGGCGTGATGAAGCGCATCAAGGCCAAGGGTATCGAGGTGGTCGTCCACGAGCCGGTCCTGCAGGTTCCGCACTTCTACAATTCCCGGGTCAACAATGACCTGGAGCGTTTCAAGGCAGAGTGCGACGTGATCCTGGCCAACCGGCTGTCGCCGGAGATTTCGGACGTCTCAGAGAAGGTCTACACCCGGGATCTGTTCGGAAACGACTGACTTCGAGGCCTCTAGTCGGACGGCGCCCCGCCTTGGCAGGGCCAGGCGCCGCCGGCCAGGGCAGATTTTTGTCGCGGAGTCCGCTAGAATCCCCCGCTACCGCCGGATAACCGGTGGTGGCCGTACAACGCGCCCGTAGCTCAGCCGGATAGAGTAGTGGCTTCCGAAGCCATTGGTCGGGGGTTCGAATCCCTCCGGGCGCGCCATCTTTCCCTGCCCTCATCAGCGCAGGAGCCCCGGCCCCACACGCACCATGGCCTGCAGCATCGGCCGCGCGACGCCGTGTCCGGCCGAAGCACCAAGCGTCGAGCGGCGCCCTCCCCCCTCACTCGACGATCCCGGCGCGCTCCTGTTGCCCGAACACGGCGTCGTGCCAGTAGCGCTGGCGTCGTCTGAACCAGCGTGCGAAGCGCCGCTCGTCAAACACCTTCAACTGCCGCATGTCCACCTCGTAGCGATGGAACAGCGCCAGGAGCTCCCTCAGCGCCTCGTCATCCACCCGCTGGCGATCCACTTGGATATGGAGAGTCCGCCCCATCCCGGCAACGTCGACCACGCAGGGCAGCTCCTGCAGCCTCGCGAAGAGGCTCGCCTCATCCTGCCTGGAGTAGAACACCACGCTATCGGCCCGGAGTTCCACCACGTTCCGTCCTTCCACCATCGGGTCTCGTCTCCTGTCTTTCAGGGTGCTGCGGCCAACCCATGCAGCGCCCGCACCCCGGCATCCCTCTCCACCAGATGCATGCTGAACAACTGCGTGGCATCCCGCGACCAACTCCCCTCCAGCCAGCGCCACGTGGCCGCATCCACCCTCGGCAGCTTCCGCTCCAGGTAGTAGACCCGGCTGCCATCACCCGAGAAGTACCCGCCCAGCAGCCGCCAGCGCGCACGATCCACCCCGGGCAGCGGCTTCCCGTCGCAGTAGACGTTGCTGTCATCGAAGGCGTACAGCGACTCCTGCGGCACGCCCTGCAGCAGGTCACCACGCAGGCAGTGCTTCATCCGCCGGCCGCAGTACCAGCCACCCTCGTCATCGGCGCCATAGCCGCCGCCGAGATCACGGAACGTCGTGCACTCCGCCCCGGGCAGCGCTTTCAGCGAGGTCTCGTATTCGAAGTAGACGGCGCGGTCATCCAACCAGTACGCGCCGCACTGGCGGAAGCTGTCGCGGTCAATGGCGGGCAGGCGGCTCCACGCGTGGTAGACCGCGTGTGCATCGCGGCCGATGAAGTGGTGCGCCGGCATGAACTCGAAGCTCGCGGCGTCGGCTTTGCGCAGCGGCCGCCCCTGGTGGAAGACCTGGCTGTCGTGCACGCGCCAGTACTCGATGCCATACGGACCGATGAAATGCTGGTCCGGCAGGTCGATGATCTTCTGCCATGCCATGGGTTGGGATCCCGCCGTCCTTGGGTTGGCCCGTAGTGTAATGGAGGCGGCGAGGACAGCAGCCGAGCGTGGGCTCGGCTCCACAGGGGATCCGCCAGCAACGCCGGGCATGGCCCGGCGTTGCATTGAAAGCAGTCGAGCATGGCTCGACTCTAAAAAAGCCGGTCAGTACTTGCCGTCGAAAGCGAAGATCGGCTTGCGCTGCTTCCACGCGCCGGCGGTGAAATCCGGGAATTCCAAGGTCTGGAAGCTATTGGCAATCGACTGCTCGGACAGCGGCGTGATCGCGCTCCAGGTCACGGCGTCATAGATGTCGATCGGCATCGGCGCCTTGGCCTTCAGCGCTTCCACGAAGGCGTGGATGACGAACCAGTCCATGCCACCGTGGCCGGCGCTGGCCGCGGTGTCGGCGTTCTGCTTCCACAGCGGGTGTTCGTACTGGTCCTGGTAGGTCTTGAACGCTTCCCACTGATGCGGCGGGCTGCGGCCTTCGATGTGGATCGAATGGTTCACGTCCATCCACAGGCCCTTGGTGCCCTGCACGCGGAAGCCCATCGAGTAAGGGCGTGGCAGCGAGGTGTCGTGCTGCAGCAGGATGGTCTCGCCGTTCTCGCAGGCCAGCATAGTGGTGACGATGTCACCCAGCTTGAACTTCACCTTGGTGCTGGGATGCGTGGTGCCGCCACTCTTGGCCACGGTGTAGTCGTGCAGACCGCGCGCCTTGCTGGCGAACGCGTTGATGTGGGTGAAGCGGTTGCCGCGGTTGATGCCGGTGTACATCGCGCACGGGCCGATGCCATGGCTGGGGTACAGCTCGCCATTGCGCTGCACCGAATGCTCGGTGCGCCAGCGCGCTTCGCTCCAGCCCTTCGGGCCGAACTCCACGCCGCTGTCGTAGGGCTGGTTGGGGTCGCCGGAGTTGAACTTCACTCCACGCAGGTCGTGCTGGTAGCCCGCCTGCAGGTGCACCAGCTCGCCGAACAGGCCCTGCCGCACCATCTGCAGCGCGGCCATCACGTCGCGGCGGTAGCAGACGTTTTCCAGCAGCATGTACGGGGTGCCGGTGCTGAGCTGAGTCTTCAGCACATCCCAGTGGTCCTGCAGGGTGATGCCGGCCACCACTTCGCAGCCCACGGCCACGCCGGCCTGCATCGCGGCGATCGCCATCGGTGCGTGGTACTCCCACGGCGTAGCGATGATCACGCCATCGATGCCCTTCTGTTCCAGCAGGCGCTTCCACGCGTGGGTGTCGCGGTCCTGGCCGTAGGTCTTCGGCGCGGGCTTGCCGGCCTTGGCCACCATGTCCACGGCGCGGCCCAGCATGATCGGCTCGATGTCGCACAGCGCGACCACCTCTACATCGTCCCGGCGCACCAGCTCCTTCAGCAGCACCAGGCCGCGCATGCCGGTACCGATGAGGGCCAGGCGCACCTTGCGCCCTGCCGCCCAGGCGGGGGTCTGCGGCAGCAGGCTGCTGGCGGCGACGGCGGCACTGGCCGCGATGAATTCCCTACGCTTCATGGCAAACACTCTCCTCTTGAAGGTGCGCCGGCCACGACCGGCGCACCAGGGTCACACGCACGGAATTACTTGAACCGGTAGCCGACGGTCACACTGTAGCCGCGGCCGAAGATGGTGGCGTAGTCGCTGGAATCGCCCAGGAAGCTGTTCGGATCGTAGAACGGCAGGCGATCGAACAGGTTCTTGACCGTGAAGCTGAGGTTCCAGGCGTCATCCGGGCGCCAGGTGACGCTCAGGTTGGCGGTCCACCACGACGGTGCGCCGTCGCACTTGCTGGCCTCCAGGGCCAGGAAGCCGGCGGTGCAGGTGTCCTTGTTGTTGTCCACTTCGTCCACGCGGTCGCGCGCCCACCTGGTGCCGCCCACGTAGTTGACAAACATGCTGGTGGTCACCTGCTTGTAGGTCCAGTCGGCGTTGAGCGTGGCCCGCAGGCGGGGGTTGTTGTAGTAGCCCACCACGTCGCCGTAGTACCAGCCGCTTTCATCATCCATGTAGTAGCGGTTGCGGTTGGCGATGGTGGCGGCCAGGCCGACGTTCAGCCCGCCCCATTCACCCAGCGAGAAGCGGCTGCGTGCATCGATGTCGAAGCCGTCGACCAGGGTCTTGCCGCGGTTCTTGTACTGGCCCACCACGCTGGCCACGTTGCCCACGCTGTAACCGGGCAGCACCGAGGGGCAGCTCACGCCGCTGGCCGGGTCGGCGCACATCGCTGCCAGCTGGGCGAGGTTGGCGCGGTCGGCGTCGGTGATCGGCGAACGAGTGGAAGAGATGATGTCCGTGTCGCGGCTGAAATCCGGGGCGACGATTTCGTTGTTGCGGTAGATGAACCAGTAATCGGCCGACACCGACAGCCAGCTGGCCGGCTCGTAGACGAAGCCCAGGGTGGCGATCTTGGCCTTCTCCGGCTTCAGGTCCTGGTTGGGCTGGGTCATGCGGGCGACGGTGCGGCTGCAGTCGACGTTGGCCAGGCTCTTGCCCAGGTCCACGTCACCGGCACGCTGCGACTGCCGCAGCAGGTCGGCGATGGCGTTGGTCTCGGCGCAGCGCACCTCATCGCGGTAGCCACCCAGCTGGGCGAATACGCCACCGCTGCCCGACTCGGCCAGGCTGGGCGCGCGGAAGCCGGTGGAATAGGTACCGCGCAGCATCAGCTGGTCGAAGGCCTGGTACTTGAAGCCGATCTTCGGTGCGGCATTGGCGCTGAAGTTCGGGTACTTGTCCACGCGCAGCGCCGCGTCCAGTTCCAGCTTGTCGGTGATCGGCGCCACCGTTTCGGCGAACAGCGCATAGGTGTTGCGCGCGCCGTCGAACCACGAACCACCCTGCTGGGTGATCAGGCCAGCGGCAGCATCGGCATTGCCCGGGGTGTAGAAGGTTTCGCGGCTGGCGTTGAAGCCGAACGCCGCGCGCATCTCACCGGCAGGCAGCTGGAACAATGGGCCTTCGATCTTGCCGTCGAGGGTGTGCAGGCGCGTCCAGGACTGGATGTCGAAGGTCGGGAAGGCCTCGCGGATCAGCGCGGCGTTGGCCTCGCTGATCTCGCCGAACGTGTACGCCGGGTGGTCGGAGATGATGACCCGGCCGGTACCCGGGTCGATCGAGTACGGCCCAAAGGCCTTCTCGAAGCCCTTCAGGTTGACGTTGATGGTCTGGTAGGTGGTGGAATGCGAACCTGCGGTGGCAAACGCGGTTTCCCAGTTCCAGTCGCCGACGTTGCCGCGCGCGCCGGTCACCACGCGGTAGCTCTCGTCGGTGTTGCGCTGGCCGAAGTAGTTCGGCCCGGCATCCTGCAGCAGGTACTGCAGGCCCACCACGCCGCCCATCAGCGCCTTCAATTCAGGACTGGCGTGGTTGTACTCGTTGTTCGGGCCCAGGTACGGGTACAGGAACTGGTTGACCGAGGTGCCGGTATCACGCGAGAACCAGCTGCTGGGGTTGCCGGTAGTGGTGCCGTAGGTGCGCGGCGTGCCGCCGTTGGCGCGCAGGTCGATGTCGGTGTAGGTGGCCTCAGCGAAGATCTCGGTGTTGTCGCCCACCAGGAAGGTGCCGTTGAGGTAGGCGGTATTGCGCTCGGACTTGGCGCCGGCATCGATCTCGTTGTTCATCCACGTTTCCCAGACACAGCTGGGGCCGGCGGCCTGGCCCTGCAGCACGTTCTGGCAGCCCGGTGCGGCTTCCTGCACGCGGCGGCCGGTGACCGGATCGAAGGCGAAGTAGGTGCCCGGATTGAACTCGCCAGGCTTGCTGCCCACGCCCAGGCGCAGGCCGCTGAGGTAATTGGGGTTGTTGACGTAGTACTGGCTGGGCCGCTTGTCGTAGAAATCGCTGAGCGGAATCGCGTCGCGGCGGTACATGTTCACCGCGCCATAGACGTTGAAGCGGTTCTCGGTCAGATCGCCGAAGCCGGCGGTGATGCTGGCCTGGCGCTCGCCGTAGGAATCGATGCGCGAGGAGGTGTCGTTGGTGAAGTTGATCTCCGCGCCCTGGAAATTGCGCTTGGTGATCACGTTGATGACGCCGGCCACCGCATCAGTGCCGTACACCGCCGAGGCGCCGTCGGTCAGCACTTCCATGCGTTCGATGGCGGCGGCGGGAATGGCATCGATGTTGACGAACTGGGTCTGGAAGCCCGCCGGTGCGCCGTAGTACGACAGGCGGCGGCCGTTCAGCAGCACCAGCGTGCCCTGCGCGCCCAGCCCACGCAGGTTGGCCTGCGAGGCGCCGTCCGAACCGGTGAACAGCGAGCGCGAATCCTGCTGCGCGGGTCGCGCGGCCGGTAGGTTGTCCAGCACCTGCAGCAGCGTGCGCGCACCCATGTTCTGGATGTCCTGCTTGCTGATCACCTGCACCGGCGATGCGGTTTCGACGTCAGTGCGGCGGATGTTGGAGCCGGTGACCTCGATGCGGGCCAGGTCGGTGGCGGTGTCCTTGCTGTCCTGGGCGGCAGCAGGCAGGGCGATCGACAGCAGCACGCCGGCGATGGCCAGCGACAGCGGGGCGAAGGAACGACAGGGCGGACGGGGGTGGCGTGCGGGCAACATCGGGGTTCTCTCCTGGCAGGGGTGCGCGGCGGGTGGGCGGCGCGAAAGCGATTGGCGGGCAAAACGCTCCCGGGCCACGGCTCTGGAGCCGTAGTCGGAATGGGCGGGGGAGGAGCGGTGTTACGTGGGGGTCATGGGGCGACGATGCTGGCGGAGTCGCCCTCCTGGCCGATCAGCACGGCGTTGGCCCAGTTGGCGCAGACCTGGGCGGGTTGGCTGCCCTGCGCACCCAGCGTGCGCAGGCTCAGGGTGGAAAGACCACGGATGTCCAGTTCCGGCTTGACCACGCCGGGTGCCTTCACCAGGCCGCTGTCGTACAGCAGGCGGCCATCGCCCCAGACCTGGAACTGCAGGCCCCCGGCGGTGCGGCAGGCATCGTCGATGCCGAGATCGGCGCGCAGCAGGTTCCAGCCGCCCTGCAGGCGCAGGTCGAGGCGGCTGTTGCCACCGACGCCCAGGCCCCGGCGGAACTGCAGGCCGTTCATGCGCAGGCCGGCGTCGCCCCGGAAGGACTGGTCGGCGCGGACCTGGCTGGCCAGCGCGGCCGGCACCGGCAGCTCGGAGAGATACTGCTGCCGGGCCGGTCGCTCCGGTTCCTGGTGTTCGAGGATGTGGAAGGTGGCCAGCGCGATCGGACCGACATCGCGCGGCTGCAGAGCATCGAAGGCGCGGGCGCTGCCCTGTGCGGCGGTAACCATCGGATCGGTGCTGCTGGCGCCGTCGCCTTCGGGGTTCTGCACGCTCAGCACGCGGAAGCGCAGCAGGCGGCCGGCATGGGCCGGGAAGTCGATGCGCTGCACGCCTTCCTTCAACTGCAGGCGGCCACGCGCGATGGGTTCGCCCCACTCGCCATTGCTGTCACCCAGGTAGACCTCGTAGTCGCGGACCTGGCCGTGCTTCCAGTTCTTGTCGTTGCGCGGGGCGATGTCGATGCCGTCGATCATCTTCCGCTCGCCGAAGCCGACCACCCACTCGTGCGCGCCGGTACGCACGGCCTGGTTGCGCACGCTGCGGAACCAGGTGTTGGGATCATCGTCGAAGGCGTTTTCCAGCGCGTGGCCCGGTTCTTCCGCCGGGCGGTTGACCACCAGCAGGCTGTCGGCCGGCAGTTCGCGGCCCAGCACCGGTGCGGCCGGGAAGGCATCATCGCCGGCCGCAGCGGCGACGGCGAAGTCCAGCTGCAGCTGCAGCGGCTGGCGGATGTCCTGCGTGGCGGTGCGCACATGCAGCGTGCCGCGGCGATCCTTGGCATCGAAGAACCAGCCCTCGCTGCCGTTGTTGAACGCGGCCGCATCGGCCAGCGCCGGCAGCGCGCGACCAGCGGCCTGCACCGCGCGCGGCGCCTGCCGGCTGAGCACCCGCAGGCCGTAGCGGCGCTGCGCCAGCTGGCCGTTGTAGCTGCCCTGCACCGCGTCGATCTGCACCTGCACCGGGCCACTGCCCTGCGCCGGGGCCTGCACGCGCACCACCTGCGTGCTCGACTCGCCCTTCTGGTAGCGGCGCGTAGTGCCGTCATCTTCGTACAGCGTGTACTGCGCATCGCCCTGCGGGTACAGGTCGAAGGTCACTTCATCGAGCGCCTTTTCGCCGTCGAACAGCATCGACGGATACATCGGCAGGATGGCGCCGGCACGCACGAACACCGGCAGCGTGGCCAGATCCACCTGGCGGTCGAGCTGGCGACCCTCGGTACCGGCCTGCACGCGTCGGCCATCCCAGTAATCGATCCAGCCACCGGCGGGAAGATGGATGTCGCGGCGCCAGCCACGGCTGGCCGCCTGGCTGCGGTACACCGGCGCAACCAGCAGGTCGCGGCCGAGCAGGAACTGGTACTTGTAGGTTTCATCCTGCGCATGCGGATCGCGCGGGTTGTCCCACATCAGGCCACGCACCGGCGGCGCGCCGGTCTGCGCGGCCTCGTGCACCAGCCCGTACATGTACGGGGTCAGGCGCATCTTCAACTTCAGGTAATCGCGGTTGATGCTGCGGTAGGGCTCGTCGAACCACCACGGATGCTTGCGCGCGTTCGACGACCAGCCGCTCATGCCCATCAGCACCGGAGTGAACGCCTTCCACTGCAGGTCGCGGGTGAAGGTTTCTGCGCTGCCACCGAAGATCGCATCGACGTCGCCGCTGGCGTAGGCCATGCCGGACAGGCCCGAACCGACCAGGGTCGGCACGTGCCAGCGGATGTAATCCCAACTGCTGCTCTGGTCGCCGGTCCAGGCCACGGCATAGCGCTGGATGCCGGCCCAGCCCATCACCGTCCACAGGAACGGGCGCGAGTCGGAATTGTCGAGGATGCCGTTGAAGGCCTGGCGGTTGGCATCCATCGCGAACTGGTAGCCCTTGCCGGTCCAGGCCACGTCCAGCTTCTGCACGCGGGTGCCGGCCTTGCCCACTTCCCAGGCGATCTTGTCGACGCCGTTCTCGGTCCACAGGCCGGTGCGGAAGCCGTACTTCGCCAGCCCCTGCACCGTCTCCGGCAGCTTCTGGTAGCCGCAGCCGTAGCCATCGTTGGGCAGGATCCAGCCACCGGGCATGTCATGTTCGCGGTACTGCTTGGCCACGCTGTCGATCACATCCGGCGTGGTGCCGGTCGGGCCGTCGCTCCAGCCTTCGGGCACGGTGCCGGGCTTTTTGCTGTTGTCGCCATCGTTGTAGCAATCGGCATCGCCGTAGGAGAGCGCCCAGCGCGCGACCATGTTCGGGCGGCCGGTCAGCTGGGTATAGCGTTCGATCAGCTTCGGCAGGTCGGCACCGACGAAGTAATAGGCATCGAAGCGGTCTTCGCGGTGCAGCAGGGTGGCCTGGTCGGCCTGGCGCAGGTCGTAGCTGCCATCGCTCCAGGTGTTGCGCAGCATGCCCCAGCCACGGCTGCTGAGCAGCATCGGCGCCGGGCTCGGGCGATCACCTTCTTCCCAGCCGCCGGAGTAGGACACTTCCAGTTCGCGGCCTTTGAACTGGTAACGGCCGTTCTGCTGGCCGCCACCGAAGTAGCCTTCGTCGGCCTGCGAAGAGAGCACCTGCACGCTCTGCGCGGCATCCAGGTCCAGCGGCTGCAGTTCCTGCCACAGCGCGGTCGGCTGGCCGTTGTCCAGGCGTTCCAGGCGCAGGCGCAGCGGTTGCCGCTGCACGTGCAGCACCAGTGCGTCGGTGCGCACGCGGATCTCCTGTGCGTCTTCTTCCAGCTGCGCCTGCACGTTGGCCTTGGGCTGCGGCAGCACGATCGGCGCGGCCTTGTCACCGGCGCCGGTCAGGGTGCCCTTGCGGCCAGCCTGCACGCGGATGATGTCCGCGGCCGGCAGTTCGATGCGGATGCGCGCGCCGCTGTCGGTCTGCAGATCCCAGCCGTGCACGCCGTCACGGCTGTCACTGGCGCTGACCGAACGCAGGTTGCCGACCGGCTCGGCCTGGGCCGATGTCGCTGCCAGCATCAATGCCGGCAGCAGGGCCAGCAGCAGCTGCGAGCGACGAATGCGGTTCTCCACACGAACTCCCAACCCGTTCACCGGGCGTTTCGAAAGCAGTTGCGGCCGACTCTAGGGCAGTGATTCGAAAGATGTCAATAAACTGAAAGGAAAAAGGAAGATATATTTGATAGAAACGAAAGTTGGTGCGCCGCAATACTTTGTGTAAGCGCTTGCAACCCCCTGTTAAGCATTGTGCGATACGGCATCCGGCCGATTCTTGCGTTTCGCGATCGGCCTCATCCCGGATACGCCAGGCCAATCCGCTTCTTTCTTTTTGCTTTCGATGTTTGACATTTCGAAAGAAAACGCAGATGGTGCGCTGGCCCAACTGGAACCTCCGAATGGACGTCACCCTGCTTTCCGATGTGTCCGCCTGGCAGCGCCGCGGCGGAGCCGATACCGCTACCGAAATCGCCCAGCAGCCGGCGCTGTGGGAAGCCCTTGCGCAGGACCTGTCGCGTGCCCGCGACCGCCTGCAGGCCTTCCTCGGCGACAGCCTGAACGACCCCAACCAGCGCGTGCTGTTCACCGGCGCCGGCAGCTCCGGCTTCATCGCCGAGATGGTGGCCGATGCGATCAACGCGCAGTGGCCGGCCGAGGTGCGCGTGGTGCATACCACCAGCCTGCTGACCCACCCGGCGCTGTACCTGCAGCGCGACCGCCCCACCCTCCTGGTGTCGTTCGGCCGCAGCGGTTCCAGCCCGGAAAGCGTGGCCGCGGTCGACCGCGTGCGCAGCGACGTGGCCGATGCCCGCTTCCTCGACATCACCTGCAACGCCGATGGCGAACTGGCCCGCCGCGGTGCCGGCCGCAGCGATACCTGCACCTTGCTGATGCCCTCGGCCAGCTGCGATCGTGCATTCGCCATGACCAGCAGCCTGACCTGCATGCTGCTGGCCGCGCTGACCGTGTTCGACCGCTCGCCGTGGGAGTCACGCGTCGCGCGCCTGAAGCAGATCGCCGCGCTCGACCGCGAAGGCCTGGCACAGTGGGATGCACCGGTCGCGGCTCTCGCGCAGCGCCCGTTCAACCGGGTGATCTACCTGGCCAGCGGTCCGCTGGAAGCGCTGGCCCGCGAGTGCGCGCTGAAGGTCCTGGAGCTGACCGCCGGTCGCGTGCTGGCCCTTGCGAATACCCCGCTCGGCTTCCGCCACGGCCCCAAGTCCACGCTGGACGGCGACACCCTGGTGGTCGTGCTGCGCAGCGTGCAGCCGCTGGCACGCCGCTACGAACAGGACCTGCTGGAAGAACTGCGCCGCGACGGCGTGGCCGGCCAGGTGCTGGCGATCGGCCCGCATGCGGATATCGGCGCCGAGGATGACCATACCCTCAGCGTGCCCGTGCTTGAACCGGCGCTCGACGACCCGTGGCTGGCGCCGGTGTGGCTCGGCTTTGCCCAGCTGTTCGCGCTGCAGCGTTCGGCTGCGCTGGGCCTGACCCCGGACAATCCGTTCCCGGACGGCACCGTCAACCGCGTCGTCCAAGGCGTCACCATCCACCATGGCTGAGCTGATCGCCCACGCCTGCTACGGCATCGACATCGGCGGCACCAAGATCGAGCTGGTGGCGTGCGATGCGGCGATGCAGGTCACCTGGCGCCGCCGCGTGGCCACGCCGCAGGGCGACTACGCCGGCTTCCTGCAGGCGGTGGTCGCGCTGGTGGCCGAGGCCGATGCCACGCTGGGCCGCAGTGACGCCGCCATCGGCATCGCCCTGCCCGGCGTGCGCGACCGCCGCAGTGGCCGGCAGTTGAGCGCGAACGTGCCTGCATTGACCGGCCAGTGCGTGGCGCAGGACCTGCAGGCCCGCCTGCAGCGTCCGCTGCACTTCGGCAACGACCTGCAGTGCTTCGCGTTGTCCGAGGCGCACGGTGGTGCTGCCGACGGCTACCCCAGCATGTTCGGCGCCATCCTCGGTACCGGTGCCGGTGGTGGCTTCTGCCTGCAGGGCCGTCTGCTGACCGGCTTCAACGGCCTGGCCGGCGAGTGGGGCCACTGGAGCGTGCCTGGCCACCTGCTGCAGCGCCACGGCCTGCCCCTGCTGGACTGTGGCTGCGGCCTGCGGGGCTGCGTGGAGCGCTACGTGTCCGGCAGCGGCGTGGCGATGATCGAACGCCACCTGGGCGGCAGCGCGCGCGACGCCAGCGCAGTGATCACCTTGGCCGAGGCCGGCGACGTGCGTGCCCGCCAGGCGCTGGACATCCACCGCGACTTGCTCGGCCACAGCCTGGCCGCACTGGTGCTGGCGCTGGACCCGCACGTCATCGTGCTCGGTGGCGGCCTTTCGCAGTACGCGCCGCTGTACCAGCTGCTGCCCGCCGCCGTTGCCGCGCATCTGTTCAACGGCGCGCAGGTGCCGCCCATCGTGCCGCCGCGCTTCGGCGATGCCGGCGGTGCCCGCGGTGCCGCCCTGCTCGCCTGCCAACCCTCGTTTTCCTGATTGACCGGAGCCTGACCATGTCCCCGCTGCAGACCCTGCTTGCCTCCCACCGCGCCGGTGCCAACGTCGGCCTGTACAGCGTCTGCTGCAGCAACGAACAGGTGCTGCGCGCGGCCATGCACGTGGCACTGGCGCACGGCACCGTGCTGTTGATCGAGGCGACCTCCAACCAGGTCGACCAGTTCGGCGGCTACACCGGCATGACCCCGCCGCAGTACCGCGATTACGTCGGCGCGCTGGCCGATGAAGAGGGGTTCCCGCGCGAGCGGCTGATCCTCGGCGGTGACCACCTGGGCCCGAATGCCTGGCAGAAGCGCCCGGCCGCCGAAGCGATGACCCACGCGCGCGTGCTGATCGAGGCCTATGTGGCCGCGGGCTTCCACAAGATCCACCTGGACTGCAGCATGTCCTGCGCCGATGACCCGGTGCCGCTGCCCGATGCCATCGTTGCCGCGCGCTCGGCCGAGCTGGCCGAGATCGCCGAGCGCACCGCCACCGAACACGGCCTGCCGCCGCCGGTCTATGTCATCGGCACCGAAGTGCCGGTGCCCGGTGGCGAAGCCTCGCTGGCCGGTGGCCTGCAGGTGACCACGCCGGCCGCCGCCGCGCAGACCCTGGCCATCCACCAGCAGGCCTTCGATACGCCGCAGCTGCGCGATGCCTGGCAGCGCGTGATCGCGATGGTGGTGCAGCCAGGCGTGGATTTCGACCACAGCAGCGTGCACGAGTACGACCCGGCGGCCGCCAGTGCGCTCGCGGATTTCCTCGAACAGCAGCCGCGCATCGTGTTCGAAGCGCATTCCACCGATTACCAGCGCGAGAGCGGCCTGCACGCACTGGTGCGCGACCACTTCGCGATCCTCAAGGTAGGCCCGGCGGCGACGTTCGCCTACCGCGAGGCGCTGTTCGCGCTGGCCGCCATCGAAGCCGAACTGCTGCCGGACGCGCAATGCTCGCGCCTGCCGCAGGTGCTGGACGAGGTGATGCAGGCGCAGCCGAAGTACTGGCATCCGTATTACCAGGGCGACGAGGCCGAGCTGCGCCTGCTGCGCCGCTTCTCCTTCAGCGACCGCTGCCGCTACTACTGGGGCGAACCGGCATTGCTGCAGGCGGTGCAGACCCTGTTCGCCAACCTGGAACAGCAGGCGCCCCCGCTGGTGCTGCTCAGCCAGTACCTGCCCGAGCAGTACCGCGCCGTGCGCGAAGGCACCCTGGCCAATACCCCCAGCGCGCTGGCGCAGCACCGCATCGGCCAGTGCCTGGGCGAATATGCCCGCGCCTGCAGCGCCAACCGGGCCGCCAGCCGCAGGCAGAACGCAAGTTCGGCTGCCTCCGTTCTTGCGAACGGCTAATCTCTACCTTTCCTGACGAAACCGAGAGATGGCCATGCGCAACACCCGCTCCCGCCGGCAACAGATCCTGCAGCTGCTGATCGAGCATGGCTCGGTGCAGGTGGCCGATCTGGTCGAGCGCTTCGGCGTGTCGGCGGTGACCATCCGTGCCGATCTCACCCACTTCGAGTCGCAGGGCCTGGCCACCCGTACCCACGGTGGCGCCACTCTGGTGCGCACGCCGCCGCAGGAACAGGACATCCACGAAAAGGATGCGCTGAACCTGCCGCTGAAGGAGTCCATCGGCACCGCCGCGGCGCGGCTGGTGCAGGCCGGCGACAACATCATCATCGACTCCGGCTCGACCACGATGACCCTGGCCCGCCACCTGCGCGGCCATCGCGACGTGACGGTGATGACCAAC
The DNA here is from genome assembly GCF_024499815.1 of Stenotrophomonas testudinis. Taxonomy (NCBI): domain Bacteria; kingdom Pseudomonadati; phylum Pseudomonadota; class Gammaproteobacteria; order Lysobacterales; family Lysobacteraceae; genus Stenotrophomonas; species Stenotrophomonas testudinis. The sequence continues at coordinate 20,307 of NZ_JAMOKY010000026.1, read as the reverse complement.
GGCCTGAACATCGCCTGGGAACTGGCCAACGCGCCGGGCATCACCGTGCTGCTGACCGGCGGCCTGCTGCGCCAGCAGTCGCTGTCGCTGCAGGGCAGCCAGGCCGAGGCCAGCCTCAACTCCTACAGCTTCGACACCCTGTTCCTGGGCGTGGATGGCCTGGACCTGCAGTTCGGCCTGACCACCCACGATGAAGCCGAAGCCCGGCTCAACCACCGCATGGTCGAGCGCGCGCGCCGCATCGTGGTGCTCACCGACGCCTCCAAGTTCGGCCGCGTCAGCCTGCACCGCATCGCGCTGCTGGACCAGATCCACGCCATCATCACCGACGCCGGCATCGACGATGCCACCCGCGAGGGGCTGCAGCGGCTGGGCACCGAAGTGATCATCGCCGAGACACCGCCATGACCGACACCCGCCGCCTGCACGGCCGCATCCTGACTCCGCTGGGCTGGCGCCGTGGCCACGTCCAGTTCGATTCGCACATCCGCCAGCTGCAGGTGGATGACCACAGCGGCGCCGATGACCTGCAGCTGCCGGTGATCCTGCCTGGCTTCATCGACCTGCACGTGCACGGCGCGGCCGGCGTGGACCTGATGCAGGGCGGCGACGTGGCCCGCACCATCGCCCGCACCCACCTGCGCTTCGGCACCACCACCCTGCTGGCGACCACCATGACCGCCGGCCTGGACGAGATCGAGCATGCCCTGCAGGGCGTGGCCGCGACGATGGCATCCCCCGATGCCGAGGCGGCCAGCATCGCCGGCGTGCACCTGGAAGGCCCCTTCATCAGCCCGCAGCGGCTGGGCGCGCAGCCCAACCGCACGATCGAGGCGACGCTGGCACGGGTGCAGCAGCTGCATGCACTGGCACCGATCCGGGTAATGACCCTGGCGCCGGAAATCGGCGAGCACACCGCGCTGATTCCTGCGCTGGCAGCGATGGGCATCCGCGTGCAGCTGGGCCACAGTGCCGGTACCTACGAGGAAGGCGTCGCCGCGCTGCAGGCCGGTGCTTCGGGCTTCACCCATCTGTTCAACGGCATGACCGGCGTCGACCACTACCGTCCGGGCATTGCCGCCGCCGCGCTGGCGCATGCCCAGTACGCCGAGATCATTCCCGACCTGCAGCACATCCACCCCGGCGTGATCCGGCTGGCCGCGCGCGCGATTCCGCGCCTGTACGCGGTGACCGACGCCACGGCCGCTACCGGCATGCCCGATGGCGAGTACGCGCTGGGCGAACAGCGCGTGCACAAGTGCGGCGGCTGCGTGCGCCTGGCCACCGGCTCGCTGGCCGGCAGTGCGCTGACCATGGACCAGGCACTGCGCAATCTGGTGCAGGTGGGCCTGGACCTGGCCGATGCCTCGCAACGTGTCTCCACCTTCCCTGCCGCCTACCTTGGCCTGGAGGATCGCGGCCGCATCGCGCCCGACGCCCGTGCCGACCTGGTGGTGCTGGACGCCGGACTGCGCCTGCAGCAGGTGGTCGTCGGCGGGCGGCTAATCGATTTGTAGAGTCGAGCCATGCTCGACTGACCGCATGGCGCGGCAAAGCAGTCGAGCATGGCTCGACTCTACAGAAAGCAATCCGCACCGAAACGCCGCACAGGAAACCTGTCGATGACTGCACGCACCGCCCCGCGCTGGCCCGTACGCTACCTGCTGTTCATCGGCGGCCTCGGCGGCCTGCTGTACGGCATCGACATCGGCATCATCGCCGGCGCCCTGCCCTACCTGGAAGCCACCGCCAGCCACGCCTGGCAGCTCAGCAGCCAGCAGCTCGGTTTCGTTGTCGCCGCGGTGCTGCTGGGCAGTGTGCTGTCCTCGCTGTTCGCCGGCATGGTGGCCGACCTGATCGGCCGCCGCGGCGCGATGCTGCTGGCCGGCCTGCTGTTCACCGCGTCCATCCCGATCATGGCGCTGGCCTCGGGCTACACGCCGCTGCTGCTGGGCCGCCTGCTGCAGGGCGTCAGTGGCGGCCTGATCGGCGTGGTGGTGCCGCTGTACCTGGCCGAAGTGCTCAGCCCCGAGCGCCGCGGGCGTGGCGCCGCCATGTTCCAGCTGCTGCTGACCATCGGCCTGGTGCTGGCCGCACTCATCGGCCTGTACCAGGCGCACGCCGTGGACGCCGCCGCCGAGGCCGTGCGTTCGCTGCCGCTGGCGCAGCAGGCACAGGAACTGTTCGTGGTGAAGGACCACGCCTGGCGCACCATCTTCTGGAGCTGCCTGGCGCCGGGCCTGCTGTTCTGCGCCGGCATCTTCTGGCTGTCCGAATCACCGCGCTGGCTGGTGCGCCGCGGTCGCGTGGAGGATGCGCGCCGCAGTCTGCAGCGCGTGCTGCCCGATGCCGACGTGGAGGCCACGCTGGCGCAGATCCAGGCACCGGAATCGAGCAGCAGCGACGGTCGCCGCGATCCGCTGCTCAGCCGCCGCTACGTGGTGCCGTTCCTGCTGGCCTGCGTGGTACTGGCCTGCACCCAGGCCACCGGCATCAACTCGGTGCTGGCCTACGCGGTCAACATCCTCAACCAGGCCGGCCTGTCCGGCTCGGTGGCCAACGGCGCCGACGTGGCGATCAAGCTGCTCAACGCAGTGATGACCGTGGTCGCCCTGCTGCTGGTCGACCGCAAGGGCCGCAAGTTCCTGCTGATGCTGGGCAGCGGCGGCATCTGCGTGGCCCTGCTGGCTGCGGCGACGCTGTTCTTCCAGGCCGAGCGCGGCCGCGCCGACGTGCAGCCGCAGCTGCAGGCGGCGGTCAGTGGTGATGGCCTGCAGCTGGTACTGGATGAGGCGCAGTGGCAGCGCCTGGCGGGCGGCACCGACCGCGATGGCCGGCCGCTGCAGCTGACCGTGTCCTATGCGTATGGTGATTTCACCAACGTACGCGCCCTGCGCAGCGACAACCTGGGTGACCGCGAGCTGCGCGTCGAACGTGCCGGTACCGTGCAAGCGGACAGCGTGATCGGTGCGTTCTTCCGCAAACTCCACCTGAATCCATTTGCCGACCCGGCCAGTGCCGCGCAGGCACCCCTGCGTATCGAACAGGCGCGCATCGGCCCGGTGCCGCCGCCGGCCCATGGCTGGGCGGTGGCCATGTGCATCCTGGTGTTCGTGGCGTTCTTCGCGGTCGGCCCCGGTGTCTGCGTGTGGCTGGCGCTATCGGAGCTGATGCCCAACCGCATCCGCTCCAACGGCATGAGCATCGCCCTGCTGATCAACCAGTTCGTGTCCACCACCATTGCCGCGCTGTTCCTGCCCACCGTGGGGCACCATGGCTACGCCAGCATGTTCCTGTTCTGGGCCGGCTGCACATTCGTGTTCTTCCTGGTGGCCGCGCTGTGGCTGCCGGAAACCAAGGGCAAGTCGCTGGAGGAGATCGAAGCGCGGTTTGCCAGGTAGCGGTCGACCTTGGTCGACCTCCGTGCGCATCGCGGGGTGTGTCGGCGCGCCGATCACTGGCCGGTGATGTGCTTCTCCAGCGCCTGCGCTTCGGCCACGCTGGACAGCCCACTGAGCATCATCGATTCACCGAACGGTCCGGCCACCGTCACTACCGTCAGCACGCGGCCGTCCACGCTGATCGCCGCGCGCTGGCCCACCAGGGCCTCCGTGCCATGGTGGATGCGCTGGCGCGCTTCGGGCCGGTAGCGGATCTGCAGGCCGGGGTGATTGGCCTGGTCCAGCACATAGCGCACATCGGCGATATCGGCACTGCTGGCGATCGGCGGCTCGCGCAGGGCAAGGGTCTCACCCTGCCACTGCGCGGGCGTGCCCTTGCCGGTCGCATCGACCGCGCTCAGGCGTACGTCCACGCCCGGACGCGGTGCATGCGCCGGGCCCGTCATTGGCTCAGGCGTTGCCGCCGGCATGCATCCGGTCAGGGCCAGCGCCGCGCCCAGCAACAGTGCGCGCGCGCCCCTCATTTCAGCTTCCTCAGTTTCAGTGCCACCACGATCTGCAGCAGGCCATACAACAGGCTGCCGATGCCGATCCACAACGTGGTGACAGCCACCCCGGCCAGCGGGTTGGCCGCAAACAGCAGGCCCAGCACGATGGCCAGCACGCCGCTGAGAATCAGCACCCATTCGCCCCGGATGTGCCTGCGCACGCGCACGGCGAACACGATGCGGTAGATGCCCGCCACCAGCAGCCAGGCGGCCAGCAGCAGCACAAGCACGCTGGCGGTAGCCAGCGGGTTGATCACCGCCAGCGTGCCGAAGCCCAGCGACGCCACCGCGTACAGCAGCAGCCAGCCACGTGGCGCGCCACTGCCACCGCTGATCAGCGCGAGCAGGCTGATGACCCCTTCAACAATGGCCATCAGGCCCAACGCCCAGGCCAGCGCGGTGGCCGCAGCCATCGGCCAGCCGATCGCAGTGATACCGAAGCCCAGGGCGACCACGCCATACAGCAGCAGGATCGACCAGCTGCGGCCGATGGCCGACAACAACGGCGACGGTGAGGATTCGGGAGACAGCATGACCACTCCTTCGATCAGGTTCCGTGCCCCATCCTAGCGTCCAGCGTGCACGGGCGGATGAAGGTCCGTCGCAGGCCAGCGCTCAACTGCCTGCGCCCTCGCGGCGCTGCCAGCACATCTGCGCGCGGTCCGCGTTGAGCAGCAGGTTGTGGGTCTTCAGCATCTCGCCGCCAATCATCCAGTTTTCCGCTGCCAGCATGCGTTCCGGTGGCTGCACGATGGTGGCCTGCAGCCGCCCTGCGAGACCGGCACCGGCCACCTGCACGGTCTGCGTACGCACACGGCGGTCGACACGCCCCATCATCGTAGTGATGGCATGGTCATTCCACCGCGCCTCCGCCGGCTGCGGCTCCCGCGTGTCCCGCACTTCCAGCAGCCCTGTCATTCCGGTGTCGGCCATCACCAGCTTGTCAACGCCGTCGATCTTCATCGGGCTGCGCACGTTCCAGTAGCGGCCCCAGGGATCAGAGGTGACACGCAGCGGGCTCTGGCAACCGGTGTACTTCCATGCAGGCCCGAGTACGCGCAGGACGTCGTCGGACAGCAGCAGCGGCCCCAGTTGCCGCAATACGTCCAGGCCGATGATCGCGAACGGGATGGCGTCCGTCTGTGCGAGCGACACATCCTTGATGCGCACGCCGCCGATTTCCAGATCGACCGGCTCGACCAGCGCGGTGGTGACGACGGTGCCGCCCTGCTCTTCCTGGCGGAAGCCCGGCGTGGACTGCAGTTTCAACTGTCGTGCGAACGCGGGGGCAATGAACGACTGCGTCGCGCCGGTATCCACCAGGAACTCGACCTTTACGTTGCGGCCGGGGCCGGTGCCTCCGCTCAGCGTCGCCACCATGATGGGCCAACCCTTCTCATACCGCACCGGCACTTCCACTACGCCTTCCGGGCGCGCCACGACCTGCGCGGTGGGGCGCCCGGTAAAGGACTCGAAGGGCAACTGACCCAGGGCGCTCTGCTGGTACAGCGCCGAACCGGCCAGATAAGGGGTGCCACTGCCCAAGCGGCGGACCTTCACCATGGTCTCGGCCCAGGCACCAATTTCGCCGTGCCACAGATGGTTGCCGGCCAGGATGCCCAGGCACTGGTACAGCGAGAGCGAATCCGGCTCGGCCTGCACGGCGGGATCGTCGATGCAGCGTTGCGCCCACTTGTCGGAGTTGGCGATCTCGCCGCGGGTGCGGAAATACGCGGCGCGCGCAGGGTAGGCGCGGACCGGCGACTGGTCACCACTTCTGCGCAGGTAATCGGTGGCACCTACGGCCATCGCCACTTCACTGTCCAGGAAAGGCAGGCCCTTGGGCTGCTGTGCGGGCTGCGCGCCCACTGCGGCCGCGGCACACAGTGCGGACCACAGTGGCAGGGCAAGACGCCGACTACGCCGTACGGAATTCCATTCCATCAGACAACTCCTGGGCAAAGATCGCGATTCAGCGCAGATCCCATACGTTAGCCCAGGTACGTTCGCAGCAGGTGACAGCGCTCACGGTACCCGCGCGCAGACCCACACCCGCACCTCCTGCGCGCCCACCAACCGCAGCGTTTCCGCCACTTCCAGCACCGTGCTGCCGGTGGTCATCACATCGTCCACCACGGTCAGGCGCGGTGGCACCGCACCGCGCACATCGAAAGCATCGAACAGATTCTCGCGGCGCTGTTCGGCACTGCGCTCCGACTGCGGTGCCGTATGCCGGCGCCGGTACAGGCCGCGCCACACCGGCTGGCGCAGCAAGCGGCACAACTGCCCGGCCTGGTCATAGCCGCGCTGGCGCAACCGCCGCGGATGCAGCGGCACCGCCACCAGCGGCGGGCACGCCCACGATGGCGGCCTGCGCTGCATCAGCTGCGCAAGCAGGCGACCCGCCGCTAGGTCCTGATGGAACTTGTAGCGCACCAGCAGTTGGTCCACCGGCGGCAGGTACAGCAGGCTGGCATGGGTGGCAGCCTGCGGCGGTGGCTCCTCGCGGCAGGTGCCACAGACCGGCAGCGCGCTGTCGGGCAATGGCAGAGCACAGCGCAGGCAGGCGCGGCCGGACCAGGGCATATCGGCCAGGCAGGCGGCGCATAGATCCAGGCCATCGTGGCCGGGATCGTCGCAGACCAGGCAGCGCAGTGGCAGCAGTGCGCGCAATGCCGACGCGACAGTGCGCGGAAACAGCGTTTTCAGCATTCAACAAGTCTGCGTGCGGCCATTTCGCGATGGAATCGGGCGTCAACCCATGCGGCAGTCAGAGTGGGGCTTGTCTGCTTACCGGGAAAGGCTTCGACACGGTCACTGCACATTCCCGCTGCTAGCGTGCCCGATCTGTATCACCTCTTCGGACTCTACATGAACAAGCGGACCCGGATCGTTGTCATCGTGCTGGTCGTTGGCCTGCTGGCGATGGCCCTGCCCAGCCTGCTGTGGTACGTCAAACAGGGCGAGACCCAAGACGCCGGGTTACAGAAGGAGGCACAGAAGATGCAGCAGGAGCAGGCCAAGCCCTGATCGATTCCGTGCGCCCCGGACCTACCGCCCGCGATTGGCTGCCCGACGGCTGGAAAGTGCTGCCCCGCGAGTTCTATCGCCGGCATCCCACCGTCGTAGCACCGCAACTTCTCAACAAGCTGATCGTGCGTGACGATGGTCGCGCCGCACGCATCGTTGAGGTTGAGGCCTACGCAGGCAGCGAGGATCCCGCCGCGCATTCCTATCGTGGCCAGACGGCACGCAACGCCACCATGTTTGGCGAGGCGGGTCATCTATATGTCTATTTCAGCTACGGAATGCACTGGGGCAGCAACGCGGTATGTGGCGAGGTTGGCGAAGGTGTTGGCGTGCTGCTCAGAGCCGCCGAGCCGGTGTCCGGCATGGGCGCCATGCAGGCCGCGCGACCGGCAGCCAAGCGTGATCGCGATCTGGCGAGCGGACCGGGCAAACTGTCCCAGGCACTGGGCATCACGCGCGATCTGGATGGCGCAGACCTGGTCACTGCAGACCGCGGTGTCGTCATTGTCTGTGATGGCACGCCGCCACCGCCATCACCGGTGGTAGGGCCACGCATCGGCATCAGTCGCGCGGTGGATTTCCCTTGGCGCTGGCACGTGCCGGACCATCCACATGTGTCGGTCCGGCCACGCACACGCTAGCGCTCGCCCGCCAGCAACGGCGGCAGCACCTGCCCAAGCCAATCGATGAACACCCGCAGCCGTGGCGTCACGTGCCGGTTGTTCGGGTACACCACGTGGAACGGGTACGGTGCCGGTCGCCATGGCTGCAGCACTTCCACCAGCGCCTTGCTACGCAACGCAGCGCCGGCCGCGTAGCTGAAGGTCTGCACCAGGCCCATGCCTGCAACGGCGGCGGCCAGATGCGCATTGCTTTCGTTGATGCCGATGCGGTGCTCGGCCTTGATCTCGAACGCACCGTCCTCGCCCCGGAAGCGGAACGGTACCGCGCGGCCATTGGACGGCAGCAGGTAGCTGACCAACCGGTGGCCGTTGCGCAGCTCCTCCGGGTACGCAGGAATGCCGTGCGCCTTGAGGTAGCGCGGGCTGGCGCAGGTGACCAGGTGCGCATCACCCAGGTGACGGGCCACCAGCGTGGAGTCATCCAGTGCGCCGCCGCGGATCACGCAGTCCACGTTTTCGCTGATCAGGTTGACCGTGCGGTCTGAAACACCCAGTTCGATGCGGATGTCCGGGTAGCGCGCCATGAATTCCGGCAGCACCGGAATCAGCACATCGCGTGCGGTGGAGCCACCGATGTCCACGCGCAGCAGCCCGCGCGGTGCACCGCGTGCGGCGCTGAAAGAGGCGTCGACATCCTCGAGGTCGCGCAGCAGGCGGCCGGCCTTCTCGTAATACGCTTGGCCTTCGGCGGTGACCGCCACGCGGCGCGTGGTCCGCTGCAGCAGGCGCACGCCCAGGTGGGTTTCCAGTTCGCGCACCAGCTTGCTCAGCGAGGTGGTCGGCATGTCCAGCGAATCAGCGGCGCGGGTGAAGCTGCCGGCCTCGACGACGCGGGCAAAGGCACGGATGGCAGTGAGCTGATTCATGCCATCGATTATGCACGTGCATGCACAGTCATTGTCATTGCGCAGGATTTATTGCAGCCGCGCCGCCGCCCATCATTCTCCCACCCGCTGCCACCCCTCCCCGGCAGCCCTTGCAGGAGAACACCATGAGCACTGATTTCAACGACAAGATCGCCCTCGTCACCGGCGGCACCACCGGCATCGGCCTGGCCACCGCCCAGCACCTGGCCAGCCTCGGCGCCAAGGTCTTCATCACTGGCCGCCGCCAGCCGGAACTGGACGCCGCCGTGGCCTCCATCGGCGCGCAGGCCACCGGCATCCGCGCCGATGCGGCGCAGCCCAGCGACCTGGATGCGGTCTACGCGCAGATTGCCCGCCAAGCCGGCCGCCTCGACATCCTGTTCGCCAACGCCGGTGGTGGCGACATGCTGCCGCTGGGCGCCATCACCGAAGAACACTTCGACCGCATCTTCGCCACCAACGTACGCGGCGTGCTGTTCACCGTGCAGAAGGCGCTGCCGCTGCTGGTCGATGGCGCTTCGGTCATCCTCACCGGCTCGACGGTCTCGATCCAGGGCACGGCCAACTTCAGCGTGTACAGCGCCAGCAAGGCCGCCGTGCGCAACTTCGCCCGCTCGTGGGCGCTGGACCTGAAGGAGCGCCGCATCCGGGTGAACGTGGTCAGCCCCGGCCCGATCCGCACCCCCGGCCTGGGCGACCTGGTGCCCGACGAAGCCCGCCAGGGCCTGTTCGATCACCTCGCCGCGCAGGTGCCGCTGGCCCGCCTCGGTGAACCGCAGGAAGTGGCCAATGCCGTGGCTTTCCTGGCCTCGGATGCGTCCAGCTTCGTCAACGGCATCGAATTCTTCGTCGATGGCGGCATGGCCCAGGTGTAATGCCGGTCGGCCACTGCGATCGAGTTTGAATCAGCGCTGCCGGCCCAGGCCGGCATCCGCTTGCTGATACAGGATGTGCGTCAGCTCGTACTGGTTGCAGGCTCGCTCCGGCAGTGCACCGTCTTCGCCGGGGATACCCATCTCGAATCCCTCTTCCACATCCTCGTAGTACAGCCACCCGTCAGCGAGATGGGCGACGACCCAGACCGGCTCGACTTCGCCCAGGCGATGCAGTGGCATCGTATGGAACGCCACGCGCTGCGCCGCGAAGGCCGCCTGCTGGTCGAGCGTGCAGCGGGCGAGCTGGGCGGCAACCAACGCATCGAACTCTTCGCGGGTGATTGGCTTCCAGCATCCTGTGCGGGCGTCAAATGGCTGCATCAGAACGCGTCAATCGCAATCCTGGTAACCACCCACCACACCGCAGCGCCTGCAGCGGAACAGGTACGCCCTCGGTGATCCATCCTTGTCCAACGCGGCAAGGAAGTGCTGCCACTTGGGTCCGTCGTCCAGCCCGGTGCTGTCCTGGATCGCCGCCAGCGCGGATTCACCGTGCGCTTCCAGTTCGGCGCGACCGGCGCGGCCGATGAACTGCGCGGCATCCCCGCAATGGGTCCACCACTGTTCCTGCTGCCAGCCGTTGAAGCCGGGCGTACGCTGCGCGATCACGTCGCTGATCTCCTCATCGACTTCATCCCACTCGCCGCCACCACCGACGCCTTCCTCATCACTGAAGGTGACGCCCAGTCGCTCGTGCGCGGAGCCATCGGCGATGCACCACGGGCATATTTCGTGCCCGTACTCTTCTTCGGCATAGACCGGCCCGGTGTAGACGCAGCCACGCGACTGTCCGCAGCACACGCACGACGTATCGGCGGCGATCACGCTACCGGTGGCGATGGGATCGGGGTGATAGGTGAAGCGCGGCAGATCCATGGCAGTTCCGTTGCTGGGCGGCCCAGTGTAGCGGTGCGGTCAGGGCCAAATATCCTGTAAACCATCTCAAGCACAATGTAGTTGACAGGCCTCACCAAGCCACCCACACTGCCGCCCTCGCTCCACGCCCTCCAAGGTCCCGCCATGGCTCCTGCCATCCGCTACGACTGGCAGCACGATGAACTGCAGGCGCTTTTCGACCTGCCCTTGCCCGAACTGCTGTTCCGCGCCGCCAGCGTGCATCGCGCGCATTTCGATCCGGCCCAGGTGCAGGTGTCCACGCTGTTGTCGGTGAAGACCGGTGGCTGCCCGGAAGACTGCGCGTATTGCCCACAGGCGCAGCGCTACACCACGGGCGTGAGCGCGCAGAAACTGATGGATACCGATGCTGTGCTGGCCAAGGCACGCCAGGCCAAGGCCGCAGGTGCATCGCGCTTCTGCATGGGCGCCGCATGGCGTTCGCCGAAGGACCGCGACATTCCGAAGGTGGCTGCGATGATCGCCGGAGTGAAGGCGCTCGGCCTGGAAACCTGCGCCACCCTCGGCATGCTCAGTGGCGAGCAGGCGCGCGCGTTGAAAGACGCCGGCCTGGACTACTACAACCACAACCTGGACGCCGCGCCGGACTACTACGATTCGATCATCCACACGCGCCAGTACCAGGATCGCCTCGATACGCTGGGCCACGTGCGCGATGCCGGGCTGAAGACCTGCTGCGGCGGCATCGTCGGCATGGGCGAAACGCGTGCGCAGCGCATCGGCCTGCTGCTGGCGCTGGCCACGCTGCCGGCCCATCCCGATTCCGTGCCGATCAACAAGCTGGTGCAGGTGGCCGGTACGCCGCTGCATGGCAGCGCGGAACTGGACCCGTTCGAGTTCGTGCGGATGATCGCGGTGGCACGCATCGCGATGCCGCGTTCGATGGTGCGGCTGTCGGCCGGTCGCGAAGCCATGAGTGACGAGCTGCAGGCGCTGTGCTTCCTGGCCGGTGCCAACTCGATCTTCCATGGCGAGAAACTGCTGACCACCGGCAACCCGGAAAGCGAGCGCGACCTTGCCCTGTTCGCGCGCCTGGGCCTGCAGCCGATGCCGGTGCAGGTGGACGCCGAAGGCCACGACCACGGCGGTACCGTGCATGCCGATATCAGCGCCGATGGCCCCGGCTGTGGCTGCGCCCACGCCGCGTGACACGCCGCGTGATCGGGGCGTCGAGCAGGCGTGGCGGCAACGCGCTACCCTAGCCGCCCCGTCGTCGCCTGTAGCCAGCATGGCCCGCCCCGACCTGACCGCCCGCCTCCAAGCCCAGCGCGCGTTGCGCGATGCACAAGGCCGTCGCCGCCCGCGGCGCACGGTCACCCGTCGTGATGGTGTGCGCCTGGAAATTGACGGGCGCTGGTTGACCGGGTTCTGCAGCAACGACTACCTGGGCCTGGCCCAGCAGTTCAGCGTGGTCAACGCGCTGCAGGATGCGGCCGCGCGCGATGGCACCGGTGCCGGTGCCTCGCACTTGGTCTGCGGCCACCACGCACTGCACGACGCGCTGGAACGCGAAGTGGCCGACTGGCTCGGTTACCCGCGCGCCCTGCTGTTTGGCAGTGGCTTCGCCGCCAACCTGGCCGTGCAGCAGGCGCTGCTGAGCGAAGAGAACGACGTCTGCGTGCAGGACAAGCTCAACCACGCCAGCCTGCTCGATTCCACACGGCTGGCCGGTGCGCGCCTGCGCCGCTACCCGCACCTGGATCCGGAAGGCGCCATGCGCCAGCTCAAGCACGCGCCCGAGGGTGCGGCGATGCTGGCCACCGATGGTGTGTTCAGCATGGACGGCGATGTTGCACCGCTGCGTGCGTTGTCGCTGGTCGCGCGCCTGCAGCAGGCCCTGTTCTACGTGGACGACGCGCATGGCGTGGGCGTGCTCGGCGATGGCCGTGGTGCCGTCGCCACCGCCGGCCTGGGCGTGGACGACGTGCCGTTGCAGCTGGTCACCCTCGGCAAGGCGCTGGGCAGTTCCGGCGCACTGGTGCTGGGCCGCGAGGACCTGGTCGAGCACCTTTCCGAAACCGCTCGCCCCTACATCTACACCACTGCCCTGCCGCCGGCCTTGGCCGCCTCGGCACTGGAAGCGGTGCGCCTGGCCCGCCGCGATCATTGGCGCCGGGCCAAGCTGGCCGACCTGATCGCCCTGTTCCGCGGTGAGGCGCGCCGCCATGGCCTCGACCTGATGGCTTCGGAAACCCCCATCCAGCCGCTGCTGTGTGGCGATGACCACACCGCCGTGGCGATGTCGCAGGCGCTGGAGCAGGCCGGCTGGCTGGTCGGCGCGATCCGTCCGCCAACGGTGCCCGAAGGCAAGGCGCGGCTGCGCGTCACCCTGTCGGCACTGCATACGCCGGAACAGGTGCGGGAACTGGTCGAAGCCATCGCCCAGGCGCGCGACCGCGTCGCTGCCGGGCCGAGCGAAGCGCTGCCGCCGGCTTTACCCGCGCTGGCCTGACCCGCACGCGCCGTACCCCATGCATATCGAAGTCACCGGCCACGGGCCGGACCTGGTTCTGATCCACGGCTGGGCCCTGCAGGGCGGCGTGTTCGCGCCTCTGGCACAGCGCTTGGCCGACCGTTTCACCCTGCATCTGGTCGACCTGCCCGGCCATGGCCACAGCCGCGACGACAGCACGCCGCTGCGCCTGCCGCACGTGGTCAACGCCATTGCCGCGGCCACGCCGCCAGCGGTGTGGTGTGGCTGGTCGCTGGGCGGGCTGTTTGCCCTGCATGCGGCGGCAACCCTGCCGAAGGTGCGCGGGCTGGCGATGATCGCCGCCACGCCGCGTTTCGTGCGCGGCGAGGACTGGCCGCACGCGGTGGAACCGGCGGTGTTCGAGCAGTTCGGGCGTGATCTGGCCACGGACTTCGGCGGCACCCTGGAGCGCTTCCTGGCGTTGGACGTGATGGGTTCGGCGCATGCCCGCGAGGAGCTGCGCACCCTGCGCCAGCGCCTGGTCGAGCGCGGCGCCCCCAGCGAGCGCGCCCTGCTGGAAGGCCTGCGCCTGCTGGAAGGCACCGACCTGCGTGGCGCCCTGCCCACGCTGGGCAGGCCCAGCCTGTGGATCGCCGGCCAGCGCGACCGTCTGGTATCGCCGGCCGCGATGCAGGCCGCCGCCGCGCTGGCCCCGGGCGCGCAGGCGCTGACCGTCGCCCACGGCGGCCATGCGCCCTTCCTCGGCCACGCCGACGAGGTGGCCGCTGCCCTGCAACACTTCGTTGCCGGCCTGTCACCGGCCGATGGCGGACAATGAGCACTTTCCGCATTCGGCAGGGTTGACGCATGGATCTCGGTATTTCCGGCCGCTGGGCACTGGTCTGCGGCGCAAGCAAGGGTCTCGGCCTCGGCTGCGCGCGCGCCCTCGTGGCCGAAGGCGTGAACGTGGTGATCGTGGCCCGTGGCGAAACCGCCCTGCAGGCCGCCGCTGAGGAACTGCGCGCCCTGCCCGGTGCCGCCGAGGTGCGCACGATCGCCGCCGACGTCACCACCGAGGCTGGGCGCACGCAGGCGCTGGCCGCCTGCCCGCAGGTCGACATCCTGGTGACCAACGCCGGTGGCCCGCCGCCTGGCGACTTCCGCACCTTCGAGCGCGACGACTGGATCGCCGCGCTGGATGCCAACATGCTGGCGCCGATCGCACTGATCCGCGCCACGGTTGACGCAATGATCGCGCGCGGCTTCGGCCGCATCGTCAACATCACCTCGTCCTCGGTGAAGGCACCGATCGACACGCTGGCACTGTCCAACGGTGCGCGCAGCGGCCTCACCGGCTTCGTCGCGGGGCTGGCGCGGCGCACGGTCGGCCACAACGTCACGATCAACAACCTGCTGCCCGGCCAGTTCGACACCGACCGCCTGCGCGCCAACTTCGCCCACGCTGCGGGCCAGAACGGCGACGTGCAGGCGGTGGCCGACCGCCGCCGCCAGCAGATCCCCGCCGGCCGCTTCGGCACGCCGGACGAATTCGGCGCCGCCTGCGCCTTCCTGTGCAGCGCACAGGCCGGTTACCTCACCGGGCAGAACCTGCTGATCGACGGCGGCGCCTACCCCGGTACGTTCTAAGAGACTTCCGCAATGCCGTCCCACTTCGATGCCCGCCACGTCCGCCGCGCGTTCGCCCGCGCCGCCAACAGCTATGACGCCGCCGCTGCCCTGCAGCGCGAGGTGCAATCGCGGCTGATCGAATCGCTGGACTACCTGGAAGCGCGCACGCCCGAAGTGGTGCTGGACATCGGTGCCGGCACCGGCCACGCCAGCGCATTGATGAAGAAGCGCTGGCCGAAGGCGCAGGTGATCGCGATGGACGTGGCCCTGCCGATGCTGGACCAGGCCAAGCGCCAGGCCGGCTGGTGGAAGCCGTTCCAGCGCCTGTGCGGTGATGCCGCCGCGCTGCCGCTGGCCGACAACAGCGTCGATGTGATCTTCAGCAACCTGTGCCTGCAGTGGCTGGACGACCTGCCGGCGGTGTTCGCCGGTTTCCGTCGCGTGCTCAAGCCCGGTGGCCTGCTGCTGTGCTCCACCTTCGGCCCGGAAACGCTGGTCGAGCTCAATGAAGCGTTCGCCGCCGCCGATGACCGCCCGCATGTCAGCCGCTTCGCGCAGATCGCCCAGTTCGGCGATGCGTTGATGATGGCCGGCTTCCGCGACCCGGTGCTGGACCGCGACCTGTTCACCCTGACCTACGACGACCTGCCGGCGCTGATGCGCGAGCTGCGCGCGATGGGCGCGACCAATGCACGGGTGGATCGCCGCCACACGCTGACCGGCCGCGGTCGTTTCGCCGCTGCTGCAGCCGCGTACGAACCGATGCGCCGTACCGACGGCAAGCTTCCCAGCAGCTGGGAAGTGATCTACGCCCACGCCTGGGCGCCGGACCCGGGCGCGCCGATCCGCGAAGGCGGGCATGACATCGCCTCGGTGCCGGTGTCGGCCATCCCGATCCGCCGCAAGCAGCCCTGACCGAAAGCCGCCGCCGGGCATGGCCCGGCGCTACCGGGCGCGCGATAGGGCCGCGCCGGGTGCACGAATGGGTAGCGCCGGGCCATGCCCGGCGAGCGCAGCGGCGCGGCCTGGCGCTCAGGTATTCGCCGGCGAACTCAGCGGCGGGCGCACGAGGTCGCGGTGGAAGAAATAGATTTCCTGCACCAGGAAACGCCAGCTGGTGTGGAAGCTGCGGAAGCGCGTGCTCGGCGTGGACGAGGCCAGCGCCTCGATGCCCAGCGCCTGGCTCAGGCGCAGCGCGCGCGCCATGTGCAGCGGGTCGCTGACGATGATGACCGTGTGCAGCTTGCGCTGCTCCATCAGCCGCTTGGCTTCCACCAGGTTCTGCACGGTGTTGCGCGAGGCGGTCTCGATCAGGATCGCGTCATCCGGCACGCCGTGCTTCAGCGCATAGCGCCGTGCCACCTGCGATTCGGAAAAGCGCGCGCCCGCGCCACCGTAGCCACCGGTGAAGATCAGCAGCGGTGCATAACCGGCCTGGTACAGGTCCAGGCCGTGGCGGATGCGTTCTTCGAACACCGGCGACGGCTTGGCATCGTAGGCCGCCGCGCCCAGCACGATGATCGCGTCGGCCTTGGCGGCCTGGTCACGCTCACCCACCCAGACGATCCAAGCGGTCACGCCCAGCAGCCACACCAGCACCAGCACGAACAGGCGCCACAGCCAGCCCAGCAGGCCGGTGCGCGGTCGATGACGGCCGCGGCTCACGCCACCTCCCAGCGCAGCGCTGGCAGATCGACGTTGCCGCCGGACAGCACCAGGCCCACGCGCTGGCCGGCAAACCGCGCCGGCTGGGCCAGCACCGCTGCCAGCACAATGGCCGAGGACGGCTCCACCACCTGCTTCAGCACCTCCCACAGCAGGCGCATCGCCGCACGGGTGGCGTCATCTTCCACCACGATCACCTCGGCGCCCGCCGCCTGCAGCAGCTGGAAATTCGGCGCGCCGACCAGCGTGCGCAGGCCATCGCAGAACGTGTCCGGGGTGAAGGCGGTCACGCGCTGGCCGGCAGCCAGCGAACGCGCGGTGTCGTCGGCGCCGGCCGGTTCGGCCAGCACCAGGCGGGTCTGCGGGCTGGCGTGCTGCAGGGCCAGCGCAGTGCCGCTGGCCAGGCCACCGCCGCCCACCGGCACCACCAGTACGTCGAACGGGCCGTCGCTGTGCAGCAGTTCCAGCGCTGCCGTGCCCTGCCCGGCCATCACCGCCGGGTCGGCATAGGGATGCACCAGGGTCGCGCCGGTATCGGCCTGGACCTGCGCGCAGGTGGCCTCGCGGTCGGCGATGGTGGGCGGGCAGCGCCAGAGGGTGGCGCCATGGCGGGCGATGTTGGCCAGCTTGGCGGCCACCGCCCCTTCGGGCACCACGACGTGACAGGGAATGCCGCGGGTGCGGGCGGCCAGGGCCAGCGCCGCACCGTGGTTGCCCGAGGAATGGGTGACCACACCGGCCGCGGCGCGCCCGGCGTCCAGCGACCAGACCGCGTTGCAGGCACCACGGAACTTGAACGCCCCGCCGCGCTGCAGATGTTCGGCCTTGAACGCCAGCTGCGCCCCGGCCAGCGCATCCAGCGCGTGCGAGCGCAGGACCGGCGTGACATGGGCATGCGGCGCGATCCGCGCGGCGGCGGCCAGGACATCTTCGGCGCGGGGCAACAGTGAATCGCTCATGACGCAAGATTAACGTATGCCCCGACGCTGGCGGCCACGCACCCGGCCATGCCAGCATGCAGGCCTTCATCACCATTCATCCTGGGCCGGCACAATTAAGGGGCGATTCAATGCCCACGCCTGAAGCTGGCCCTACACCCGTCCTTGGGGGGACCCACATGAAAACGCGCCTGTTGCTTGCCGGTGGCCTGTTGCTGGCCCTCACCGGCTGTTCCACCTACGACTATGTCGGCGGTGGCAGCGGTGGCAGTTACTACCACGGTGCCCCGTCGACGGAGTACCGCTATCCGTATGGCTACCCGTCCACCTATGGCTACCCCTACTACGGTGGGTACGGCGGCTATGGCGGCGGTTACGGCTACGGCTATTACGGCAACCCGTATTACTCGCGCCCGGTCCACCGGCCGCCGCACAACCACCGCCCGCCGCCGCCGCCGCGTCCGGGCAACGGTGGTGAGAACCGTCCGCCGCCGCCGCCGCGACAGAACAACGGTGGCTCGCCGTGGCGGAACATGGACTCGATGCGTCGCCCGCCGCAGGCCGGCCGCCCGTCGGGTCCGCCGCAGGCGCGTCCGTCTGCGCCCCAGGCTCGCCCGTCCGCGCCGCCGCAGGCACGTCCGGCACAGCCACCACGTGCGCCGAGGTCGAACGGTTCTCCGTGGCGAAACCTGGAACGATGAACCGTTGCCTGCGGCGAAACATGAAACGTGCGACGCAGCGCACAGTTGAGCTCTGAACCATCTTGCATTTGACGCGGTTCAGGCCGCACTCTACGCGAGTGGTGACGGCCCGCGTCACAAAGTGACAAAAACGTTAAGGGCCCGTCCCAAACAGCTCTACGTCGATATCCGACAGGAACATCTGGATCCCCCCTGTTCCGGCCCTGTCGGATGTCGGCACCTCTGAAAGCAGACGGCCCCGCAATGCGGGGCCGTTTGTTTTTGGCTTGTTTGGATCCACGCCATGCGTGGACGGGCCTCGTCCGGCAAATCTGCAAAAAAACAGGGCCGGACAGTCCCCCGACTGCCGGCCCCCCGCTTCCCCACCGTGCGCCTGTACCGGCCCCTGTTCCAATTCCGGTCAACGGCGCCTACGGCGCCAGCCACGATGGGTGCTATTGGGTTATCTGCAAAAATCCTGCCAACTTTAGGGCGGATTTCAGCCCGCTCCCCATCCGGGCCCGTCGCCCCCCTCCGAATGGCGCTAAAATCGCCACCCCGGCGCCGCCCCGGCCGCGCCCGTCCCTTGTTGAACTGCCCCCATGACCCAGTCCTTCCATCGTTACGACGTCATCGTCATCGGCGGTGGCCACGCCGGCACCGAGGCCGCGCTGGCCGCGGCCCGTACCGGCGTGCGCACCCTGCTGCTGACCCACAACATCGAAACCGTGGGCGCGATGAGCTGCAACCCGGCCATCGGCGGCATCGGCAAGGGTCACCTGGTCAAGGAAATCGACGCCCTCGGCGGTGCGATGGCGCACGCCGCCGACCGCGCCGGCATCCAGTGGCGCACGCTCAACGCCTCCAAGGGCCCGGCCGTGCGCGCGACCCGCTGCCAGGCCGACCGCAACCTGTACCGCATGGCGATCCGCGCCATCGTCGAAGGCCAGGCCGACCTGACTGTGTTCCAGGCGGCCGTCGATGACCTGGTCATCGAAGGCGACGCCGTGCGCGGGGTCATCACCCAGACCGGCCTGCGCTTCGACGCCGAGGCCGTGGTGCTGACCGCCGGCACCTTCCTGGCCGGCAAGATCCACGTCGGCCCGACCCAGTACGCCGCCGGTCGCATGGGCGACCCGCCGGCCACCACGCTGGCCGCGCGCCTGCGCGAACGTCCGTTCCAGGTCGACCGCCTGAAGACCGGCACGCCGCCGCGCATCGATGGCCGCTCGCTGGATTACAGCGTGATGGACGAGCAGCCCGGCGACACGCCGCGCCCGGTGATGTCCTTCCTCGGTTCGGTGGACGAGCATCCGCAGCAGGTCAGCTGCTGGATCACGCACACCACCGAGCAGACCCACCAGATCATCCGCGACGCCCTGCACCGTTCGCCGCTGTACAGCGGGCAGATCGAGGGCATCGGCCCGCGCTACTGCCCGTCCATCGAGGACAAGGTGGTGCGCTTTGCGGAAAAGGCCAGCCACCAGATCTTCGTCGAACCCGAAGGCCTGGGCATCGTCGAGATCTATCCCAACGGCATCTCCACCTCGCTGCCGTTCGACGTGCAGCTGGAGATGGTGCGCAGCATCCGCGGCTTCCAGAACGCGCACATCACCCGCCCCGGCTACGCCATCGAATATGACTTCTTCGATCCGCGCGGCTTGAAGGCTTCGCTGGAAACCAAGCTGGTCAACGGCCTGTTCTTCGCCGGCCAGATCAACGGCACCACCGGCTATGAAGAGGCCGCCGCACAGGGCCTGCTGGCCGGCCTCAACGCTGCGCGCCAAGTGCGCGGGCTGGACGGCTGGTGCCCGCGCCGCGACGAAGCGTACCTGGGCGTGCTGGTGGATGACCTGATCACCCACGGCACCAACGAGCCGTACCGCATGTTCACCAGCCGCGCCGAGTACCGCCTGCAACTGCGCGAGGACAACGCCGACCAGCGCCTGACCCCGGCCGGCCGCGAGATGGGCCTGGTCGATGACCGCCGCTGGAGCGCCTTCGAGACCAAGCAGGCGGCAGTCGCCGCCGAGCGAGCGCGCTTGGGTGCACTGTGGGCGACCCCGGCCAATGCGCTTGGCCGCGAAGTGCAGGAAACCCTGGGCGTGGCGGTCAGCCGCGAAACCAACGTGCTGGACCTGATCAAGCGCCCGGAGCTGGACTACGCGCAGCTGATGCAGGTGCCGTCGCTGGGCCCGGCGGTGGCCGATGGCAAGGTGGCCGAGCAGGTCGAGATCGGCGTGAAGTACGCCGGCTATCTGGACCGCCAGCGTGACGAGATCGAACGCCAGCAGCGCCACGAAGCGACGCCGATCGCCGAAGGCTTCGACTACGCCAGCGTGCGTGGGTTGTCGGCCGAAGTGCTGCAGAAGCTGGAACGCGTGCGCCCGCAGACCATCGGCCAGGCACAGCGCATTCCCGGCATGACCCCGGCCGCGATCTCGCTGCTGCTGGTGCACCTGGAGCGCGCCCGCCGCAGCCGCGTGGCGTAACGCGCATCAGCGGTCGGGGGGGGGGGGGGGGGGGGGGGGGGGGGGGGGGGGGGGGGGGGGGGGGGGGGGGGGGGGGGGGCGGGGGCGGGGTGGGTGTTGTCTTATGTTTTTT